>CAZBJB010000035.1:0-15190 GCA_964492105.1 uncultured Zetaproteobacteria bacterium
CAGCTTTTGTGCAGGACGGTGTGGAAGATGGTTACCGGCAGGAGTTTCATCGGGGCGGCGAAGATTCGCGTTTGCTGGGGGGTGACAGGTTTATGGAAGATGCACTGTCTCATTTGCCGAAGCCCCGCGTGCTTGCGCCTGATCTGGATGCAATCATCGGATGCGTGTGTGAACATTACGGGATGATGGAATCTGACCTGGCGGCAAAAGGGCGGATGCGTAAACCGGCAGAGCTTCGAGCAGTTACAGGATGGCTGGCGACCGAGCTTAATAGCGCCACATTAAGCGAAGTGGCCAACAGATTTGGGCGGGACATTGCAACCCTGAGCGGGGCTGTCCGCAGAGTTCGGGAACGGGCACAAGAAGAGAGTGAATACAGGGAAGGACTGAACAAGTTAGAGAATAAAGCTTTGCGCACGAGGGCAAAGAAGGAAACAGGTCACGACGCTGGAATATAACAACAATACCGAAGCCTGGCCCTGTTCTGTTTTTGGCCCTGTTTCTGTTTCAAACGCGCCATCATCGCTCTTGCTCACAAACTCTTGCAGACATGCTACTTCATGATCAGTCGCGGCGACTGTGACCGGGATCCGACCGTCGACTTTGAGGCCATGGCCATCAAGCGCAACGCACCTCGCTGGATCAAGGCTCTTAAAGCCTACGGATACATTCCCGCCCAAGCCTGATCCGGCAATAATCCGTGTATTGGAAAACAGCCTGTCTCAGGTTGACTGCCTTTTATACGCGCAATTCGGTACCTTTCATGTTAATAAGACCTGCGAGCCGAAAAGTCCGCCAGTTCAGCCAGCAGTTGAAGCACCCGTGCGTCCCCATGATCGGGCAGGGCACGTTTGGCGCGCCCTGCATATTCCCGTGCCACCGCCAGACAACGATCCACTCCTCCGGCATCATTTACCGCGCGGCGCACCAGATCCCTCTCGCCTTCAGCATATGATCCCCGTTCCGCGATGCCAGCAACGATACCGTTCAACACGATATTGCCGGCCATGGCGTGAATTAACGGCATGGTCATCTTGCCCTCCTCCAGGTCATGGCCGACCGGCTTACCCACGTCTTGTGCTTCAGCGGTATAATCCAGGGCATCGTCCATCAATTGAAAGGCAATGCCTAAACACATGCCGTATTCCGCCATGCACCGGATTACACCTTCATCCCGGCCGCTGATGCGTGCGCCGATCTCGGCCGCCGCGGAAAACAGGATAGCAGTTTTTCGTTCGATCACTTCCAGATATTCGGTTTCACTCATTTCCAGATGGAAGGTGCATACCAGTTGCAACACCTCGCCTTCGGCCAGTGTATTCGATACCGTTGCAAGCAATTTCAGGATGTCCATCTGGCTGTTGTCCACCATCATCTCAAAGGCGCGTGAGAACAGGAAGTCGCCCACCAGCACACTGGCCTGATTGCCCCATACGCCGTTCGTGGACGGTGTGCCGCGGCGCATTTCTGAAGAATCGACAACATCGTCATGCAACAGGGAAGCGGTATGCAAAAACTCCACGACCACGGCCAGTGGAATATGGCGTTCTCCCCGGTAGCCGAAGAGCCTGGCGGAGAGCAGGCATAACAGGGGGCGAAGGCGTTTTCCACCGCTGTCGACAATATAGTTACCGATCGCGGGAATCATCATGACATCCGAACTGAGCTGTTTGCGGACGCAGTCATCCACCGCACGCAGTTCATCGGCACAAAGTGCTACGACCTTTTTGTGTGGGTTCATCTTGCGCGCATTGTAGCCTGCATCATTCACAAATACAGTTCCCGGCTCAACAGAGGCCTTCAAATCCGCTACCATGGCCCCATGAGTGCTGAACTGCTGGTCAACGTCACCCCGTTTGAGACCCGGATCGCCCGTGTGGAGAACGGTCAGGCGGAAGAGATCTACATCGAACGGGAGCGAGAACGCGGCCTGAGAGGAAACATGTACAGCGGTCGGGTACAACGCGTCCTCCCTGGCATTCAGGCTTCTTTTGTAGATATTGGCCTGCCCCGTGCAGGGTTTCTGTATGCCGGGGATATCGCTGTGCCGAACAGTGGCGTCAATGACGACAAGGCCGCCCGTGACACCGAGCCGGAGGAGCTGGAAGAGGATACGCATGCCGGATCGTCCGTCGCCTTCCAGCGTCACATCCCCGACATATCCACATTGCTTACGGAAAATCAACAAATTACCGTACAGGTTTCAAAAGACCCTATCTCCTCCAAAGGCCCGCGCCTGACCAGTCTCGTTAGCCTGGCCGGTCGTTATCTGGTCTATCTTCCCGGTTTCGACCATGTGGGCATTGCACATCGTATTGAAAGCGCCGAAGAGCGCGAGCGCCTGCTGGAAATCGGCAAGGCGTTGAAGCCGGAAAAGGGCGGCCTGATTGTCCGCACCGTGGCGGAAGGGCATCAGTTGGCTGAAATGGAACAGGATGTGCATTTTCTCTTGCGCTTGTGGCATGATATTGAAAATCGACTGCGGCATGCGGCACCCGGCTCACTGGTTCACAAGGAACTGAACCTCTACCTGCGCGTGATGCGCGATTTCGTGGATGATGCGGTGGAGAAGATTCATGTAGACTCACGCGATGCTTATGAACGCATGATGTCTTTTGCCAAATGTTTCATGCCCGGCATTGCCAAACACCTGTATTATTATCCCGGCGAACGCCCTATTTTTGATCTCTATGGCGTGGAAGAGGAGATCAACCGTGCATTGAAACGCCACGTGCATCTGAAATCCGGCGGGCACATCGTAATTGACCAGACGGAAGCACTGATCGCCATTGATGTCAATTCCGGTTCATTCACCGATTCGCGCACCATGGAAGAAACCAGCTTCAAAACCAACCTTGAGGCTGTGCATGAGATCGTACACCAGCTTCGCTTACGTAATTTGGGTGGCATCATTGTCGTGGACTTCATTGATATGCAGGAGGAAGAAAACAGGCGACGGCTGATGAAAGTGCTGGAGGATGCACTGACCCGCGATCATGCCAAAACCCATATCGTCCACCTTTCCGAACTCGGCCTGGTGGAAATGACCCGCAAACGCACCCGCGAATCACTGGAACGTATATTGACGCAGGCATGCCCATACTGCGGTGCAACGGGGCACGTTCGAAGCCATGTTACGATATGCCACCAGATTTTGCGTGAAGTGGCCGCCGAAGCGCGAGCCTATCCCTGTAACAAACTGATGGTCGTTGCGCATCCCGATATTATCGATCTCCTGCTCGGCGAGGAAAGTGACAATATCAGCGGACTGGAACGCCTTCTACAGAAGGAAATTATGCTCAAGAGCGGAGACAAGCCGGATCCGGGGCATTACGAAATTGTACTGTTGTAAAGCCATGGGCCAAAGTGGAGAAGCAAATCGCCGCGCACGCGTTTTTCAAGAGACTCATCTATATGTACATATCCCCTTCTGTATGCACAAATGCCCATACTGTGATTTCAACTCTCACGTACGGAAGGATCCGCCGTGGAAAGCTTATCAGGAGGCACTGCTATGCGAACTGGCGCACCGGGCCGTACAGCCGCAATACGCCGGTCGCCCCATCCAGACCGTCTTCTTCGGCGGCGGCACCCCGTCGCTTGCGCCACCCTCACTAATCCGGGCCATTTTGAGTGCTTCCGAATACCTGTTCGGGATACGGAGATCCGCCGAAATTACCCTTGAAGCTAATCCGGGATGTGCCGAAGCGTGCCGTTTTGCAGATTACCGCGATGCGGGCGTCAACCGCCTGTCCATCGGCGTGCAGAGCTTCGATGATCGGGAGCTGCAATGGCTGGAGCGCATCCATAGTGTCAGCGAGGCGCTGGCGGCTTATGACATGGCGCGTCAGGCAGGGTTTGAACACATCAATCTTGATCTGATGTATGGATTACCTGATCAAACTGGCGAAACATGGATACACCATCTGGATCAGGCTATCTCGCTCGCGCCGGAGCATCTTTCCTGTTATCAATTGACGGTTGAACCCCACACGCAGCTCTCCGTACGCCACAGGCGCGCCCGTCTCTCCCTGCCCGGCGAAGCGCATTCGCTCGACTTCCTGATGCAAACCCGCGCACGGCTTGCGACCGCCGGATACCGTGCCTACGAGATTTCCAATTTCTCACAACCCGGTATGCACTGTCGTCACAACGATGGTTACTGGCAATATCACGATTATATCGGCATCGGCGCCGGAGCCGCCGGAAAGTGGGATACGCCTGATGGCGGTATCGTCCGCTACGGCAACACACGTTCGCCCGAAATCTATATCCAGTCCACCCTGGAGAACGGAAGCGCCATCCACCGCCGGGAAACATTATCCGCATTGCACGCCGCGGCGGAATCCGTCTGGCTGGGACTGCGCCGAACGGACGGTATTCCCCGTCGTTATTTTCACAGCCGGTTCGGCTGCGATGTCCATGAGATGTTCGCTTCGTCGCTTGACCCGTGGGAAGAAACCGGTCACCTTGAACGAACGGAGACCCGTCTTAACCTGACGGCGAAGGGATTGGCTCTGGCGGACAGTATCGCGGCGTCGGTATTGCAGGCAGCGATTTAGCCCGATGATTCAGAATCGCCGCGATGATTACACCTGCCTGTGCGTACCGAACGCAGACAGGCCGAGCCTTTGTTGGCAACGGATGCCTGCGATAGATGTGCGAACAGTGCTTACGGGCACCCGAAAGGATTGGTTACGGACAAAGGAACAAATGACACGGCTCATTTGTTCTAACCCCACCCACCGGCGGGGACGATATTATATTTTCAGTCATGCGCAGATAATCAAACACCATTCGAGTACGAGCTGCCATCTGCCGGATTTTCTTAGTACCTGTATCATAATAACATCCTAATCAAAAAAGGAGATCCCCCAGCTCTGCTGGGTTAGTGCAGCATGTCTTTTGTAAAAGTGGAACTCATCTCTGGCAGAGATGGAGCCACCGGGCAGACTTTGGTTTTTCCAAAAACTAAAGAGAGGAATCCCGATGACCCCAAGAGTGAACAATAACGTTGCCAG
The DNA here is from genome assembly GCA_964492105.1 of uncultured Zetaproteobacteria bacterium. Taxonomy (GTDB): domain Bacteria; phylum Pseudomonadota; class Zetaproteobacteria; order Mariprofundales; family Mariprofundaceae; genus JAUZQZ01. The sequence goes on from CAZBJB010000035.1 coordinate 5,022, forward strand.
TGAGGCGGTAGAAGTATTAATGTCAAATGGAATGGAGGGACTTGCCGGTGCAGTCGAGATATTGTTAAACACCGCGATGCGCATCGAACGAAGTTGCTATCTCGGCGTAGGCCCGTATGAACGGAGCGAAGAACGGGTCAGTCAGGGCAACGGGCTTTAAGCCGAAGCAACTGGATAGCAGTCTTGGCTCGCTCCAGTTACAGATTCCACAGACGCGTGACTGCCAGTTTTACCCGCGGGCTTTGGAGTGCGCGTTTTCTCAATAATTGTTCCGGCTGTAATTGTACCCAAGATCCGACATTGACATTGGATGCAGGATGTAAGTATTTGGTTTGCATGGCGTTTCGAACAATCATGTATCCACTTCATTGGTGATGAGTGATTTTTCGGAATGCGAGGCGAATCAAAGGGTTGCGGCATGCGCCGCATGTCAATGTCGGATCCTGGGTTGTAGTCTGATGACGACAGACTGGGCACACCAATCGATTATGTGTTTGATACCACGCTTGTTCCTTGTATCACAAGAGGGGCAGATAAATCCATCTGGCCAACGCAGATGTTCCAAGTATCTCGCACATGTCTTGCTGTCTGGAAACATGCTTACAAATTCACGGTATGTTCGCGGGTAGTCGCGGCCCACCACAAGAGAAACCGCAGTCAGATCTGTTTGGAATGTTACCATGCCCATATATTGGGGTAGGAGGAGCTAATTGACTACCCCCCTCAGGAAATAACAAAACCAAGGCAAAACAACATTCCTGTCCAGTGGGATTTAAGAAAAAAGGGGAAACTCCATATCTCGCCATCATTTAACAGACGAATAACCAGATACGTCTGCCAAGCTGCCGCCATGATCCAACCCGACCATAACCACCCCCCATATTGCCAGCATGCGATAGCCAGCAGCGCCAGCATTGCAACGCCCATGGCGACCACGGCCGCGATGGCCCTGTCTCCAAACTGCAAGGCCGTGGATTGAACACCGATTTTCATATCATCGGCGCGATCTCCGATGGCATAAGCCGTGTCATACGATAGCGACCAGAAAATATTGGCGGCAAGCAGCAGCCAGGGAATCGGCGAATCCGTCACGCTTCCACTTTCCGCCGCCCACGCCATTACCGCGCCCCATCCGAATGCCATGCCCAGCCAGACTTGTGGAAAGTGCGTGTAACGTTTCAAAAAAGGATAAATCGCAGCCAGCAATGCACCTGCCACCGCCAACCCCATCACCAACAACGAGGTTTGCGCAACCAGCAGCAAAGCAATAAGAAGCATCAACACAAATCCGGCCAGCGCCGCCCCCGGTGCGATGCGCCCGGCGGCAATCGGACGGTTCCTGGTACGTTCCACATGCGAATCAAATTCACGATCGGCAAAATCGTTAATCACACATCCGGCGGAGCGCATCAGGAATACGCCCGTCACAAAAACCAGCAGGTTCTTGGGTTCCGGACGCCCATGGGACGCGGCCAGCAAGCCCCACAGCGTAGGCCACAGCAGTAGCCAATACCCGACGGGCTTATCAATGCGTAGCAATCGTATCCAATCGCCTGCCAGTCCAATTGGTAACACTTTCATCAGTTATAACCGATCAGATACATCGTATTCTTCATGGTACTTGTGTCGTTTCCATCAATGATACCGCCTCGCCATTCGCGCAATGCGATTCCAGATTTCGTTGTGAAATACCTCTACCACCAGCGCCCGGGTTCCTGACCCGGAACGCAGCACCGAGCACCGTGCCCAACGTTCCGCATACACACCTTCGCCACCAATCCGGGCTACACACAAATCTGAACGGGCCAGCGACAGCCCACGATCAAGCAGCAAATTGCCGAGGGGTTTACACCCATCCTGCAGGTCGCCCATCAAATCGGTGGGCAGGCTAGCCAGTGGCAGTACGGACTCCGCATCAAACATCACTGATTTATGGTGCATGAGCGAGACACGCCGCCGCAAGGCTGGCGATCCCGCCTCGCATGCGAGCAGCACCGCTTCACTCGCACTTGCCCGATCCACAAATTGATCATGTAAGCGGATATCCAGCCGCATGGCGTAATGCCGATCAAGGAAACGGGTCAGCGATCCCGCAATCGTTAGCACCGCCGCCATATCACGGGAAACCCCATATTCGTCCGCACGCCAGGTGCGTACAGGCAGCCAGTCAGGAGATTGTAGGGAACCAAAAAACATGCTCGCATCATGGCTCAGGCACAGTTAAGGTCAAGGCCCTTGCACCCCATGTATCTTTACGGCCGGATTCGGGCATCCGCGCCAACGCCGCCAAGGGACAAAAAACGGGCATGCTGAGTTGTTACAATCGTGCAGGCTAAAACCGCTCCACCCTGTTATAATGTGCGCCGACTTACAGGAAGCGCCGATGTAGCTCAGCTGGTAGAGCAGCTCACTCGTAATGAGCAGGTCGTCCGTTCGACTCGGATCATCGGCTCCATATAAAGTCCTGGGGTTCACTATAGTCAAGCAGGCCACCAGGACGGCGGATCTTGAAAAGAAGGTGAGTTACCATACCTTTCGCCACTCATTTGCCGGACAGGGGTTACGACGTCCGAACGGTGCAGGAGTTGCCTGGTCATGCCAAAGATCCTTTTTCATTTCGGGGAACTGTCACTTAAGGGCAAGAACCGCTGTACATTCGAGCGCCAGATGGCGCGTAATATCAAACGGGTCATTAAACCGGTTCTGAAGCCCGCCGGATTCCATTGTGAGCATGGGCGCATGCTGGCCGATGTGGAAGATATTCCCGATGGCTTGCTGGATCATCTGGCGTTGATTCCCGGCATCCGCAATTTCTCCGTAGCGCACGAAACCGAACTTTCACTGGAAGCCATACAGCAAACCGCCAAACAGGCAGTGCTTGCGGCCTATGGCGAAGATGTGAGCGGCAGGCCATTCCGCGTTACCGCCAGGCGCGGCAACAAGCAGTTTCCGATCACTTCCCCCAAATTGAATTTTGAGGTTGGCGGCTACCTTAAGACCCAGCTGGATATGGCCGTCAATCTCGATCATCCGGACATCGATGTGCGTATCGAAATCGGTCGTGGCGCCGCCTACATCTACACGCGCAAGATTGCCGGAATCGGCGGTTTGCCGGTGGGTAGCTCGGGCCGTGGCGTGGCGATGTTTTCCGGCGGTATTGATTCGCCGGTCGCGGCGTACACAATGATGAAGCGCGGCATGAGCGTGATACTGGTGCATTGTTACAACAGCAGCATTAACCGTGATTTCGCCAAGATCCATGATTTGGCACGCCAACTTTCCCGTTATCAGGGGCGCGTAGAACTGTTTCTTGTTGATCTGGAGGAATTTCAACGGCATGCCATTGCAAAGGTTCCGGCAGACTACCGCATGATTATCTATAAGCGGCAGATGATCCGCGAATCGGTGAAAATCGCTATTAAAATGCATGCGCAGGCATTGGTCACCGGTGATTCGCTGGGCCAGGTGGCAAGCCAGACGCTGGCCAATATCCAGGCCATTTACGATGCTGCCGATTTGCCGCTTCTTTCGCCGCTGATTGGCTTCGACAAGGAGGACATCATCCGGCTTGCCCGTCGGATCGGCACTTTCGACATCTCTATCGAGGAATACTGCGACATCTGTTCTTTCCTCATCGCCAAACATCCGCAAACGCGCGGCAAACGCAGCACCGTGGCGCAGCTGGAAGCACAACTGCCCATTGCCGCATTGACCAGTCCGGTCAGAACCCTCACGTTTGACGGAGGGTAACGCGTCGAAAAAACAGAAGCTGAATGACATTGAATGATAACCCCAAAACCTACCGGCACACGCTATTGATCCTTTTGCATTCATGCTGTTCTTGATCCTTCCAACCAGCCGAATAGCCGCCATTCCCGATTGGACAGCAGGACGCTAGAGTTCATCCGGTGAAACGGGGATAGCCATGGCGCAGGATACACTCTGGGGCGGGCGTTTTGATGCGCCCACCGACAAATTCGTGGAAGAATTCAATGCATCCATTGACGTGGACGCACGTATGTATCGTGAAGATATTTCCGTATCGCGCGCACATGCCAACATGCTGGGAAGGCAAGGCATACTTTCCGATAGTGATGTGAAACAAATCCTGCAAGGCCTGGACGACATCGAAGCGGCACGTGAACGCGGCGAGGCGCGGTTCTCCGTGGCGCTCGAAGATGTACATATGAACATTGAATCCATGTTGGCGGAAAGGATTGGCGATGCGGGGAAACGCTTGCACACCGCACGCAGCCGCAACGATCAGGTGACAACAGATACGCGACTGTATTTACGTCGCCGGGTGGATGAAGTGCTGGGTCGTGTTCATGCCTTGCAACGCGTGCTGGTGGATTTGGCGGAGGAACATGCGGAAACGATTATACCGGGATTCACCCATTTGCAAACGGCGCAGCCGGTGACCTTCGGCCATCATCTGCTGGCCTATGTGGAAATGCTGGATCGCGATGCCGGGCGTTTACTGGATGCGCGGCGCCGTATGAATCAATGCCCGCTTGGCGCGGCGGCGCTGGCGGGCACGACATTTCCGATTGATCGTCATTTTACAGCGGTGGAACTGGGCTTTACCGGCCCGTGCCGCAACTCGCTGGATGCGGTATCCGACCGCGATTTTGTCATGGAACTACTTTCAGCCTGTTCAATTTGTGCCGTACATCTTTCACGATTCTCCGAGGAGATCATCCTGTGGATGAGCGCCCAGTTCCATTTTATTGAGCTTCCCGATGCCTTTTGCACCGGATCCTCCATCATGCCACAGAAAAAGAATCCGGACATGCCGGAACTGGTGCGCGGCAAGACCGGTCGTATTATTGGCGGACTGGTTGCGATGTTATGTACGATGAAATCACTGCCACTGGCTTACAACAAGGATATGCAGGAAGATAAATTCGTGGTATTCGATACCTTTGATCAACTGGAAGGAAGTTTACGTGTCTTCACCGATATGCTTCCGGGCATGGTCGTGAACAAAGAGGCTATGCGCCATGCGGCGACCTCGGGATTTTCTACCGCTACCGATTTGGCCGATACCTTGGTGCGGGCGGATGTGCCATTCCGTGAGGCGCATGCGATTGTCGGCCAGGCGGTCGCGTATTGTATTAACGCGAGCATCCAGCTCCATGCAATGGATGCAGCCGCCTGTGCCGCCATTGATGCGCGCCTGACGGCAAGTATGGTTCGCGCCCTGTCGGTGGAAGCCTGCGTGGCCGCCCGCAATCACGTGGGGGGAACCGCCCCCGCACAAGTGCGTGAACAGTGTGCACAATGGAAGAAACAACTGGAGAGTGCTGATGCGTAAAACTTTTGTTTTGCTGATCATGACGGGTATTTTAACCGGGTTTTCCGGGCTCACTGCGTGCGGACGCAAGGAAATGCCCCAGGTAGATACCGATAAGCCGCCGCATATTGAGGGATTAAAGCATGATATGGCTGGCAACAGCCTGCGTTTGACCTTTGTCTTGAACGGAGGCACGGGGCCCGTCGGCTACCAGATTGACCGCGCGGAAATTGATCCACATTGCAATTGCCCGGCTTTCTGGCGACGTTTCTACGGACAGCCTGCTATTCGTGAACAAAAAGGGCAAGTACTTACGCACACGCTGAACCTGCAAACCTACAAAAGGGCATTCGCTTTCCGCATCCGCGCCGTGGATTCCCTCGGCAATCTTGGCGCATGGAGTACGCCTATCCGGGTGCGCGCCGAAAAGATGCTTGAATGAAGCACGCGCAGCCGCGTCTGGATCGTTTGGGCGCCTATCCGTTTGAGCGGTTGCAATCCCTGCTTGCGGATGTGCAGTCGAATCAGGATTTACCGCATATCAATGCCGGAGTGGGCGAGCCCGGATTGCCATTGCCCTGTTTCGTGCGGGAAACGCTGGATGCGCATATAAGCGGCTTTTCCGGATACCCGCCAAGCCGCGGCATGCCGGCGTTGCGTAAGACCATCAGCGAATGGCTGATGCGGCGGTACGATCTTTCATTCGTTGATCCCGAGCGTCAGGTGCTAACCGCCAACGGCACGCGCGAGGCGCTGTTCACCGTGGCGCATGCACTGGTTAACCCTGATTTCCATCCGAAACCCTTTGTTCTGATGCCTAATCCGATGTATCAGATTTATCCGGGCGCGGCGGTCATGGCTGGTTCGGAACCGTATTTCATGCCATGTACGCGGGACAACGGTTTTGCCCCGGATATGGATGCCGTGGCGGAAACAGCGTGGTGGCGCACGGCATTTGTTTACGTATGTTCACCATCCAATCCGACCGGCTGGGTCGCGGATGCGGCCTGGTATGTCCACCTGCTGGAACTGGCGGACGAACATGACTTTTATGTGGTGTCCGATGAGTGTTACTCAGAGATTTATCCGGACACGCCGCCCGTCGGGCTACTCGGGGTGTGCCAGCTATCAGGGCGAACGGATTTTTTTCGGTGCCTGGTCATGAATTCGCTGTCCAAGCGCTCGGCGCTGCCAGGTATGCGGTCGGGATTTATCGCGGGTGATGCAAGGCTCATAAGCCGTTTTGCCAGGTTACGCAGCTACACCGGTTCGGCTACGCCGTTGCCATTGCAACATGTCGCTGTCGCCGCATGGTCGGACGAAACGCATGTAGAACAGTACCGGCATACCTATCGTCAGAGCCTGGAGATCTTTTTTAACACTTACGGGGCGGGTGAACCGCCTGCCGGTTCGTTCTTTGTCTGGTTGCCGGTAGATGATGGTGAACGGTTCGCGGCAGCGGCTTTCGAGCAGCAGGCGGTGACCGTACTGCCCGGAGCCTACCTTTCCGTCGAGGACGCGCATGGCTGCAATCCGGGTTCCGGTTTTATTCGCGCTGCCCTTGTGGATGGGCCGGATCAGGCCGCCGAACTTGCACGACGATTGAAAAGCGTCAGGGTTTAGCCTGAACTATTCATAAATCGCCGTGATGATTGCGCAGGGCCTTTGTTCGCAACGGATTGCCGAGGAAGGAGGCCGTAACCATGCGTCCGGACGACTGATGAGGGATTCGGTACGGACAAAGGAACAAGCAAGGGCATGGCAGAATTTATGAATAGTTCAGGTTAGCAGTGCTGACGGATGCCTGATCCAGGCTTCGTTGCGGACGAAGGAATAAGCCATGGGCGCGGCGGCATTTGTGTGTAAAGGGCGGGACTAGTCAGAGCATGAGGAGAAATATTTGGTCATTCCGGATCATGTCGAAGTAAAAATCCGAATGCTGGCCGCCAGTAGCGGTACGCTGGACTGCTATATCTACGACACTTCGGCCATGCGTGAAAAGATTACACAACTGGCGCGGATGATGCCACCGGACGTGGAGATTTTTTATGCCATGAAAGCCAATCCGCATCCGGCATTTCTTACCGCGGCGCATGAAGGTGGCGTAAAGGGCATTGAAATCGCCAGTCTGGGAGAGGCTGAGAAGGCGGTTGCTGCGGGTTTTTCCCCGGCGCAGCTTATTTATACAGGCCCTGGCAAGTCACCGGAGGAATTACGCTGGAGCGTAAAACACGGTATACGCACGGTTCATATCGAATCGCTGATCGAGGCGCATCGTCTTGATGCGATGTGTGCCGAACTGGATCACACACAGGATGTGCTGCTTCGTATCAACGCAAATTTTGATATTCATGAGGCGCAAACGGCGTTTTCCGGAGGCTCAAAAAAATTCGGCGTTGATGAAGAGAAACTGGATGCCGTGCTGCCCCGAATCCTGGCGTTGCCCCACTTGAATTTTCGTGGCCTGCATGTCTATGCCGCATCCGGTGTGCTCCATGTCGGTAATCTGCTCAGGAACTGTGAACTGGTGTTTAACATGGCGAAGAATATTGAGGTACAACATCCGGGCGTGGTCTGTGGCATCATCGATTTCGGTGGTGGGTTTGGTGTCGATTATCTCGAAACGGGCCATGATTTCGATCCGCAAGCCTATGCCGATGGATTGAAGAAGCTGATTGATGACCATGGTTTCACCGGGCGAACCTTTTTTCTGGAACTAGGTCGCTATCTGGCTGCGGATTCCGGATGGTTTTGTACCGAAATTCTCGACATCAAGGAAAGCCGTGGCAAAAAGCAGGTGATTTGCGCCGGTGGCACCAATCATTTTCGCCGTCCGGCAGCGCTGGCCATCAATCATCCGCTGGCCATTGTGCGCATGAATCATCCGCGGTTATTTGACGATCAGGAGTCGGTATACAATGAGTCAGTATATTTCGGCGGGCCGCTGTGTACCGGCGCGGATAAACTGGCGGATGATGTGCCGGTGGCAGCCGCTGATATCGGCGATATTGCGGTCTTCGGCTATGCCGGCGCTTACGGTTTGAGTATGTCTAATATAGAGTTCCTGAGCCATGCGCGGCCCGGAGAAATATTGATCAATTCATGAGCCCATCATCGCCAATACTTGCGTTTATTCATCAATATTTACAGGGAGATATACATGAACCATTTGCGGCAGGTGATTGAAGAAGCCTGGAATAAACGGGATGCATGGCATCCCGGGAATAATAATGCAGATACGTTTCCCGGCAGTATCGAACAGGCGATCTCGCTGCTTGATGATGGTGGCGTCCGCGTTGCCGAGAGGGATGATAACGGTCACTGGATCACCAATGCGTGGCTGAAAAAGGCTGTGCTACTCTACTTCAAGCTAAATGAAAACAAGGTGATCAATGGCGGCGTGTCCAATTATTATGACAAGGTGCCGCTGAAATTCGCCAATTGGGGGGAGGATATGTTCCGCGGTGGAGGGATGCGCGTTGTGCCGCCGGCAACAGTGCGTCGCGGCGCCTATATTGCACCCAGGGTAGTGCTGATGCCATCGTATGTGAATATTGGAGCTTATGTCGGTGAAGGGACGATGGTTGATACATGGGCGACGGTAGGATCCTGCGCCCAAATTGGAAGGAACGTACATCTGTCCGGTGGCGTTGGCATTGGCGGCGTACTCGAACCGTTGCAGGCGGTACCGACGATTATTGAGGATAACTGTTTTATCGGCGCCCGTTCCGAAATTGTCGAAGGGGTCATTGTGCGTGAGGGGTCGGTTATTTCGATGGGTGTATATATTGGACAATCCACGCGTATTGTGAACCGTGAGACTGGCAAAATCTCTTATGGCGAGGTGCCGCCGTATTCGGTGGTCGTCTCCGGATCAATGCCCGGCAAATCGGGCGGCCCGAATCTGTACTGTGCGGTCATCGTCAAGCAGGTGGATGAAAAGACCCGTTCCAAAACGGCCATTACGGAATTATTACGTGAGGGCTAGCCTTGTCTGCGTGGTAGTGGGCAGATCGCAGTTAAACCCGCATGGAGTGCACCTCCGGGCCATTCGTTCCAGCCCTTTGCTTTGATCCAGATTATTAAACTGGAAATATAGAGAGTCAGGGTTAGCGTCCCGTCGCTGGATTCTCTATACCATTGGGTCGCATCAGCGACATGTCGCCGCAGATAGTTCAGGATGACTGACCGTTCCTGATTCGTTGGCCTCGGGATGGAACCCATCCGTGCCATCATCTCCATGCGCCGATCCATGCGTGCGAATACCTTCGGCCATTCACTGGATGTATGCAGCACGGCTGTGGCAGGTCGTGGCATTGGGTGCAGCAACGCGCCATAAGCCGCGCTCCCGGGGATTGCGGATCGGGGAGATCGGCGGCATCAATGCCTGGCGGTGTATGACCGCCCATCATGTGCTTCATCATCTTCTTCATGCCGCCCATCGGCATGGGGTCACTGCGTATGGTCAAAAGCCCGCCAACGCCGGACAACAAGGCAAGGCCAATGATTAACCGCGATTTTCGCTTTCCGGGAAGTCAAAAAGGCCACGGATAGACTTTTTACGACTTCATCAACCGTATGTGATTTCATGATCCTTCACCTCCGCCGATGTCCTTTTTCATACGTTCGAGCCTCTTGCAAAACTCTGGGCGGATGAGCGGCACTCCCGTTTTGAGACCATTTTCGGGATTGAATAAGCTGCATGGTGGTTCCATGGAGCGAAATTCAAGCTCGGAAATGGGCCGAAGTGGGGAAGCTGATCGCCGCTCATGAGTTTTGAAAGAGGCTCGTTCAAATGCTACTTCTTAATCAGTCGCGTTTACGCAGATGCCGCCATTTCCATAGCAGGTACACGGCTGGAATCACCAGCATG
>CAZBJB010000036.1:0-14895 GCA_964492105.1 uncultured Zetaproteobacteria bacterium
CCTTATGGTGACGTCCCTGAAGGATGACGGATGCTTTTCGGCTAGGCTCAGGCTATGGATATATCCTGCCGGAGCACATAGCTCTGAGCATTCTGCTGTAGATGAAACTGGCAGCGTTGCCACGGCACCGAGGGCCAGACAGCCTTTCTCGCGGCCTTCATGCCCTCATGCGCATCACTGATAAGAAGCTTGACGCCCATGCAGTCCGCGCTCTTGCAAACCACGCATAAATGAGCGCCAGTGGGCTTCTGCCTCGGATAATTCCACCGAACAACCCAGCACTTCACGCTTACCGTCCGGCGTCACGCCAATCGCAGTCAGTACGGCGCAATCTACCATCACATGGTTCTGACGCATTTTCTCATAACGCGTGTCCAGAAAGACGAACGGGTAAGCCCCCAGCGGACGATTACGCCATTCCGACAACGATACATCCAGCTCGGCAGTGGCTCTGCTAACCTAAGGAGCTGTAAATAAATAACATGACCATTTCTCCATCCAGCCTATGTACCATCTTGACGCGCTGCTCAATCACAAAATATTCGATGTAATAGAAACTACAACTCATATTTTGTTCAATCGCATCACGACAATCTGGCACATATTCAGGCGTATAAACGGCCATGTTATTTATTTACAGCTCCTGACTGGATGTGACATTCAGACCACACAGTTTCTCCGTAATCTCAGTGACCTTGCGCGTGGATACGCCTTGCACGTACATCTCCGCCAGCGCCAGCTTCAATGCACGTTCTGATCGCATGCCGCGATCCAAAACCCGCAGGTAAAACTGGCAGTCACGCGTCTGTGGAATCTGTAACTGGAGCGAGCCAAGACGGCTATCCAGTTGCTTCGGCTTAAAGCCGTTGCCCTGACTTACCCGTTCTTCGCTCCGTTCATACGGGCCTGCGCCGAGATAGCGACTTCGTTTGATGCGCATCGCGGTGTTTAACAATATCTCGACTGCACCGGCAAGTCCCTCCATTCCATTTGACATTAATACTTCTACCGCCTCACTGGCAACGTTATTGTTCACTCTTGGGGTCATCGGGATTCCTCTCTTTAGTTTTTGGAAAAACCAAAGTCTGCCCGGTGGCTCCATCTCTGCCAGAGATGAGTTCCACTTTTACAGAAGACATGCTGCACTAACTTTATCCCAACAATTCAGCGTAACATATACCAACAAAAATACCAACAATTTGTTGGTATTTTATTAGACGTAGTGAAATACCATGAGACAGAATAAGAAGGAAAAAGCCCGCAAACGTTGGGTTTACGGGCCTTCATTGAATCCTGTTGGATTCCTTACTGGTGCCGAAGACTGGAGTCGAACCAGCACGGGCGTAGCCCACCACCCCCTCAAGATGGCGTGTCTACCAATTCCACCACTTCGGCCATGCTGCGAATGCAGGCTAGTTTGCGGCTGGCAAGGTCTTATCCTTTTTTCCAGTAGCCTTTTTTAGCCTGGATGGATCAAACGTACTTTGCCTCCCCGCATTCGGCAGGGTTTCCTGCTTTACCGGAGCTTGCTGAGCAGCGGCTTTTTCAACGATGGAAGCCGCTTTTTGCTGCGAGAAAAAGGCGAGTGCCAGGCTGGTAATCATAAACACCGCCGCCAGACCGCCGGTTAACTTTCCCAGAAAGGAACCCGAACCCCGGCTACCAAACAGGGTCTGCGCACCGCCACCGCCAAAAGAGACGCCCATGTCCGCGCCCTCTCCACGCTGAATCAGTACCACGCCGATCAGGGCCACCGCGACCAAAATATGTAAAGTAATGACCAGAGTGTTCATGTGTTATGCTCCTGCCACAACACTGGCGGCTGCCCGAATGATTTGATTGAACGATTCGGCCTGCAAACTTGCACCGCCAACCAGTGCGCCTTCGATGCCCGGGCACGCCATCAGGGCAGCCGTGTTTTCCGGTTTGACGCTACCGCCGTACAGCACGCGGCAATCGTGCCCCATGCGAGCCAGTTCACCATGAATAAAGGCATGCGTTTCGGTCACCTGTTCCGGCGTGGCGGTCAGTCCCGTTCCAATGGCCCATACCGGCTCATAGGCAACGGTTAAGGACGCATCAGTGGGTGCAGCGTCCAGTACGGATAACTGTTTGGCGAGGATGGTATTCGTCTTATCCTGTTTACGTTCTTGCAGATGTTCACCGACGCACAGGATTGGTTCCAGACCCGCATCCCACGCCGCATCAAGTTTTGAATAAATCATTTGATCGGATTCGCCGATAATGTCACGGCGCTCGGAGTGCCCGAGGATCACGTAATGGCAGCCTATATCGCGCAGCATGATAGCGCTGATGCTGCCGGTGAAGGCGCCGTTTTTTTCGAAATACACACTTTGCGCACCCAGTCGGACATCCTTCTGACGCAGGGCTTCAGCCATGCGATACAACAATGTGAAGGGTGGCATCAATGCCACCTCCACACGATCCGGAGCGGCATTCTCATCCAGGGCATCGACAAACTGCCGTGCATCTTCAAGTAGCCCATTCATTTTCCAGTTTCCCGCAATGAGATGGCGCTTGCGGCTGGCAAATTTCACGGATTGTTTCACGGCTTTTTCTTCCTCCTGCGTGCGTAAAATCCTGCGACTACTCAGGAGTCTCGAATCTTGCTCCATGGCAAGGAGGCGAGAAGCACGGAATCCATAACATATGTGGTTATATGCGAGGATTCGAGCAGCATAGCAACGCCGCCATGGGGCAAAAGACGGGATGCCGAGCAGTTACAAAACCTTTAAAGCTGAAAGGATCCGGGATTGTAGAAAATCGCGCGGACAAAGCAAGTAGAATTGTCACACCATGATCCGGTATTGAATGTGGATACGGGGTGCAACCATTGGGTTTGTATGGTGTTTCGAGAAATCATTGGGTCACCGACCGGCATATTTTGACTGCAAGGGAAAGCCATCAAGGGGGTGTTTGTGAGTTGCCCGATCCTGTAGGATCCGCGGCTCGGATTATGCGTACATGTTGCCGCGCCCTTACTGTTCCCTTACCCACAACGAAGCCTTCGCCGGGCGACCGTATGCATGGCTACGGTCGTCTTCCTCGACGATCCGTTGCGAACAAAGGCCCGGTGTGATCATCACGGCAATTCATGCATAGTCCGGGATAGATGCGTAATATAGCTGCAAGGAAGTCTCTGGGGCAGCATGCTCTTGTTAGCCAGACGGCCATCCACTGTATCACCGAAGCTATCCCGCCAGGCAAAAGCGTACTGGAGATCGGCCCCGGCCACGGAGCCATCACGGAACCGTTGCTGCAACGATCGGAGAGACTGGTGGTGGTTGAAAAGGATGACCGCTTTGCCGTTACATGGCACGCACGGGCAAGAGACGATCCCGCATTGACCTGTGTACATGCGGACGTGCTCGCGACACTGGATGGGCTGGTTCACACGTACCGACCCCAATGGATTGCCGGAAATTTGCCTTATAATATCAGTGGCCCGCTTTCGGCCGCATTGTTTGCGCATCCATTGCCCGGCGGCATGGTGCTGATGTACCAACGGGAAGTAGGCCATCGTATTATGGCTGATCCTGGCAACAAAATCTACGGCGGTTTAAGTGTGTTGGCGCGGCACTTCTATCAGGTACAACGCTTGATGACGTTACCACCGGACGCATTTTCACCACCGCCGAAAGTGCATTCGGTGATATTGCGATTGGCGCCCCATGGACGGAAACCCTTATGCACGTATACGGAATTGCAACAGACGGTACGCAAGGGCTTTGCCCATCGCCGAAAAACCATTGCCAACAATTTCCGTGGTCTGCTGAATGAAATGGATTGGAGGGGCGCAGTCGTTGACCCGAAATCTCGCCCCGAGCAACTGGATTATGCCGCATGGGCAAGGCTCGCATGCCTGTTGTCAGGCTGATGGGCATCCCCGGGCGTCAACATTGAATGTGGATAGGGTGTAAGCATTTGGCTCGTATGGTGTTTCGAGAAATCATGTGGTGACCCCATGGGGGACAAACGATTCCCCGGCATGCCGGATGGTTCAAGGGGTTATGGCATGCGCCGCATGTCAACGCCTGATCCTGGGAATGAGCGTCACGTCAGCCGCCCAGTTCACGGGTTACGGTTTCAATATCGGTTTTAAGGCGGTCCAGCAGTGCGCTACGGTGAGTATCAGCCACTGCTTCCGGCGTGATATAGGGCAGAAACCGTATACGGACAATTCCCGGATGCCTGATAAAGCCGCGTCTGGGCCAACAGATGCCGGCATTGTGCGCCATCGGCAGTATCCCCACCCTTGCCCTCTTGGCCAGCATGATACCGCTGGCCTGATAGTCGCCGGTTTGGCCCGGATCGGGTCGCGCACCCTCCGGGAAGATGACCACCCAGCGCTTCTTCTCAAGAAAGTGCTTTCCCTGCGCCAGTACCTGTTTTAACGCTTCGCGGGGGTAAGCTCTCCGAATAGCGATCTCATTGAGGGATCGCAACGCCCAGCCGAACACCGGAATATAAAACAGTTCACGTTTCAACACCCAGACAAACGGCGGCAGCAGGCTTGGCATGGCGATGGTCTCAAATGCGGACTGGTGCTTGGCCAGAACGACGCACGGGACATCCGGCAAATGCTCCCGACCTTCAATCTCAAGCCGAATGCCGCAAATGATGCGAACCAGAACGATCGTGGACGCGCTCCACGCCTTGGCCCAGCACCATGCCACCGAAAAACCGAAAGGGCGGCTTGCAATGAGCAGCGTGGAAAAGAAGGCTGTGACAATAAAAAAACACAGGTTAAACAATGCTGAACGCAGGATCAGCATGATGTGTCGCCCAGCAGGGCATCCACGGCCGCGGCCAGATCGCCGAAACAGCGGATAGCAGGTGCCCGTCGACGCGCTTGCTCCAGTATGGCAGCGGTATCGCCATGGCCTGTTTTCACCAGCACGGGGGTGATGTTCGCCGCTAGCGCCGCTTGCACATCGCGCACCGAATCACCAATGAATACCACGGTTTCAATCCGGATAGCGGATCCAAGACGGGCAAGCGTCTCATCAATCAGACCAGGCCGGGGTTTGCGACAGGCGCATTGATCCGTCGGCGTATGCGGGCAATAGGCTGTGTGCGCGATTTTACCACCAGCATCTTCAATGGTTAGCATCATTTTGGTGTGAATGGCCCGGAACGTGTTCTGATCGAGCATGTTACGCCCCAGGGCGGACTGGTTGCTGATGATGGCAACCGGTATGCCGGCCGATGCCAGTTTCGCAATGGCTTCAAGACTACCAGGGATCGGCCGCCATTGATCCGGTGCCAGGATGTAATCCGGCGAATCGAAGTTGATCACGCCGTCGCGATCCAGTAATACGGCTTCGGGTCTGCATTCCATGATACCCGGACGCTAAACGCCAACCCGATTTCCCGCAATCACACGGCACCTGAAGACGCATGCGAATAGCCATAACCGAAAAAGTTTGCATCGTCAAAATCGTGGCTCTATGGTTGCCATCAGGTGATAGCCATGCGTTATGGATCGCAACGGTTTTTCGCGGAGCAAATCGGCCAATCATCAAAAGGAGAAACATTATGGCATTTGAGTTACCTGAATTACCTTACGGCAAGCGCGCACTGGAACCGGTGATTTCTGCCGAAACGTTGGAATACCACCATGACAAGCATCATGCCGCCTATGTCGCCAACCTGAACAAGGTGATCAAAGGCACGGAATATGTTGGCAAGAGCCTGGAGGGAATCATGACCACGGCACCGGTCGGAGGACTCTTCAATAACGCGGCGCAGGTGTGGAATCATACGTTTTATTTCAATGGCTTAAGCCCCAACGGCGGTGGCCGGCCAGGTGGTGCATTGGCTGATGCTATTGACCGGATCTTTGGCTCATTTGTCGATTTTCGCACCACCATGACGGCTTCCGCCGCCGGTAATTTTGGTTCCGGCTGGACCTGGCTGGTGAAGAATGCCGAGGGCGGCCTGGAAGTGGTGAATACGAGCAATGCCGGCAACCCGCTGACCGATGGCAAGACGCCGCTGTTGGCGATTGATGTCTGGGAACATGCCTACTATATCGATTATCGCAATGCACGTCCGCAATATCTGGATGCCATCTGGGGTATTATCAATTGGGATGCCGTGGCCGCGCAGCTCTGAATTCCGCCTGTTACGTCATCCGTAACGGATCATGGGCCGAACAGCCCGCTTGTCATGGCGGGTGCGGCGCGGCAATCTCCTGAACCCGCATGATCCATGAGAGGAGCAAGCAAGGGAGTGGCAGCATTGATGAGTACGCAACCCAAATGGAAACCGGGGAAAAAGGATGCCGTTTTTCTGGCGGTGGTCATGGCCGTAATCGTATTGCTGGTATTGGTCACCGGTAAACGCACCACCAAACCGACCCCCAATGACAGGGTACACACGCATGCTGTTACGCGTCAGGCTTGCATGGGATGCCACGGGGCGAACGGTGTTCGACCTCGTCCCATCGAACAGCATGCCAAAGGCGACCAGTGTTTTCTATGTCACACGCAACCCAAAAGCTGGCTGGGGAAGCAACAGTGAAAACCATTGGCATCAGCACCAAGCCGGACAATGAACGGGCGCGGAAGTTGGGTCTGGAATTACGCGACTGGCTCATGCAGCGCGGCAAACATGTGCTTCCGGATGAGGCGCTGGCGGATGTATGCGGTGAGGCGTGCGTGCCGTTGGAAGAGATGTCAAGCCGTGCCGATCTGATGGTGATACTGGGCGGGGATGGCACGCTTCTGCATGTGGGCCGGCGTTTTGTCGGGTCGGAGATACCTATTCTCGGCATTAATTTGGGTCACCTCGGTTTTCTTACCGGCGTGCCGGCAGATTCCATGCTGAAGGCTGTGGAAACCGTCCTAAACGGTGGTGGACATATGATCCGCCACTTCAGCCTGCATGCGCAAGCGTGGCATGATGGAATACCGCTGGGCGGAGGGGTTGCCCTGAATGACGTGGTGCTACAACGTAACAGGCATCCACGCATGATTGAATATGAGATGAAGGTTGCCGGTGAATTTGTATTTCGCGTCCGCGCCGATGGCCTGGTGCTGGCGACACCGACGGGTTCCACTGCCTATGCCTTATCCGCTGGCAGCGCCATCATACATCCGGCGCTGGATGCCATTTCTGTAGCTCCCGTCTGCCCGCATACGCTCTCCAATCGTCCTATCGTCGTTCCGGCCGGTAGCCCCATTGACTTGAAACTTACGGAAGTACCCGCGCCAGCCGCCCTCAATCTGGATGGGCAGATGTGCTTCGAATTACAGGAAGGGGACAATATCCGCGTGGAAAAAGGTAAATCGGTGTTGCTGGCCTACCTTCCGGGTCGAAACTACTACGAGGTGCTGCGTAATAAATTACACTGGGCCGGGCACGAGGACGATACGCCTTCATGCTGACCGAACTGTATGTTCGGGAATTTGCTCTGATCAAGGATGTCCGGCTGGCATTATCCCGTGGCATGACTGTTTTTTCCGGGGAAACCGGAGCGGGTAAGTCCATGCTGGTGGATGCGCTGGGCGCTGCCTTCGGTGCGCGCGCCAGCAGCGAGTGGGTGCGGCATGGTGCGGATAAGGCGGAGGTTACCGTCGTCGTTGAGGATACAACCGAATCCGTACAACGGCTTCTGCGTGAACAGGATCTGGATGCGGAGGATGGCATGGTGTTGCGCCGGGTCATTCGCGCCGATGGCAGCTCACGCGCTTATATCAATGGCATCCCCGCGCCCGCCAGATTGCTGCAACGTATCGGCCAGGTGTGCGTGGACATGCACGGACAGCACGAACACCAATCCCTGCTGCGTACCGATTTTCAGCGGGCACTGGTTGATGCACGTGTAGAGGACAACGTAACGGAGGCGGTGGCTGCCGCCTACCTGCAATGGAAGAATGCGCGGGATGCCCTGAATACATTATTGCTGGAACGCGATCAGGGTATACGTGAAGAGGCGTGGAGGCGTGAGGAGTGCAACCGCCTGAAAGCGCTGGGACTTTATCCGGGGCTGGTGGATGAACTTCAGGGCAATATAGAGTCGGGCCGTCACTTTGCCCGGATTCAACAGGCCGCCCATGCCGCGCTGGCTGTGCTGGAGGATGGGGAAGGCAACATGCGCGCCCGTCTCGCCGGTTGCGTACATGATCTGGAGGCGGTCGCCGAATTCAAGCCGGAAATTCGGGAGAGCCTGGAACTGCTGGGACAGGTAGATGCACTGTTGGGCGAGACAGTCCCGACTTTGCGCGCACTGCTGGATGAAGCCTTTGATCCGCAAGCGCTGGAAGTCGCGGAATCCCGTCTGCTGGATATTCATGAGGCCATGCGTCGTCATGCGGTGGATGAAGGCGGGCTGGTGACTTTGTTGAACACGCTGGAAGACGGAATGGTCCGCATGGATACCAGCGCATGGGATGAGGAATCGCAGCGCCAGCGTGTGGATACCGCCAGGGGCCAATTTGTAGCGGTATCAAAAACCATGTCTGCCGCACGGGTCAAATCCGGTATGAATTTATGCAAACAATTGCGCCCTTTTCTCGATCTGCTGGCATTGTCCGGCATGCGGGTGCGTGTCGACGTGAATCAGGAGGCGCGGGATGAATCAGCGTGGAGCGAACGCGGATTTGATGAAGTAACGTTCATGGCGTCCTCCAATCCGGGAGAGCCGTTTCGCGAACTGGCCGCTGTAGTATCAGGAGGTGAAATATCCCGGCTGGCGTTGGCGCTCAAAGGCTGCGGCGCGATGTCTTCAACGCCACGAATTGCTGTGTTCGATGAAGTAGATGCGGGTATTGGCGGCGAGACGGCGTGGTGCGTGGGCGAATTGCTTGCGGCCATGGGGCGCGAGCGGCAGGTACTCACGATTTCGCATCTGCCACAGGTGGCGGCCTGCGCCACGCAACAGGTGCATATCTTCAAGCAACGGGAAAGTAACCGTACGATCAGCCGGTTAAGGTTGCTGAATGACGATGAACGGCAGGAAGAACTCGCGCGTATGCTGGGGGGCGCCGATGGCAAAAGCCGTGAACATGCGCAAGCGATGCTGGCACGCGGTGCCGTATTTTATGGGGCAGGGTACTAGTGTCACGCCACATCCGGGTGCGTATGGCTGGAGTAGACGATGTCAATGCCATGGCTGCATTGCTGGCTCCCCTGGCGGACAAGGAAATTCTTTTACCGCGTTCGCGTGACGACATCTTTCAACATTTGCAGGAATTTACGGTTGCTTCCCTTGATGGGGAGCTGGCTGGCGTGGCAGCCATGCACATTTATGGATCGAATCTGGCCGAGGTGCGCTCACTGGCCGTACGCGACGATATGCAGGGGCGCGGTATCGGCCGCTTACTGTTGGAGGCCTGCGAACAACGGGGTGCGGGGCTGGGCGTGGTCTGCATTTTCGCACTGACCTACGTGCCGGATTTTTTCCTGTGTCACGGATATACGCAGGTCCTCAGGGAAAGTCTTCCGCACAAGATTTGGACCGTGTGCGTACATTGTTCGAAGTTTGCCGATTGCGATGAGATAGCCGTACAAAAACGTTTAAGCGACGTGCCGATAAAACCGATGCGCTCTCCTTCCTCGAAATATGTTGCGAACAAAGGAGCCTCTTGCGAAACTCTGGGTGGATGAGCGGCAATCCCACTTTGAGTCCATTTTCGGGATGGAACGAGCTGCATGGTGGTTCCATGTAGCGAAATTCCAGCTCGGAAATGGGCCAAAGTGGGGAAGACGATTGCCGCTCACGAGTTTTGCAAGAGGCTCAAAGGTACTGTGCAATCATCGCGGTGATGTATGAATGATGCGGGCTAAAGAAAAAACCATGTGGAGGAATCCCCCTGTCGACCTCGTTACCCTGCCATGCGAACCTGGGGTGTACCGTATGATCGATGGAGAGCGTAAGGTTCTGTATGTTGGCAAGGCGAGGAACCTGAACAGGCGCATCTCCAGTTACTTTCAGCGTCAACCAGAGTCACCCCGTACCGTTGCCATGGTACGGCAGATTCGCGATCTGAATTTCAGCATCACGTCTTCCGAAACCGAAGCATTGATCCTTGAGCATAATCTCATCAAACAGCTCAAACCGCGTTACAACGTGCTGCTCAAGGATTCCAAATCCTACCCCTACATCCTGCTCACCGGCGAGTTCTGGCCGCGTCTGCGTCTGTATCGTGGTAACCGCGGTGAACCCGGCAAATATTTCGGCCCCTTTCCCGATGCCGGTGCGGTGCATCAAACCCTGCACATGATGCAAAAAATATTCCGCATTCGCGATTGTGAGAACGCCGTATTCAATCATCGATCTCGCCCATGCATGCAGTATCAGATCGGCCGTTGCTCCGCTCCCTGCTGTAATCTGGTTTCAAAAGCCGTATATGTACGGCAGGTGGAAGATACGCGCACCTTTCTTGCGGGGCGGAACACGAACCTCATCCGGCAATGGGAAGAGGAGATGCAGCGGGCTTCGGATTGCCGGAATTATGAACTGGCGGCCAGTCTGCGCGACCGGATCCGCGCACTGCGCAGTGTGCTGGCCGGTTCCGGGAGCGATCGTCTTCCCGGCCATGCTGATGCCATTGTTCTGATCCGACATGCCACGGGCGTGGTTGCGAGCATCGGGGTTCGCCGCGCCGGACGCAATCTGGGCACGCACAGTGTCAGGATTGATCAGGCCGAAGGTGCGGACGATCTGGAAATCCTGCAATCATTTTTCATTGAGCGGTATCGGCGTGAGGAACCTCCCCGGCATGTTCTGATCAACGCATCGGAAAGTGACATGAGTGAGTTGCAACACGTACTCAGTCTTCTTGGCCCACAAACCCGATCCAGGTTGCTATGCCCCAAACGTGGTTCGAGACTGCAATGGCTGAATCATGTGATGCGAGCCGGAGAACAAGTGCTGACCTCACACCGTCAGTGTCATCAGCAGGCAGCCTTCGAAGCGCTGGCGGAACTGCTCTCCCTGGATGAAACGCCACAAAGTATTGCCGCCGTGGATAACGCCCATCTGGGCGGAAAGCAGACCGTGGCCGCTATCACCTATGCCGGATGGGATGGTTCGGATAAAGCGCATTACCGGCGTTATAAACTGGATGACGCGCCGGCGGGCGATGATTATGCAGCCATGCGTATCGTTCTTGCGCGGTTTTTTCGCGCCATCAGCGAAGGCACGATTCCCTGCCCCGATATCATGCTCATTGACGGCGGGCGCGGGCAACTCAACATTGCCATGAATTGCGCCGCCGAGTGCGGTCTGCATGAACTCAAACTGATGGGCGTTGCCAAAGGCAGCAGCCGCAAACCGGGTGAGGAAACCCTGTGGCCCGCGTGGACGCCCGAACCGTTAAAACCGGGATGTCATTCCCCCGCGCTGCTGCTCATTGCCAGGGTGCGCGATGAGGCGCACCGATTCGCCGGCAGTTATATGCGCACACGCAAGAAAAAAAGCATGTTCACCTCTCAACTGGAGGGTATATCCGGCATCGGCCCGGCCAGACGCTCGGCGCTGTTAAAATATTTCGGAGGGATCGAAGGGGTCAAAAAAGCCAGCCGTGATCAATTGGCGCAAGCAGCGGGCATTGCCGGTATCTATGCTGATCGTATCTTTGCCACCTTGCATCGTTGACCGTTACCCCAATATCCGGCATTGACATTGGATGCAGGGTGTAAGTATTTGGTTTGCATGGCGTTTCGAACAATCATGTATTCACCTTATTGGTGATGAGTTATTTTTCGGAATGCCATGCGAATCAAAGGGTTGCGGCATGCGCCGCATGTCAATGTCGGATCTTGGGGTTACGGACTCATGTCTCGCGGTGTGCCGCGATGCGGAACAATCGCCAATCACGAGTTTTGCAAGAGGCTTACCTGATACCCAGATCCTCGCGAGTGACGCGCGGCGCACGCTTCGTCTTCACTCGAAGGTTTGATCGCGGGGAACCGGATGGCCGTGCAGGAATACCTCCGCATCCATCACCTTCTTTCCTTCCGGCTGTACTTCAAGCACATGGTAACTTGATCCCCTGGCACAGGCGATGTTCAGACTGCCGTTATCCATCCGTGTGCCTGGCCGCCGTGTTGACCCTTCCCGCAAAGGTATCCCGCGAATGATCTTGAGCCACTTGCTGTCCATGCGCGTTCTTGCACCGGGTTTTGGTGAAAAACAACGCACCCGCCGATCAATCGTATTCGCAGGCAGTGTCCAGTCAATCCTGC
This sequence comes from uncultured Zetaproteobacteria bacterium, assembly GCA_964492105.1. Classification (GTDB taxonomy): domain Bacteria; phylum Pseudomonadota; class Zetaproteobacteria; order Mariprofundales; family Mariprofundaceae; genus JAUZQZ01. Next base: position 12,217 of record CAZBJB010000036.1, read on the forward strand.
GATCCACGGAACGTATTTTTGCAGCATATGTAGCGCGAGCGTGATCCTGGGGTGTGGGTCTCAACGAACCGGCAGCAATCTCCGGTAATGTCCCAAGTAATAATTCAGAACCCGCTACAGACAAGCATGCCCACAATCGCGGGCCGGTCGCCGTATCGTCAATGGGTATGTGGCGCATGGCATATACGCCGCCGGTATCCAGGCCTTCTTCCATACGCATGATGCTCACACCGGTCTCCGTATCGCCCGCCAGCAGCGCCCGTTCGATGGGCGCCGCGCCGCGCCAGCGCGGCAGTAGCGACGCATGAACATTGACCGGTGCAATGGTCGGCGCATCCAGCCACGACGTTGGTAAAATCATACCGAATGCCACCACCACGATCATATCCGCATGTTTCGATTTCAGCCATGCCAGAGACTCCGGATCATCCCGCAAGCCCTTCGGCGTGATGACATCAAGGCCTGCCTCCCGCGCCGCCCGCCTCACCGGCGACGGGGTAAGCTTCATACCGCGACCGGCCTCGCGGTCGGGCTGGGATACCACGCCTACCACTTCCACGCCATCCGCACTCAGTAACGCCTGTAAACAGGGCAGGGAGAATCCCGGCGTTCCGGCAAAGACGACACGCATCAAAGGTGTCAATCCGGTTTATTCATCCGAGGCTCTTGCAGAACTCCGGGTGGATGAGCGGAAATCCCGCCTTGAGCCCCTTTTCGAGATGGAATGAGCTTCATGGTGGTTCCACGAGGTGAAATTCCAGATCGAAAACAGGCCAGAGTGGGGAAGTAGATCGCCGCTCACGAGTGTTGCAAGAGGCTCATCTGTTTTTTCTTTTTTTGCAAACGCCTTTTGAGCAGTTTTCGCTTGACGGGCGGTAGCAGGTCGATAAACAGTCGACCATTCAGATGATCGAATTCGTGCTGTAGCGCAACCGCTGGAAATGTCTCGAAACCGGCTGTGTGACGGCTGCCTTCCATGTCGTACCAACTGGCCGTAATAGAGGTTGCCCGTTTCACTTCCTCATAAATACCGGGTACGGAGAGACACCCCTCTTCACCCATGGCTTCACCCTCGCGCAACGAAATCTCCGGGTTAATCCAGACTTGTAAATCCCGGCTACCATCCTCATCACGCCAGCGGGTATCCGTCACCGCTACACGCAACAATACACCAATTTGTGGCGCCGCCAGACCCACGCCGGGCGCGGCATACATTGAATCCGCCAGATCCCGAACAAGTTCCCGAACTTCATCGCTGGCGGGATCAGCGACAGGCATGGCATGTTGCCGAAGCATCCTGTCCGGATAGGTTAGAATTTCTCGAATAGCCATGCCGCCCATACTAGCAGTCCGGCGGGCTTAGTTGAAATCCACCCGTACGTTGATATTTTTTACTTGTCCACTGCCGCGATCCAGATACGAATGCGGTGATTGATCTCGTTGCGTACACGGCGAAATACCGCCAACCGTTCCGTCTCACTACCATGTTCCGCTGCCGGATCATCAAAGCTCCAGTGAATCTGTTTGTTGTCGCCCGGGAAGGTCGGACATTGATCCCTTGTCCGATCGCAAACGGTAATCGTGTAATCGAACTGCTGACCAAGGAATTCATCAAGCCCCTTGCTGATGGCATTCCCGGCATCCATGTTCGACTCGGCAAGCACCTGGACGGTCATCGGATGCACGCCTCGCGGTTCGGTTCCAGCGCTAAATACTTCAAACTTGTCCTTACCCAATGCTTTCAGGATATGCTCCGCCATTTGGGATCGAGCGGAGTTCCCGGTACACAAAAACAGTGTTCGAATTGCCATATTATCCTCCAGTCATAAGAGCCCATTGCAACACATCCGGGTAGATGAGTGGCAATCGACGTGTATGAGTTTTGCAACTGGCTCATAACATACTTCAATGAGGCTATAATATCTATTTATACGGATATGTCAATGTCGTATCTTGAGTTTAACATGAAATGACCCACATTTTGGACAAAAAAAGAATTCTATCGGGCCATTGGAGCCACGGCTGAAGTGGACCCCATTGCAAGGACAGGTTGCCGGGTGATTTAAGATGTGTTCCTCCTGTTGTTTTTTATCGCAATTTTGTCCTGAAACCTGTTGGTCCTTGTATCTTCGCATCACCCTTACACAGTAGGGGAAGATGCGCGGAGCCGGGGGCCGACAGGTTTCCTGAACAGGTCTTTGGTGAGCGTTAAACACTAAGCCACCTTGGCCAGTTGTTGCTCACCGTAATACACCTCTGCAGGTGTCTGATCATCCAGCGACTGATGCCGTCGCTCAAAATTGTAGAACTCAAAATAGTACCGCAGTGCGTCGATCAGCTCACGCACCGAGCCATACTCTTTGGTATAAATCTCCTCGTATTTTACTGACCGCCAAAGCCGTTCAATGAACACATTATCCATCCAACGACCTCTCCCATCCATGGTGATCGATATTTCCCACGATAATACGAAGCGGCTATACCAATCCATCACAGCGGTCAGATAGACAAAACCGCCAGGCATGCGGATGTAGGTAATGTCGGTGCACCATGCTTGATTAGGCTCGGTAATATCCATATTTCCCAATAGATAGGGATACTTCTTATGCTCCTTGTTTCCCTTTCTGGTGAAGGGTTTTGGCGCGATGGATTCAATACCCATCAGCCGCATTAATCGCT
>CAZBJB010000037.1:0-14723 GCA_964492105.1 uncultured Zetaproteobacteria bacterium
ATTTTTCGGAATGCCAGGCGAATCAAAGGGTTGCGGCATGCGCCGCATGTCAATGTCGGATCATGGGGCAAGGACATGGCAGCATTGAGAGGAAGTTCAGGCTAGTATCGCCGTCATTCAACAAAAAGAGGCAGCACTCATGGCAAAGATGAACATTGTGTTTGTGGCTTCTGAGGCCGCTCCCCTGGCTAAAACCGGCGGGTTGGCGGATGTGGTGGGCTCCCTGCCTCATGCCTTGAAACGCCTTGGTCACGAAGTAACGGTTATCATACCCTACTACCGTAAACACGTACGCGCCAGTGGCGTCAAAATAAAGCCGCTGAAACACGCCGTGCCCATGTGGATTGACGGTATGGATCGCGTCGCGCCCCTGCACGAAGCCCGCGAACACGGGTTACGTTTTATTCTGGTCGAACAGGATGATTTTTACGAACGTGAGGACTTGTACGGCCCACCCGATGGTACATACAGCGACAATCTTTTGCGTTACATCTTTTTCAGTCGTGTTGCACTGGAGACGGCATGCCTGTTAGGGCATCCCGTGGATATCCTTCATTGCCATGACTGGCAGGCGGGGTTTCTCCCTCTGCTGCTCAAAACCCAATATCAGCATCAGCCTCGCATTGCGAATGCACAATGTGTTTTCACGATTCATAATCTGGCCTATCAGGGTGTGTTCCCGTCCTTCTGGCTGAATCGTTTAGGTCTCCCCGCCGAATTCTTTCACCCGGGGTGCTATGAATTTTATGGCCGGATTAATTGCATGAAGGCAGGTATCGCGGCCTGTGACCGGATCACCACGGTGAGCCGAACCTATGCCAGGGAAATCCTGACACCGGAATACGGTTGCCACCTGGAATCCTTTCTTTCCGAACATGCCGGCAAACTCTCCGGTCTCGTGAATGGTCTGGATGTGGAAAGCTGGAACCCTGCTGTTGATACGGCTATTGCCGTCAAATATGCCCCCGGGAACATGAGCGGAAAGCGGCATTGCAAAATAGCATTACGGAACAAACTGGGGCTAGCGTCCCATGTGGACACACCCCTGCTTACCATTGTTTCGCGCCTGGTCGAACAAAAGGGGGTGGACCTGCTTCTTGAGTGCGTTCCCGGCTGGCTGGAAAAAGGTTACCAACTGGCCGTACTTGGATCAGGCGATCCCGTCTATGAATCCATGCTGGATCAATTGGCCAGGGAAAGGCCGGCACAAATGCATTTTTCCTCGGGATTCAATGAAACACTGGCTCGGCAAATCTATGCCGGAGGTGATATTTTCCTGATGCCATCGCGTTTCGAGCCTTGTGGTCTGGGTCAACTCATGGCGATGCGCTATGGCAATGTGCCGGTGGTTCGAGCCACTGGCGGCCTCAAGGATACCGTAATGAATTACACCTTCTCCAGACGCACGGGTACGGGCTTCGGATTTGACGAGGCCACGCCCGATGCTTTTCAGGCTACAGTGGATGATGCGGTCAAAACATGGCGTAGCCCCGCTGTCTGGCGACGTATCATGGGTCGCGCCATGCGTCGTGATTCATCCTGGAATGCCTCGGCCGTATCCTATGTAGAGATGTACGAATCACAGATACGTCAGCAGACCCATGGATAAATGATGCGCCAAATCCTTGTGCGTCGGGTAGACGCGGATGTGATAGGCAAAATCACCACTGTCTTCCGGCTGTAGATCAGTTTCAAATATCCCGTCATTCATGTGTACCATTTCGACAATGCGATAAGGTTTATAGCCCCCTTCACGGGAGGGCCGCAACAACACAATTTCCACATGCAGATCCCCGTAAGACAAGCCATCGTGAAACACCTTCACTTGTACCTTCAAACGTTCCCCATATAACTCTTGAGCCTCCACGGGCATCCCGTCTATACGGGTCAGCGTCACCTTTGGCCAGGCTTTGTACACCCTGGCTTTCCATGCAGCCAGCGCTCTGGCCCGCTTAAATCCATCCTCTATCATTGCCTTTCCATGCTGCGAGGCCGGTACATAGAAGCGCCTGGTATATTCCGAAACCATGCGATCCGTATTGAAATGCGGAATACTGGAGATCATCGCACGCTTGGAAATGGCGACCCAGTCATCGGAAAATCCGCTCTCATTACGATTGTAATAGGTTGGAAATACCTCATGCTTCAGTATGTGGTAGAATGATGCCGCATCATCCTCGTCGCGCATATGCGGATCGGCAATGTCGCGCTCACCGCCAATAGCCCAGCCATTATCCCCGTGAAACCCTTCCGGCCACCATCCATCCAGAATACTCAGGTTCGGCACACCGTTCATGGCAGCCTTCATCCCCGATGTGCCCGATGCCTCCATGGGGCGAATCGGGTTGTTCAACCACACATCCACACCTGAAATAAGATAGCGGCTCAGCGTCATATCATAACCCTCAAGCATCAGAATCCTGCCTGTAAATCCGGGTTTTCTGGCATATTCGTGGATACGCCGGATCAGTTCCTGCCCGGGTGTGTCCGCCGGATGCGCCTTACCGGCAAACAGGAATACCACGGGATGATCGGTATCATTCAGCAACTGGCGCAGTTTCTCTTCATTCTGGAAGAGTAGCGTGGCGCGTTTATAGGTTGCAAAACGGCGGGCAAACCCCACCACCAGCGTGCGCACATCAAACAAAGCGGTCATTTTTTGCACCATCTGCGCACTCTCACCATTTCGCAGGGCCTGCCGTTCCAGTTGCTGACGCACATATTGCAGCATACGCTGCTTGTTTGTCTGGTGGATACTCCAGTAGTGATAACCGGAAATATCTTCAATGTTTTGCCAAAATGCCGGTTCCAAAAGCTGCCCGCGCCACTGGCCACCCAAATGCTGATTGAAGGCATTAATCCACTCCGGTGCCAGCCATGTCGTAACATGCACGCCATTGGTCACGGATGAGACCGGGTTCTCCTCCGGTTGCAAATCCGGCCACATGGACTGACAGATACAGGAAGACACTTCCCCGTGCAATTTGGCCACGCCATTCACATAGGCGGAACCATGAATAGCCAGTGCCGTCTGGTTAAAACCTTCCGAACCGTGGCCGAAATCACCATGTCCCAGACCATGCAACCTCGCCATATCAATACCCAGTTTATCGGTATAATGCCCCATATAACGGTCAAACATATCCAGCGGAAAAATATCATGACCTGCGGGTACGGGCGTATGCGTGGTAAACACCGAGGAGGCACGAACCGACTCCAGGGCCTCATTGAAACTCAGCTTGTATTGCTCAATATATTCGAATAACCGTTCCAGGATGGTAAAGGCGGCATGACCTTCATTGGCGTGCCAGACGGTCGGGCCAATACCCAGCACACGTAAGGCCCGCACACCACCGATCCCCAGCACAATCTCCTGCTTGATACGGTTTTCCAAACCACCGCCATAAAGCTGATAAGTGATTTTACGTTCCTCGGAGGTGTTACTTTCCACATCCGAATCAAGCAAGACCATGCGGATGTGCCCCGCTCTGGCCTGCCATATATTCAAATCCAGCATGTGATCCAGCAATTGCACCTGTACCCGCCGTGGATGGCCGGCTTGATCCATGACGTGTTCGATGCATAAATCGCTAAACCGGTTGTCATGGTATACGGCGATCTGCTGACCCTGTGCATTGATGGTTTGAGTGAAATAACCCTGGCGATATAACAGTCCGACGGCGGTAAACGGAAGACCGAGATCACTGGCGGACTTGCAGTGATCGCCAGCCAGAATGCCCAGACCTCCTGAATAGATGGGAAGGGATTCATGCAAGCCGAACTCCGCCGAAAAATAGGCAATCGAATATGATCTGGCATGCTCATAATTCGAGGCAAACCATTGATATTCCTCCTTTTTATAGGAAGTATAATCGGCAATCACGCCATGATATTCAGACAGGAAGGCACGGTCTGCAGCCACGTCATCCAACCGATGTTGACTGACACGGCGCAGGAATGAGCGTGGATTGTGCCCGCACATATCCCACAGTACGGAATCAATGTGGTGAAACAGGGCGCGGGCCTTCGAGTTCCAGGCAAACCACAGGTCGCCGGCAATGTCTCCAAGACCTTTCAACGCATCGGGAATCGTGGGTTGAACTCGCAGGAAATAAGTGCTTCCTTGAGATTTCATGATGGCCCCTTGTTAACCTGAACTATTCATACCTAGATCCTGCAAGTGCTTGTTCCTTTGTCCGCACCGAATCCCTCGTCGGTCGTCCGTATGCACGGCTACGGTCTCCTTCCTCGGCAATCCGCTGCGGACAAAGGCCCTGTGCAATCATCATGGCGATTCATGAATAGTTCAGGTTAAATTCTCATTCCCGAGGGTTAGGGGCCCTCTCCTGAGAGCGTGATCCGGTTCATGCGATTTGCAATGGAATCTACAGCCTTCCGATCACGGGCAAATCACCCACCAATGGACGGATATAGTCCAGCCAGCGTGTACTTATATCGTTACCCTCGGCATTGATATACGCATCGGCTATTGATGTCGTTTCCCTGGCCACCGACGCAAGCGGTGTAATGAAATATTCACTGGCATAAGGTACATTTGAAACCCTGCGAATCGCGACCGATCCGTTCTCACCCGTCGCGGCTGCATGATTGACAGCCGTTCGTCCGACTTCACGCGCTTCCCTGGCGTCAACAAGCGACACACTGGTGGGATAGCTGCGTTGCAAATAACCGAATGTATCGGCGCGTACGCGTATATTTTCACCCTTGAATGCACGCTTTACACGGGAAGCGAGCGCATCCCCCAGCGATCCGGTGCCTGAAAGTTGAATATTGCCATGTGAATCCCGTTCTTTGCTCGACGCAACAGGACGGCCCTCCCTGTCCGAAACGCCTTCGGACACAGCTATCACGCAACGCCCGCGCGCACTGACTACGCGGTGAACATCCATTATGAACCGTTCCACATCAAACACCCGCTCCGGCAGATAAATCAGGTGTGGGCCATCACCATCCGCCTGCCGCGCCAGGGCCGATGCAGCAGTCAAAAAACCCGCATGCCGACCCATCACCACATTGATTTTAACGCCGGAGAGAGCGTCGTTATCCCGATCGTCGCCTATAAATGCCAGCGCCACAAAACGGGCCGCGGAAGCAAACCCCGGACAGTGATCCGTCACTTTCAAATCGTTATCAATGGTCTTGGGAATATGCATGGTACAAAAATTATAGTTTGCATCCTTGGCCATTTCAGAAATGATATACGCCGTCTCGGCCGAATCATTACCACCGATATAGAAAAAATAGCGTATATCGTTTTTCCTGAATACATCAAGTATCTTTTCGCACTCGGCAGGGCCGGGTTTCAGCCGGACGGAACCCAAAGCGGCTGCCGGCGTATGAGCTACCTGTTCCAGTTGTTCTACGGATTGCGTGGTCAGATCCACGAAATTTTCACTCATAATCCCGGCGATGCCGTGACGTGCGCCAAGGATTCCGGTCATCACATCCTGCTCCCGTGCCGCTAAAATGGCCCCGATCAACGACTGGTTAATCACCGCCGTGGGACCTCCGGATTGTCCGATCACCATTTTTCCTTTGAGCATCCCGCACCTCCTGTGTAGTCTGGCCCTGCCCCTCACACACAAATCCACACCAATCCACACAAATTGCTCTTCAGCATTGTATGTAAAGGGCGGGGATCCTGTCCGGATCCTAGCACGAAACAGCATGGAACAAAGGAAAAAAAGATGGTCGATAAACAGGCGGGTGAAGCCGTGGATGTACATGATCTCATCAGGCTGCTGCGTGAGGCGGGAAGAACGATTCTGATGCCTGCATTTCAGCATCAATCCAGTCGTATCCACATCAAGAATGATGGCTCCGTCGTCACGGAAGCCGACATGAAATGTCAGCAATTCATCCGCGAAGAACTGCTTGTTTCATATCCGGGAATCAATTTTCTGGGTGAGGAGATGCCGGAAGGAGAACAGCGCGTATGCCTGACAAACAGCCCTCGTTTCTGGTGCCTCGATCCACTGGACGGAACCACAAATTTTGTCACATCGTTTCCAGCCTTCGGGATATCCCTGGCGCTGATCGAACATGGCCGGCCCGTCCTCGCCTGTATTCACGATCCGGTACGTGATGAAATGTTTTCGGCTCTTCACCATGAGGGTGCATGGTTGAATCAACAACCCCTGAAGGTCGCACCGGCGAGGCCACTCTCCGAGGCGGTCGGCTTTATCGATTTCAAACGACTCCATCACGAACTGGCTATTTATCTGGCAACAAAAAAACACTATCGGAGCCAACGTAATATCGGCAGTTGTGCACTGGAATGGGCGTGGCTGGCCGCCGGGCGCGCGCAATTTATTGTTCATGGCAGTGAAAAACTATGGGATTATGCCGCTGGCTGCCTGCTGGCCGAAGAGGCTGGCTGCACCGTATCCAATTGCAAACAGCAGCACCCTTTTCATGCAAAAAGTCTGAGCAGTTCCATTATAGCCGCCACGTCTGCCACGCTACATCAGCAGTTATCCTGTCATCTACCCCTGTCAGGAGGTGTATAGGCGCCCTGCTCCACCCCTGTTCAGACCGGGGTCGCTTTTGCCATTTATTTCCGCTATCGTGCAGCTTCCGCGACAGGCGTCTAATCCGTATTCTTCATAAATCACCGTAATGATTTGCGCCGGGCCTTTGTTTGCAACAGACTTCCAAGGAAGGCGTGCGTGACTGCGTATACGGGCAATCGATGAGGAATCCGTTGCAAACAAAGGTATAGTAGCAGCGTACGCATGAAATGATACGGGTCGGGATACATCGCATACATGATTTATCGGGGGGAGGGACAGCACGTGGATAGTGTCAGTAATCTCAAAATTGATCTGGTTGAAGTTTGCGAGGCCGCTGCCCGCGCCTGTGCACCATTTGTCGGATCCGGCCGGAAAGATGAGGGCGATGGTCTGGCGGTCGATGCCATGCGCGCCCGTATCAATACAATCAGAATGAGGGGCATGATCGTGATAGGTGAAGGTGCCAAGGATGAGGCACCCGCCCTGTACGATGGCGAGAAAGTCGGCACAGGCGATGGCCTTGGCGTGGATATCGCCGTGGATCCGATTGAGGGCACCAATCTGTTCGCCAGGGATATGCCTGGTTCGATTGTAACACTGGCGGCCGCGCCTGAAGGCTCCATGTACCGGCCCGGTTCATGTTTCTATATGGACAAGCAGGTTTATCCGAAAGCAGCTCGCGGCAAGATTGACGCTGAGGCCCCTGTCTCGGATCGCCTGAACCAACTGGCCGACGCACTGGGCAAGGAAGTGGGCGAGCTCAAGATTTTTATTCTGGATAAACCACGCCATCAGGAACTGATGCGGGAAGTGTATGCAACCGGAGCCAAAATTCGTCTGGCTACGGATGGCGATGTCAACGGCGCCATCCAGGCCGTACTGAATATGGGATCCGATGCCCTGTTCGGCATTGGCGGTACGCCGGAAGGTATCGTCACAGCCTGCGCTGCCCGCGCCATGGGCGCGGAGATGTTCGGTCGTATGGCGCCACAAAAGGATTTTGAGATTAAGCTGTGTAAAAAAGAGGGTGTGGATACCACGCGCATACTCACGCGCGATGAACTGGTTACATCCGACGATTGTCTGTTCATTGCCACCGGCCTGACATCGGGTGCATATGTCCGCCACGTTAAGGCAGGCTACGATGCTTATGGTAAACACAAGACCACGGATACGGTCGTGCTGGATGGTGGCATTGGCAATATCCGTCACGTCATCACCACGATCCATGTTTAATGACATTTCAAATCAGGTAAGGGGGTATAATCAATGAGTAATAATCGCAGACACCTGGCCAATGCCATCCGCGCCCTGTCTATGGATGCAATACAAAAAGCCCACTCCGGGCACCCGGGCGCACCGATGGGAATGGCGGATATTGCTGAAGTCCTGTGGAATGACTACCTTAAACATAACCCCGGCAATAGCGGTTGGCCAGACCGTGATCGTTTTGTCCTGTCCAATGGTCACGGCTCAATGCTGATCTATTCGCTACTGCATCTGACCGGTTACGATCTGCCGATGGATGAGATCAAACAATTTCGTCAACTTCATTCCAGAACACCCGGGCACCCCGAATACGGTTATGCGCCGGGCGTCGAGACCACGACCGGCCCCCTGGGTCAGGGTATCGCCAATGCCGTCGGCATGGCCATTACCGAACGCATGCTGGCTGGCCGGTTCAACAGACCGGGTCACGACATTATCGATCACTACACCTATGTATTCCATGGCGACGGTTGCCTGATGGAAGGCATCTCGCATGAAGCTTGTTCGCTGGCCGGCACACTCGGACTGGGAAAGCTGATCCTGTTCTGGGATGACAACGGTATCTCCATCGACGGTAAGGTTGAAGGCTGGTTTACCGACGATACACCAGGCCGCTTCGGAGCATATGGCTGGCAGGTAATTCGTCATGTTGATGGTCACGACGCTGATGAAATCAAGGCAGCCATTGAAACTGCTCGCGCCAACCCCGATCAGCCGACCATGATCTGTTGCAAGACCATCATTGGTTATGGCTCCCCGAACAAGGCCGGCAGTCATGATTGCCACGGTGCGGCGCTGGGTGAGGAAGAGTGCGCGCTGGTGCGCAAGGAGCTGGGTTGGGAATACGATCCGTTTGTGATCCCCGATGATGTTTATGCCGGCTGGAACGCCAGAGACCAGGGTGCTGCCGCCGAAGCTGACTGGCAGACCCGTTTTGATGCCTACAGAGCAAAATATTCCGATTTGGCCGCGGAATTTGAACGCCGTCAGTCGGGCGACCTGCCAGCCAACTGGGAAAAGGGCGTAACATCATGGATTAACCGATTGCGTGAAGAAAAGCCCGATTGGGCCACGCGCGTAGCCAGCGGTAAAACCATCGGCACCTTTGCCGCGTTACTGCCGGAATTTATCGGCGGCTCCGCCGATCTGGCCCCATCGAACAACACCAAATGGCCGGAGGCCGTAGCCTTCGGCAGGGATACGCCGGAAGGCAATTATATTCACTACGGCGTGCGTGAATTCGGCATGAGCGCCATCATGAACGGTATGGTGCTGCACGGCGGCGTCATTCCGTTCGGCGGCACCTTTTTGATGTTTTCGGAATATGCACGCAATGCGATTCGCATGTCCGCCCTGATGAGAATTGGCACCATCTTCGTCTATACCCATGACTCCATCGGCCTGGGCGAGGACGGCCCGACCCATCAGCCAGTCGAACAAATCGCCACCCTGCGCATGATTCCCCGCATGAATACATGGCGTCCGTGCGATGCGGTGGAATCCGCGGTTGCATGGAGGATTGCGGTCGAACGTCGTAACAATCCGAGCACCCTGATCTTCACGCGCCAGGGCCTGCCCTGCAATAGTTACACCGATGAGCAGGTGTCCAGTATCGAACGCGGCGGTTATGTGTTAAGCGATTGCGAGGGAACGCCGGATGTACTCATTATCGCCACCGGATCCGAAGTGCAGTTGGCACTGGCTGCGCAACAGGAGCTGCCCGACAGGAGGATACGTGTTGTTTCCATGCCGTGTACCGAGCGTTTCGATGCACAGGATGATACATACAAGGAATCCGTATTACCTGCATCCGTGACTGCGCGTGTTGCTGTCGAAGCTGGCGTGACCGGCTTCTGGGCGAAGTACGTGGGGCTGGGCGGTCAGGTGATCGGTATTGACGCCTTTGGAGAGTCGGCTCCGGCTGTCGATCTATTCAGGGAATTCGGTATTACAACGGAAGCCGTCGTGGCAGCCGTAAACAAACTGGCCTAATTTGGGACAAAGGGAGAGAATAATGACGATTAGAGTTGGTATTAATGGTTTTGGCCGTATTGGCCGCATGGCATTCCGCGCCATTGCCAGTGAATTTTCGGATATGGAGGTCGTTGGCATCAACGATTTGCTTGAACCCGATTACCTGGCCTACATGCTCAGGCACGACTCCGTACACGGCCTGTTTGACGGTGATGTTGCCGTTGAGGGCAACAACCTGCTCGTCAATGGCAAGAAGATTCGCCTGACCGCGGAACGCAATCCGGCCGACCTGAAATGGGATGAGGTCGATGTTGACGTGGTACTGGAATGTACGGGCTTCTTCCTGACCGGGGAAACGTGTCAGGCCCATCTGGATGCCGGAGCCGGAAAGGTTGTGCAGTCCGCGCCTTCCAAAGACACCACGCCGATGTTTGTCTACGGTGTCAACCACAACACCTATGCCGGTCAGACTATCGTGTCGGCCGCATCCTGCACCACCAATTGCCTGGCACTAGTGGCCAGGGTACTCCACGACAACTTCGGTATCAAACGCGGCCTGATGACGACCGTGCATGCGGCAACGGCTACCCAGAAGACGGTTGACGGCCCGTCCATGAAAGACTGGCGAGGAGGTCGCGGTATCCTGGAGAATATCATCCCGTCTTCCACCGGTGCGGCCAAGGCTGTCGGCAGGGTGCTGCCGGATCTGAACGGAAAGCTGACCGGCATGTCTTTCCGTGTTCCGACCTCGGATGTTTCCGTGGTGGATCTGACCGTTGAACTGAATCATGCAACCGGCTATGCCGATATTTGCGCCGCGATGAAGGCTGCTTCCGAGGGTGAAATGAACGGTGTTCTGGGTTATACCGACGAGAAGGTGGTGTCCACCGACTTTCGTGGTGACAGCCATCCATCCATCTTCGATGCAACAGCCGGTATCGCCCTTGACGGTACGTTCGTCAAAATTATTGCTTTCTATGATAACGAGTATGGCTATACCTGCAACATGATACGCCTGGTTCATCACATCGTCGGCTAACCAGGATGATTTATCAATTCGGGCGGCATGTGTGACACCCATCATGAGGAGTGAATCATGCCTGTGGTTAAAATGACCGATCTCGATCTTGCCGGAAAGCGCGTTTTGATCCGTGAGGATTTGAATGTGCCAATTGTCGATGGTGAGGTGGGTGATGACACACGTATTCGCGCCAGTCTGCCAACCATGAAACGCGCCATGGACGTCGGCGCCAGGGTGATGATCTGTTGTCACCTGGGCCGCCCGACTGAAGGTGAATATGACGAACGGTTCTCGCTGGCCCCCGTCGCCCGCCACCTGTCCGGGTTACTGGGCAAGGAGGTTCGCCTGATTAGGAATTACCTGGATGTTGCGCCTGAAATGAAGGATGGCGAACTGGTGTTGCTGGAAAACATCCGATTTAACGTCGGCGAAAAAAAGAACGACGACGAACTATCCGAAAAATATGCCGCGCTGTGTGATATTTATGTAATGGATGCCTTTGGTACGGCACACCGCACCCATGCGTCAACGTATGGTGTTGGCCGGTTTGCTCCACTTGCGTGCGCGGGCCCACTGCTGGCTGGTGAGCTTGAGGCGCTGGGCAAGGCGCTGGATAACCCGGCCCGCCCTCTGGTCGCCATTGTTGGCGGCTCCAAGGTTTCCACCAAACTGACTGTTTTGAGATCCCTCTCGACGGTCGTGGATCAGCTGGTCGTCGGGGGCGGCATCGCAAACACATTCATCGCCGCAGCGGGTCACAATGTCGGCAAGTCATTGTATGAAGAAGCCCTTATGGATACCTGCAAAGCACTCTCCGCCGCCGCCCATGCCTGCGGTGGCGACATTCCCGTACCCGCCGACGTGGTGTGTGGTAAGGAATTTTCTCCAACTGCCAAAGCATCCTTGAAAGATATTTCCGATACGGAGGATGATGATATGATCTTCGATATTGGCCCGGATTCCGTGACTGTGCTGACCGAAATTATCCGCAATGCAGGCACCATTGTCTGGAATGGTCCGGTCGGTGTATTTGAATTCGACCAGTTCGGCGAGGGCACCAGGGCCATCTCGCTGGCAATTGCCGACTCCCCCGCCTTCTCCATTGCCGGTGGCGGCGATACACTGGCGGCTATTGGCAAGTATGGCATCGCCGATAAAATATCCTGTATTTCCACGGGTGGCGGCGCCTTCCTCGAATTTCTTGAGGGCAGGAAGCTTCCCGCAGTGGCAATGCTCGAAGGACGTTCAGTTTAGTGTCCGAATTTCGCAGAACCAAGATCGTTGCCACGCTGGGACCAGCCTCCGAATCACTGGAGATGCTGGATCGGCTGGTAGCGGCGGGTGTAAATGTGGTACGTCTGAATTTTTCCCACGGCACGCCGAAGGAACACCGTACCCGCGCGAAAAACATACGGGAAGCGGCCATGAGACATGGGATATGTGTCGGCATCCTCGCCGACATGCAGGGGCCAAAAATTCGTTGCGGCAAGTTCAAAAACGGTAAAACCGTTCTTACCCCCGGACAACATTTTATCATTGACGCCGCACTGGGGCTGGATGATGGCAATGACGAACGTGTCGGCATCACCTATAAAGCGCTCGTTTCCGATGTGGAACCGGGTGTACGTTTGCTTCTCAACGATGGTTTGATTGCGATGGATGTTGACGAAATCAACGATCAGGAGATCCATTGTACCGTCGTCATGGGTGGGGAATTATCCGATGGCAAAGGCATCAATCGTGCCGGTGGAGGACTATCGGCGGATGCACTGACGGCCAAGGACAAGGAAGATATCAAGACTGCCTGCGACATTGACGTGGATTACATTGCTATTTCCTTTCCGCGTGATGGAGAGGACATGAAATATGCCCGTCAGCTGGTACGTGAAGCAGGAGGACACGCCAACCTCGTTGCCAAGGTGGAGCGCGCCGAGGCAGTCGATAATCTGGACAGCATCCTCGCGGAGTCCGATGCTGTTATGGTGGCACGTGGCGATCTGGGTGTCGAAATCGGTGATGCCGCTGTTCCGCCGGTGCAGAAGTGCATTCTGCGCAAGGCGCCTCGTTACAATTGTCCCGTGATCGTGGCCACCCAGATGATGGAATCCATGATCAACAATCCGATTCCGACACGCGCCGAAGTCAATGATGTGGCCAACGCCGTGCTGGACGGCACCGATGCCATCATGCTTTCCGGCGAAACAGCCGCCGGAAAATATCCGGTTGAAGCGGTAGAAGCCATGCACCGCACATGCATAGAAACGGAGAAACAGGAGGTAATGCCTTCTTCCACGACGCGCGACCCGCGTTACCCTCCACGCTCCGTAGACGAATGCATTGCACGGCAGGCCATGGATGCTTCGCATGCCATGCCGGTAAAGGCCATCGCCGCATTTACGCAAAGTGGTAATACGGTGTTGTACATGTCGCGGCACCTGTCCAAGGTTCCCATCTATGCGCTTACACCAGAGGAGACAACAGCGGGACGCGTCACGCTCTTTCGCAATGTAATCCCCAAGCCGATTAGCGGTAATTATAGTGAAACGGATGCGCCCAAGGCTACGCGCGAGGCTCTTTCAGTGATGTTACATGACAAACTGGTGGAGCATGATGATCTCATCATTATGACGCTTGGAACACCCATGGGCCATGCGGGAGGTACCAATGCGATGAAGATTATCCACGTCGGAAACAGCTTGCGATAATTTGATTTTAGGGTTCGCCCGATCCACAATAACGGGCGAGAGTCCGCGTAGAAACCAAGGAGGATAAAATGGCGTTAATTTCGATGAGACAGTTGCTGGATCATGCTGCTGAAAATGGCTATGGCATGCCGGCATTCAATATAAACAATATGGAGCAGGTACATGCCATTATGGAGGCGGCCGATGACGTGAATTCGCCTGTGATTATGCAAGGTTCAGCAGGCGCTCGCGCCTACGCGGGGGAACCGTTTTTACGTCATCTGATTATTGCCGCCATTGAGCAATACCCGCATATCCCGGTGGTGATGCATCAGGATCATGGTGCTGAACCCGCAGTTTGTCTGCGCTCAATCCAGTCCGGATTTTCATCGGTTATGATGGACGGATCGCTGATGGCCGATGCTAAAACACCGTCTACCTATGAATATAATGTGGGAACAACGCGCAAGGTTTGTGAAATGGCGCATGCCTGTGGCGTATCCGTCGAAGGCGAACTGGGCTGCCTGGGTTCTTTGGAAACGGGAGAAGCCGGTGAAGAAGACGGATCGGGGGCGGAGGGAAGACTGACCCACGATCAAATGCTCACTGATCCCGTTGAAGCCGTTGACTTTGTTAAAAAAACCGGTGTAGATGCGCTGGCCATCGCCATCGGCACCAGCCACGGCGCCTATAAATTTACGCGTCCGCCAACCGGTGATATTCTGGCGATTGCCCGGGTAAAGGAAATCCATGCCAAATTGCCTCACACGCATCTGGTGATGCACGGTTCCTCCTCGGTTCCGCAGGACTGGTTGAAGATCATCAACGAATATGGTGGAGAGATGGGTGAAACCTATGGCGTACCGGTTGAGGAAATCGTCGAAGGCATCAAGCACGGCGTACGCAAGGTAAATATCGACACCGATCTGCGCATGTCTTCCACCGGCGCGATTCGCAGGCATCTGGCGGAAAATACATCCAACTTCGATCCACGAAAATACTATAAAGCAGCCAAGAATGCCATGAGGGGTATCTGTAAGGATCGCTTCGAGGCATTCGGATCCGCCGGTCATGCCTCGGAGATTACGGCACGTTCGCTGGCGGATATGGTCAGCTATTACCCCAAGATCCGATATTGACATTGGATGCAGGGTGTTTCGAAAAATCACGTATTCATCTCATTGGATCCTCTTGCAAAACTCCGGGTGGATGAGCGGCAATCCCACTTTGAGACCATTTTCG
>CAZBJB010000038.1:0-13971 GCA_964492105.1 uncultured Zetaproteobacteria bacterium
TGGGTATTGAATCCCTCGCGCCGAAACCCTTCACCGGCAAGGGAAACAAGGAGCAGAAGAAGTATCCCTATCTATTGGGAATTATGGATATTACCGAGCCTAATCAAGCATGGTGCACCGACATTACCTACATCCGCATGCCTGGCGGTTTTGTCTATCTGACCGCTGTGATGGATTGGTATAGCCGCTTCGTATTATCGTGGGAAATATCGATCACCATGGATGGGAGAGGTCGTTGGATGGATAATGTGTTCATTGAACGGCTTTGGCGGTCAGTAAAATACGAGGAGATTTATACCAAAGAGTATGGCTCGGTGCGTGAGCTGATCGACGCACTGCGGTACTATTTTGAGTTCTGCAATTTTGAACGACGGCATCAGTCGCTGGATGATCAGACACCTGCAGAGGTGTATTACGGTGAGCAACAACTGGCCAAGGCGGCTTAGTGTTTGACGCTCACCAAAGACCTGTTCAGGAAACCTGTCGGCCCCCGGCTCCGCGCATCTTCCCCTACTGTGTAAGGGTGATGCGAAGATACAAGGATCAACAGGTTTCAGGACAGAATTGCGATAAAAAACAACAGGATGAACACATCTTAAATCACCCGGAAAGCTGTCCTTGCAATGGGATCCACTTCAGTACTCCTTGTCTTCTTCGCTGGAGGGACTTCGTGGCCATATCTGTTCGCTCTGTGGTATGTTCCGGGGGTGCCTGTTCGTTCGGGGCTGTTATATCGAATATCCAGGGGTGGCTATCCACCTCAAGTGAATTTACAGGCAGTACAGGAACCTGATCGTATCGTCCCGGAAGATCTCAGTCACGGGTTGGCGGGTTCTGGCAATACAAGTGACGGTTGATGGAATGGAGTCAATAGACATGAAAGTCCTGGTAATCGGCGGCGGCGGCCGCGAACATGCGCTGTGCTGGAAGCTAAAGCGTTCATCTTCGGTATCGGAGGTGCTCTGCGCGCCGGGCAATCCGGGCATCGCGCAAGACGCACGTTGTCTCAACGTAAATGCGGGAGATATTGACGGCTTGGTCGAGTTGGCGCGGCATGATCGGCCACAACTGGTTGTCATCGGTCCGGAAATTCCGCTGGTGGCGGGGCTTTCTGACCGCCTCCGCGCCGAGGGCTTGTCCGTTTTTGGTCCCGACCGGGCGGCAGCCGAGCTTGAGGGTAGTAAATCCTTCGCCAAGGCACTGATGCATGACGCGGGTATCCCCACCGCAACATTCGAAACCCATACCAACCCCGAAGCGGCAGCGGACTGTATCCATCGCTTCGGATCGCCAGTCGTCGTCAAAGCATCGGGACTCGCCGCGGGCAAGGGCGTGATTGTGGCGCATACGGTGGACGAGGCGGTGGTCGCCGCGACCGACATGCTGGCCGGAAACAGCTTCGGCGATGCAGGGTCAAAAGTAATCATTGAGGCGTTTCTCGAAGGCGAGGAGGCGTCATGCCTATTCATCGTTTCTGGTGATACGATTCTGCCACTCGATTCCAGCCAGGATCACAAGGCGCTGCTCAATGGCGACAGGGGACCGAACACTGGCGGCATGGGTGCCTATTCACCGGCCCCGTGCGTAAGTAAGGAGATTGCCGATGAAGTGCTGGAAACCATTGTACGGCCTGCTATTTCAGCATTGAAAGCTCGCGACATTGAATTCATCGGTACCCTGTATGCCGGTATCATATTGACAGATGATGGGCCGAAGGCACTCGAGTTTAATGTACGTTTCGGCGATCCGGAATGCCAGCCGTTGATGTACCGGTTGAAATCCGATCTTAGCGAAGTGCTACTGGCGGCGGCGGAGAAACGGCTGGATGGCGTGACACTGGACTGGGATGAACGCACGGCGCTATGTGTTGTCGTTGCATCTAACGGCTATCCCGGTAGTTTCAAAAAAGGGCAGACAATCGGCGGGCTGGATGCGGTTGAAGCAGCGGGAACGACCGTATTCCATGCCGGTACCGCCGAAAGATCTGGTGTTATTGTGAACACGGGTGGACGTGTGCTGGGGGTAACCGCATTGGGTGATAATGTGCTGCAAGCGCAAAAAACCGCTTATGTTGCTTTGCAATATCTCGACTGGCCCGGTGGTTATTATCGAAAAGATATTGGCTGGCGCGCTTGTGCGAAAAAATAGAGCCTCTTGCAAAACTCTGGGTGGATGAGCGGCACTCCCACTTTGAAACCCTTTTCGGGATTGAATGAGCTGCATGGTGGTTCCATAGAGCGAAATTCAAGCTCGGAAATGGGCCGAAGTGGGGAAGCCGAACACCGCTCATGAGTTTTGCAAGAGGCTCAATAGTAACACCTGGATCCTGCAAGTGCTTGCACATGCATAGCACAAGCTCTTGATTCATATGGACTGTTGAAAAAACACTTATCACCAAAGGTGACTACGTGTTTTTTCAATACACCATGTAAACCAATATCTTGCACTCTGCACGCACAATCACTTGCAGGATCCAGGTAATATTCGAAAACCTTTTGAGTGATAAAAAGATAAAAATCTACGGGTAAACACAGAGGGTACGGAATGAAGGCAATCAAAATATTGATATTAATGGGCAGTAAAAACGACATGCCTGTCATGGAACAGGCATCCGCCGTGCTTGATCGGTATGATGTACCACACGGGATACTGGTACGTTCCGCGCACCGTATGCCGGAAGCCACCGTTAAGGCTGTCCATGATGCCGAGCGTGCCGGATGCCGGGTGTTTATCTGCGCTGCGGGCATGGCGGCACATCTGGCCGGTGTAGTCGCATCCAGAACGATTTTACCAGTAATCGGCGTACCTGTCTCAGCCGGGCCTTTACAGGGACAGGATGCCTTGCTCTCGACGGTGATGATGCCACCGGGCACCCCCGTGGCATGCGTCGGCATTAATGCCGCAAAAAACGCGGGGATACTGGCTGTACAGATATTGGCGCAAGCTGATGCATCGCTGGCTGACAAGCTGCGCACGGAACGTGAGGCCATAACTCAACAGGAAGGCTAGCCGGACTTATGAGAAATCGACTGCGTGGCAGGGAAGCGAGGTCAACATATCATGATTTTGACCTCGCTTCCCTACCTGCTCGCTACAATCCCCCCAAGTCAGGCAGACTCCTGGCGCCCGCCCCGTGAATTCATTCCTTCGTAGTGCACGCATACTTCAAAACGGACAGCTCATCGCCCATACCACATCAACGGTTGCCGGTATTGCGGCTTCTCCGTTTTGTCCGGAGGCCGTGCGGCGCCTGCAACAATTCAAACACAGGCAAGGCCCCTTCGTATTAATCGCTGATTCCACACACACAGCCATACATCATACCCGATACCTGTCGCCGACCCTGCGTCAGGCAATGCGGCAATTATGGCCCGGGAAGACCACATTGATCGTACCGGGCAAACCCGGACTTCCCCGCGCCTGCTATGCGAAAGGATGTATTGCCCTGCGTGTTGATGCCGATCACGTCAGCCGTCGGTTGGCGAAATTGTGCGGGGGCCTCATGATCTCCAGTAGCCTGAACCAACACAAACAACCAGTACAAACACCATCCCGACATTTACGTATGCGTTGGCATCGTCATATTCATGCTGCCATTGCCGCCGGAGGAAAGGGCAGCGCGCCTTCCACACTACTGCTCTGGAAGCGAGGCTGCTTCCGGATCCTGCGGGGCTAGCCTGCACTATTCATGAATCGCTGTGATGATCGCACAGGGCTTTTGTTCACAACGGATTCTTGCGAAGAAGGGTGTAGCCACGCTTACGGACGTCTGGGCAAGGATTCCGTTGTGGGCAAAGGAACCAGCGAGGGCGCGGCAGCATTTATGAATAGTGCAGGCTAGTATCCTCAAAAAGAATCATTGTTTTTTTGCGCGCCGTACTCCTCTAGCATGCGCACCTCATGAATATGCCTGCCTGGTTTAAACCTTGGTTGAATCGCCTGAGTTCTATGTCCTTGGCCATTGTGATTCTTGTGTTGCTTGCTTTGGCCAGTGTCATTGGAACCGTACTGAAGCAGAACCAGATACAAGCCGATTATCTCACGCAATTCGGCCCCTTGTGGTACAATGTATTCCGATCTCTCGGCCTGTTCGACATGTATCATACCGGCTGGTTTACAGGTTTACTGGGCTTTTTAATGCTTTCGCTTGTTGTATGCCTATGGCGGCACACGCCGCGGATGATCAAGGGTATGCGTCAGCGAAAAGTCGTTATTGGAGATAAATCCCTAAAACGATTTCACCATCTCAAGCATTGGAAGCTGAACAAGGCTGAACTGGCACAGGTCATGGAAACGGTTCAGTCCTGTCTTCCCGGTTGGGAGAGGAAAATTGCTGAGGCGAACGGAAGAACATACATTCGCGCCGACAAGGGCCGCTGGAACAAGTGGGGCTATATCCTGGTTCACAGTGCTATTCTCATCATTCTGATCGGTGGTTGGATCGGTGCGCATTATGGTTTCCGCGGCACCATGAACGTCGTCGAAGGTGGGCAGGAGAATACCATCAGCTTCGTCAAGGGTACGGGTGTCGGTCACCTGAAGATGCCATTTCATGTTCGCTGTGATGATTTTTTTATTGATTTCTATCCGACCGGCATGCCCAAGGCGTTCCGCAGTACCCTGTCCATTATTGATCATGGAAAAGTTGTGGTTGATCATAGGTCCATCATTGTCAATGAGCCCCTGGTTTACAAAGGTGTACATATTTTTCAGGCCAGTTTTGGCGATGGTGGGTCCAATATCGGGCTCAAGTTGTTTCGCCTTGATACAGGCAGGGTTGAAACCATAAAAACCAGGGTGTACGACACCTGGCATGATCCGAAAACGGGGGTCAGCCTCGAAATTACCAACTTTAACCGTTATAATATCGAAAACATGGCCAATCCTGGAGCACCCATGGACTTCAGGGATTTAGGACCTGCCGTGGAGTTTATCCTGCGTGGGCCAGGCCTGAAACCGGTGAAAATAAAGAGCTTCATGAAACCCTTCATCATGCGTGGACAAGATCGTGGCAATCTGATGATGGTTTCCATGACTGGCGATGCTCAAGATTTTAAACCATTTTCCCCCGGCCTGGATTTCAGTAACACGACAGACTGGAAGCTATATAAAAATTTTGTTGCAGTGTTGCGGAAACAAAAGGGAAACAAATCACAAAAAGCCAATTTTCTGGCCTTCAAATCCGCCCTGGATCATGTATTCGGAAAAAAACTCCCCGACAACTTTCAGCAAATGGGCGCACGCGTTGTTCAGGGGATGAAGAATCTTTCACGCGTGCCGTGGCCCTTTATCCCTGTTCTGCATGATTACCACCAAGTGTACTACACGGGTCTGGAACTGGCGCGGGATCCCGGCATGAACATTTTCTGGATCGGCAGCGCGATGCTCGTCATCGGCCTGTGCATCATGTTTTACATGCCACATCGTAAATTATGGTTGGTACTGAAACAAACGGGCGACCATGTTGAAGTCGCCATGGGTGGCATGGCGGATCGGAACAAACTGGGTTTTGAGCATGAGTTTCATGAACTTTTAACAAAAATAGGGCAAGGTTTTGATTCCAGTTCGGCAGAAGGGAGTGCGATATGACCACAATGACCGCAACACGTATTAATTTTGAAGCCATCAATCGGGGGTTGCCCGCTTTTTCCCGCTTTTGCACCTATCTGGGCGCTATTGCGGGAATAACCGCCTATGCAATGTATGGACCTTCCGGATATGGCAATGAAGGTTTGTTATATTTTTTAACGCCTGCATCCTTCGCGTGGATAGGTATGGGGGCGGTGGCCGGGTTAGCTTCCGGCATGGTCGCGGGCATGGTCAGACCCTCGGTTGCGGAGGCAAAACTCTCGTCGAATCTCGTCTCGTGGCTGGATGGCGCGCTGATCATGATTCTGCTTGCTGCATTCTGGTCCACGCTGGAACCGGACCAGTCACTGATTACTTACACTGATCAATCCAACCTGGTTTCCGGTCGCATCATCATGACCATGAACATCGTATTTCTTTCCTCGGCGTTACTCTATATCACCTATTTGTTTGCGCCTGTATCCATCGTCGGAAACCTGGCGACGGCAACGGCATGGATAGGCGTGTATGCCGGTGGCTCCACCTTGTTGTTACGCTGGTATGAATCCTATCTGCTGAGCGCGGATATCGGCCATGCGCCGATTTCCAATCTGTATGAAGTCTTTATTCTCCTGTTTTGTGTTACCACGGCAATTTATTTATCGCTGGAATCTCGCTATAAGGCCAAGGCCATGGGGGCCTTTGTGATGGCGCTGGTTGCCGTGGGCGTGTTCTTCGGCATCTGGCTCTCCGGGCGTGGACATGCCGATATCAGACCCCTGGTTCCGGCCCTCCAGTCCTATTGGATGAAGATTCATGTACCGATGAATTTTGTTGGCTATGGTGCATTTGCTGTCGCCTGCGGCGCAGGCATGGCCTATCTGGTACGTGATCACCTTGAGCGGAGCGGTGGAAGCACGCGGCTGATCGCTGTATTCCCCTCGCTCGATCAGCTAGATCAACTGGCATACAAGGCTGTCGCCATTGGCTTTCCGGCCTTCACCCTGGCCACCATTCTGGGCGCCGTATGGGCCTCCGAGGCATGGGGCGGTTACTGGTCCTGGGATCCCAAGGAAACATGGGCGCTGATTGTCCTGCTGACCTACGGCGCCTACCTGCATGTTCGTGTTTCACACGGCTGGAAGGGGCGTGCGCTGGCATGGTGGACCGTGGCCGGATTTCTGATCACCGTCTTCTGCTTCGTCGGCGTGAACATGTATCTCTCCGGCCTGCATTCCTATGGCAGGCTCTAACCTTTGACCGTTCATATCATTGGGCTTCCTGACCTGAACTATTCATGAATCATAGGAGCCTCTTGCAAAACTCTGGGTGGATGATCGGCAATCCCACTTTGCGACCCTTTTCGAGATTGAATGAGCTGCATGGTGGTTCCATGGAGCGAAATTCAAGCTCGGAAATGGGCCGAAGTGGAGAAGCCGATCGCCGCTCATGAGTTTTGCAAGAAACTCATAGGTATGCTTGGATCATACGGTTTATGTTGGTATGAATGTCGGGTTTTCTTCTTCTTCGTGGTGAATATCCGAAGAGTTTGACCCGGATTAAAGCCGTGATATATCGGCCAGGCGAAGAAACAACATACGCAGCCTGGCCAGCAACGCCAGACGATTGGCCTGAACCCGCTCATCTTCAGCCATGACCATCACATCATCAAAAAACACATCCACGGGATCACGCAATGTCGCCAGCATTTTCAGTTGGCCTTCCGGTTCATCCGGGAAAGTATCTTCTACCTTCCGCAGGGTTTCAAACAATACGATCTCCGCATCCTCGGCGAACAACGCCATATCCACTTCCCGTTCATCGACCTCCGTTTTCTTGAGGATATTGGCAATACGTCTATGCGCTGCCGCCACCGCCTTTCCCGTCTCAGCGTCGGCAAAGTGTGAAAGCAAGCGTGCGACTTCCAGATGAACATACAGTGACCGTTCGGTGCTGGCGGCCAAAGCGGCATCCAGCGCCTTGCGTGAGACGGACAGGTGTCCCGCCATGCCAATCAGTCGCTCCACAATGAAGGCGGACGTTCGTTTCCTCGTGTCTTCGGTGATGGTGACGGTGACGCGCTGTTGATTCCATTGCTTGGCTGACTCGACCAACACCCGTGGCAAGGTCATGTCCACCGGGGAAGTAACATCCATCAGCAAACGAATCAAGCCAATGGAAGCGCGTCTGAGTCCGAACGGATCAGTTCTGGCAGTCGGGATACGGCCCAGATGAAAATAACCAAGTAGCTTGTCGGCACGTTCGGCAATACCGATGGCCCGGGCCATGGCGCTTTGCGGCAAACCGTCTCTCGCACCTGCCGGCCCATAATGTTCCGCGATTGCCGATGCCACCGCATCGTCTTCGCCATCCATGTGTGCGTAAATCCCGCCCATATAGCCTTGTAGCTCGGGGAATTCGCCGACCATACCCGTTGTCAGATCAGACTTACACAAATAGGCCGCGCGCTGCGCACCGTTTGCATCCACACCCAGTTGCTCGGCATTGTCCAATACGAATCCACGCAAACGCCGCACCTGATCACCAACCATTCCGAGGCCGTCCTGAAAGACCACTTCGGACAGTTTTTCAATACGAACCTCCAGAGATTCCGTCGGGTCACGGTCGAAGTAAAAGGCTGCATCGGCGAGTCTGGCATTGACCACGCGCTCGTTACCATGCGCTACGACTTCCGGTTTCCTTGATACAAGATTGGCAACGGCAAGAAATACGTTGCTCATGTCGCCGTCCCGCCCCGTGGTGGCAAAACAGCGCTGGTGGTGCTTGAGTTCAATGCGGCCGACCTCTGCTGGTAAACGCAGGAATGCCTTGTCATAGCGACCGGTAATCACCCGTGGCCATTCAGTCAAATCCGTGACTTCGTCCAGCAGTGATTCATCTTCTATCCATGCAACCCCGGCATCCGATGCGGCTTCATCCAGCGCCTCCTCAATACAGTTGCGGCGCGTGCGCCAATCGGCGACGACATGCTGTTGTTCCAGCCAGCCGAAAGGGTCATGGACATCGATTTCACCCGAGGATCCATGCACGCGATGACCATGCGATATCAAACCTGCTTCGACGTCGGCGAATGAAAATGGAATCGTTGTATCACCCAGTCTGGCCACGATCCAGCGGATGGGTCGGATAAATGTATCGTGTCTGGTCTGGCCATCCTGCCAGCACATGGTTTTTGGACTGGGTAGTTTACGTAAAATATCCGGCATGGAAGCGGCAAGCAGATCGGTGACCTTGTGGCCTTTGATGGTTTTCACCGTGTGCATGTAGCACCCTTTGCCATCACTTTTGTCGGCCAAATCAAAAACGTCCAGCGGCAGGCCACTTTTTTTTGCAAAGCCTTCAGCTGCCCTGGTTGGCTTACCATCCACAAACGCTACCTGCTCCGGCGGGCCCCAGATGGTTTCTTCACGATCCGCCTGCATGGCCGGGCAGTGCGCGGCATAAATCAGTAATCGGCGAGGGGTCACGCCAAGTTTCAATTCATTTGTATTGACATTTGCATCGGTGAACAGCCTATGAATGGCATCTCGCAACGCCTCGCCCATACGCGGAGCCACACCGGCTGGCATCTCCTCTGTTCCAATTTCAATCAGCAGGGGCTGTATATTCATGATCCGTCTATCTAGCTTGAACCATTCATACATGCTGCCGCATCCTTCGCGTATGCTCTCGCCACGGTGCGCGCCAAACCACGCACCCGGCCAATGAAGCGCTGGCGCTCGGCAACAGAAATGGCGCCACGGGCCTCCAGCAGGTTGAAGGCATGGCTGGCTTTCATGACCTCCTCATAGGCGGGCAGTATTAAATTATTTTCCGTCAGACGTATGCACTCGGATTCGGCGTGGTCGAACTGTTCGTGCAGCCATGTTGGATTGGATTGAGCAAAATTATACGTTGAGTATTCCACTTCATTACGGTGAAACACGTCGTCATAGCTCACGCTCCCGCCATTCATCCCGTTCACCCATGTTAAATCAAATACATTCTCCACGCCTTGTAGATACATGGCCAGTCGTTCCAGACCGTATGTGATTTCCCCAGGCGTACGGGATAACGCCACACCGCCCACTTGCTGAAAATATGTGAACTGCGTGATCTCCATACCATTCAGCCAGACCTCCCAGCCCAGCCCCCAGGCGCCGAGCGTGGGTGATTCCCAGTCATCCTCAACAAAACGGATATCATGAATTTCAGGATCAATACCAATCGTGCGCAGCGAATCGAGATACAGATCAAGAATGTGAGCCGGTGCCGGCTTCAGAATCACCTGAAACTGATAATAATGCTGAAGACGATTGGGATTTTCACCATAACGCCCATCGCTTGGCCGACGACAGGGCTGTACATAGGCGGTGTTCCAGTCGTTGCCATCCAGTACGCGCAAAAAAGTCGCCGGGTGAAAGGTTCCCGCACCCATCGGCGTGTCATAAGGCTGCTGGAGTACACATCCCTGCGCGGCCCAGTAGTGTTGTAATGTAAGAATCAAATCCTGAAAGGTCACAAAAATATCTCTTGTCTCCCGTAAATAAGCGGTAAGTCTACCTGTGTATCCTGCTGCTTGCCTAGCCCTGACCCGCGTGCAAGGGATCTGTAACATGACTTATGTGTAAGAGGCCGGCCTCCCTGCCCTTTACCCGCAGGGCCATGCTGAACATATCATATCCATCGTCGGTTGCCCGTATGCATGGCTACGGCCTCCTTCCTCGACAATCCGTTCCAACGAAGGCCCTGTCTGTCTGTGTGCGTTCACGCGCAGACAGGCGCAATCATCACGGCGGTTTATGAATAGTTCAGGTTATGTCTTCCCAAATCCGAGGATGGTAGGAAAATGCGGTTCTTCTGATGTAGCCTTCGACATGATAACCAGCAGGAACAGGAGTCATCTGTATGTTTGACCGATTAAGCGAAAAGATCGGCGGTATTGCGGGCCGACTTCGTGGCGCGGCACGTGTTTCCGAGGCGGATCTGGATGCAACGCTACGCGAGATGCGTCTGGCGTTACTCGAAGCCGATGTGGCGCTGCCGGTGGCGCGTCACCTGATGAGTGAAGTGCGGGCGCGGGCGCTTGGTACGAATGTATCCAAAAGCCTGAATCCGGGGCAGGTGATCATCAAGGTTCTGCATGACGTGTTGGCCGATATTCTGGGCGGACAGCGCCGTGATTTGGACATATCGCATATTCCATCGGTGATTCTTCTTTGTGGTCTTCAGGGTGCGGGTAAAACAACCACGGCAGGCAAGCTGGCCCGGATGCTCGCGGGACAGGGCCGCAAGGTAGCGCTGACCAGTGTTGATGCGACACGTCCGGCAGCACGCGATCAGTTGCGGGTGTTGGCTGGACAAATGGATGTTCCCTACATCGAAGGTGACGGAACTACGCCTGTCGCCATGGCGAAATCCGCGCTGAACATGGTCAAAACCGGCGGGCATCATGTGCTGATTCTGGATACGGCGGGACGGCAGGTTGTGGATGATGTTTTGATGATGGAAATCCGTGAAGTGGTGGCCACGGTGAATGCGAGCGAGCGGTTACTGGTGCTTGATTCCATGACAGGCCAGACGGCGTTAACCATTGCCGAACAATTTCATGCCTCGGTTGAACTTTCCGGTTGCATTCTCACCAAAACTGATGCCGATGTGCGCGGTGGTGCAGCGCTTTCGGTGACGTATGTGACCGGTGTTCCGGTACGTTATATTGGTACAGGCGAAAAAATTGATGCATTTGAACCCTTTGATCCACAACGCTTTGCCGGACGAATTCTCGGCCAGGGCGATGTGGTCGGGCTGGTGGAAAAAGTACAGGCCCATGTCGATCAGGCACAGGCCGAGAAATTGGCGAACAAACTTAAAAAAGGAGGGTTCGACCTGGTGGATTTTACCGAGCAACTCGGACAAATGCAGAAAATGGGCGGGATGGCCGGCATGCTGAAGATGTTACCCGGCGTTAAGTTGTCGCGGGACGCGCTGGCACGGATGGATGACAGGCCGGTGAAACGAATGCAGGCGATGGTATACTCAATGACGCCGAAGGAACGGTGCTATCCTAGGGTGCTCAATGGAAGTCGCAAGCGACGCATCGCCACCGGATCCGGCACCAGTGTTCAGGAATTGAACCAGATGCTTAAACAGTTCTCTCAGATGCAAAAGGTGATGAAAAAAATGAAGGGAACGAGGGGTAAGCGTATAATGGATCAAATGGCGAGCCGGCTGGGTAGCAGGGGTGGTAGCATGCCGCCCGGCATATAGCCGGACTTTAACGAACGTATCAGGAGAAAGATGTGGCACACCTGAAAATCGCAACACGGGGCTCCGCACTGGCATTGTGGCAGGCTAGGCATGTCGCTGCCGAGTTGGAGCGCCTGCACGACGACGTCACAACGGAACTCGTTCACATCAAGACTATGGGTGACAAAATCCTCAATGTGCCGCTGGCCAATGTAGGCGGCAAAGGCCTGTTCACCAAGGAAATCGAGGAAGCATTGCTGGATGGGCGCGCTGATTTGGCCGTGCATTCGATGAAGGATGTGCCAACGGAAGTACCGGGGCAATTGGAAATAAGCGCCATTCTGGATCGGGAGGATCCGCGTGATGCCGTAGCTACGGTGACAGGTGGCGCCTTTTCCACCTTACCGACTCATGCAAAAATTGGCACATCATCATTACGCCGTGTGAGCCAGATCAGGGCGAAGTTTCCACATTTCGAGTTTATCGCCATTCGTGGCAATGTGCAGACCCGCCTGAACAAGCTCGGTAAGGAAGTGGATGCCGTTGTGCTGGCGGCAGCGGGCGTAAAACGTTTAAGAATTGTTGAACAAATGCATGTCTTCCTCGACCTGAATGACATGCTTCCTGCCGTGGCGCAGGGCGCGATTGGTGTCGAAACGCGTGTGGGGGATGAACAGGCCAAGTTACGCATGGGTACTCTGAATCATCCGGATACCGCGGTTTGCGTAGGCGCCGAACGAGCCTTTCTGGCCCGGCTGGAAGGCGGCTGCCAGGTGCCGATTGCCGGACATGCCACGTTGGCGGGCGATACGCTGCGCATGGCAGGGCTGGTCGGCGAAGTGGATGGCAGTCGGCTCATCTGCCGTCAGGTATCCGGCCCGCGCACCGAAGCGATCATCTTGGGAACCACACTGGCTGACGAGGTGCTGGATGCCGGTGGCCGCGAAATTCTGGCACGATTGTACGCGAAGAGTGGTTGTTCGTATCCTCGTATACAGGGTCACCACCCGGCCGCATGATGGTTTAACCGGTGGGGTTGATTGAGTACCTGTTTGCATCTGTTTTGATTGCAATACGCACCCATTCTGTATTTTCATGTATTGTTCGTGATCCGTGTCACATCGTTGTCACATGCTGCATGCTAGACTTCGGTCAGCAGTAGTAGAAAAAACATTTTCTTCCCTCGGAAACAGGCGGTGCATTTGTACCGCCTGTTTTTGTAAGGCTGGATCTGGTCGGATTGCCTCAATCCATCCGGAATGCGGTGTGTCGGCGAAAAGGACAGGTACCACGGATATTGGGAGGCAGTAAAATCCAAAAAGATATTTTCAAGACACATCAACTCACTCAACGGATTTGTCCAACAAACGGTTTAGATCGTGGCTCGATTTGCTCTCACGATCTAACCGTATTCATGTTCCTCATTGCTTGCGTAAAACAATATGTTTTGCGAACGCCCTTATATTCATTGCTGCTTTGATGTTATGCAATATCTTCCTGCAGTCGTCATCATTGAATGTATGGAAAACGGCCATAAAAAAGAAGGGGGGTAGTCGATTAGCTCCTCCTGCCCCAATATATGGGCATGGCAACATCCCAAACAGAGCTGACTGCGGTTTCTCTTGTGGTGGGCCGCGACTACCCGCGAACATACCGTGAATTTGTAAGCATGTTTCCAGACAGCAAGACATGTGCGAGATACTTGGAACATCTGCGTTGGCCAGATGGATTTATCTGCCCCTCTTGTGATACAAGGAACAAGAGTGGTATCAAACACATAATCGATTGGTGTGCCCAGTCTGTCGTCATCAGGCTACAATTACAGCCGGGACAATTGTTGAGAAAACGCGCACTCCACTGACTACATGGTTTGAAGCCGCATGGCATTTAACCACCGCGAGAAACGGCATGTCTGCAACGACATTGCAACGTACGCCTGGAACAAGCTATCGGACTGCCTGGATGATGCTACAGTGCTACCGGGTAGCCATGGTTCGTATGAAACGAAAACCATTGATTGGCCATGTGGAAGTGGATGAAACGTTTGTCGGAGGCTTTGAACATGGTGGGAAACGCGGTCGTGGCGCAGACAAATGTATCGTAGTCATTGCTGTGGAGGTCAAGGATACGAAAGGTTTTGGGAGGGTGCGTATGCGG
>CAZBJB010000039.1:0-13698 GCA_964492105.1 uncultured Zetaproteobacteria bacterium
ATCTGGCACATATTCAGGCGTATAAACGGCCATGTTATTTATTTACAGATCCTTAGTGCGGCTGAATAGCTCTGGTGCGTTATCCATCAACTGCTTCTTCCATGCCCCTATCTGGCTGGCGTGAACGCTGTATTCCGAAGTGATCTCAGCTACCGTCTTTTGTCCCTTGATCGCTTCCAGAGCCACCTGCGCTTTCACCGCTTTGCTATAATGTTTTCGTGTCATCCTCTTCTCCTTTCTGGAGAGAAACACTACCCATGAATCTACCTTAAGAACCTGTCCTGAATTTGGGGTCCACTATAAATGCTATTACACCGAAGGCTCATTATCGGTGGTGGAAACACCTTATTTCTTTCCGCCCAGATATTTTGGGTTCATATCCAGTTGTTGATAACTGCGAAACCGGTCGCGCGAGGCATGCAGCAACGGTTCGCTCCATGCGTCGACAAAATCCACGACCGAAGAGAATCCCGTTAGATCAGGAGGAATTTCACAACTGCCGTTGAACAGTACCTCCGGTTGATTATCACGACATATATCCAGCGCCAGCAAAATAGGATGTTCGGCATTTTCCATCGTATTCTCGCTGGCTACGCCATGTGCCAGAAAGGATTCCGGGTGCACCGTCCACAGACGTTCATCCAGTTTGGCCATAAAGCCGGGATCAGGGCATAAAATGAGCACGTGCGGCGTCAACCGCTCGCGTCGGAGCATCAGACGGGCAATCCCTTCCTCCCGATCCGGATCATCCAGGCGCTCAAAATAAACCTTAGTGTCCAAGCCTGCTCTTCCACCCTTTTATCAGCATCACCAGGGCGGCAATCGGTAGAACCAACGTAAGTGGCTGCGCCGTTGATGGCTGAATATGATAACCTAATCCCAGTACCGCCGCCTCAACAGCAATGGCCAGTCCGATAACCCTCGCACACCATGCGGCCTTTTCCCATCCCGCCACCGGCCACCGTTTCGACCACTGCCAGAATACCCACATCGTAACCATGCCCACGACCAGCCCCACGACCACGTCCAGCGGAAAATGAACACCGCCGTAGATGCGGCCATATGCAGCAAGCAAAAACAGGCTCGACATCATCCACGCCCGCCAGTCACTTCGCTTCCAGATGAGAAAGGCTAACAATGCCATGACACCGCATGACGTGGCGTGACCGGATGGAAACGAATGCGCCGTTAGCGTATTTCCCAGCACGTGGACATTCGCCAGAACCGCCGGCGGTCTCGGCAGATCAAATATCCGCTTTAACCACTGTGCAATCAGACCCGAGACCGCGAATGCAGCCAGTGCCGCACCCCCCGAATGCAAGCGGAATAACATGAGCAACGTACACGCCAGCGCCACAACGAGCCCGTCGCCCAAACCACTGACGATGCCAAAGAACGCATCGCCTGCGGCATTGTGGTGATCATTGATCAGCCGGAAAATATCATGGGACTGGCTTAACGATTGTATGGCTATTCCTGATGCATGGAAAGCAGTCATACATTGATCATCGCTGGTGTGTAAAGGTCAGGGTTAGCTCCCACCCGAGAACCGCCCCAGTTGCCGCAAACGCTGCTGGCGTTGTTCAAGCAGATTGGGCAAGGGAATTGCGAGGAGTTCAGACATCGCCTTCTCCAGCACGTCGCCCATCAGTACGGCTGCCTGTTCCGTATTGCCATGTGCTCCGCCCATGGGCTCAGGAATAATCCCGTCAATCAACGTTAACTCTTCCAGATCCCTGGCCGTTGGTTTCAACGCTTCAGCAGCCTGCTCTGCGTATTTCCTGTCATGCCACAGAATAGCGGCGCAACCCTCCGGCGATATCACGGAATAGGTGGTAAACTCCTGCATGTACAGGCGGTCGCCAACACCAATGGCCAATGCGCCACCGGACCACCCTTCGCCAATCACCGTGCAAATCACCGGCACCCTGAGGCCTGAAAGCTCCATCAAGTTCCGGGCAATCGCCTCACTTTGACCTCTTTCCTCCGCATCAACGCCAGGCCATGCGCCCGCCGTGTCAATAAAGGTCATGATCGGCATTTCAAAACGCTCGGCCAACTGGAATAAACGAAGCGCCTTGCGGTACCCTTCCGGTCGGGGCATCCCAAAATTGCGGCGGAGCTTTTCCTTGGTATCACGACCCTTCTGATGCCCGACAAGCATCACGGCATGTTCGCGAAAGCAGGCCATGCCCCCCACAATCGCACCATCATCACCAAATGCCCGATCCCCATGCAATTCATGAAAACCGTCAAACATCAGGGGTATGTAATCGAGAAAATAAGGCCTGTCAGGGTGGCGCGCCAATTGCGCTGTTTGCCAGCGATCTACTTTGGCATACGTCTGCCTGATGAGCTTGTCACGCTTCATGCTCAACTTCTCTATTTCTTCGGCAATATTCACGCCAGTATCTTCGCCCATACCGGACAGTTCTTCGATTGCCGAAGTCAGTTCGGCAATGGGGCGTTCGAAATCCAGATAACTACGCGGCATATTGTCTCCTTTGCTCCCTCCTTCCTCGTTGCCTTTCTATCTGCTTTGGCTGCCATGGACGACAAAGAAGATGGACACCATCCACGCCAAACCACGCCCGGAGTGTCTGTTTCACCTCCTTGTTCCAGCGCAGCGACAAACCTGATGAGAGCTCCGCCTGACTTCCATCAGCAAGGCGAAGATGAAACGAGACCTTCGCACCGCCCGGATTTTCGTCCGCCAGCCTCCTGAAGCGGGTAATGGCCGCCTCATCCCATGCCAGTGCGCTTGCCGCAATACGAATACATGCAAGCTGATCGGCCAGGACGGATTCCAGCGGTTCAAGGGCCTCCGCCACGAGCGATAACTCGTCGCGTGATCGATCCACACGCACAGCCGCCAGCAATGCCCGCTCCCCATCAAGGCATTCCAATGCCTCCTGATACAATTTAGAAAAACAAACCATTTCAGCACTGGCATGTAAATCCTCGACCTGAACAAAAGCCATGGTACCGCGGGAACCATGATGCGTGCGTATGCTGCTCACACCCACGGCGGTCACCACCCTGGTACCATCCGAAAGTTGTTTCACATCCTCCAGGTTGACATTAGCCAGTCCCTCCACATGGCCCAGATATTCCTCCAGCGGATGTCCGGTCAGATAGAAACCCAGCACTTCACGTTCGTGCTTCAGGCATTCGCCCATGCCCCATGGCTGTACATCAGGAAATCCTTCCTTCACGCCTCGTGGCTCAACGACTTCAAACAGCGCGGATTGATGCGCTTCCGCCTCATGCCGCTTGCGCGCCACGCGATCCACCGCCTCACCGATCCCCTCCAGAGCTGCACGGATATGCGGGATCAGACCTTCAAAAGCTCCTGCCTTAATTAAGGCTTCGGCCATACGCTTGTTAAATACGCGTGAGGGAAGACGGACGCATACATCCTCAAAGGAGGAAAAAACACCTGTGCCATCACGTACGCGTACCAACGCACGCACCGCCGCTTCTCCGACGCCTTTTACCGCACCCAAACCAAAACGAATGGCCTGCTTGCCTTCCGGAATAAATTCCCAATTGGAGGTGTTTACGTGGGGTGGAAGAATCGGGATGTTCATGTTCCGGCAATCCGCGATGAGATTACAGACCTTATCGCTGTTTCCCATATCGCAGGATAGTGTGGCTGCCATAAATATCTGGGGAAAATGAGCCTTTAAGTATGCCGTCTGATACGCAATCAGTGCATACGCGGCTGAATGGGACTTATTAAAACCATAACCGGCGAATTTCTCCATTAAATCAAAAATTTGCTTCGCCCTGTCAGCAGGGATCTTTTTATGTTCAGCCCCCTGCATAAAAATTTTACGCTGTTTGGCCATTTCCTCGGGCTTTTTCTTACCCATGGCACGGCGTAATACATCGGCCTGACCCAGGGTATAACCGGCCAGCACCTGAGCAATTTGC
Source organism: uncultured Zetaproteobacteria bacterium (assembly GCA_964492105.1). Taxonomy (GTDB): domain Bacteria; phylum Pseudomonadota; class Zetaproteobacteria; order Mariprofundales; family Mariprofundaceae; genus JAUZQZ01. Next base: position 3,937 of record CAZBJB010000039.1, read on the forward strand.
ATCACCTGTTCCTGATATAAAATGATACCGTTGGTTTCCTGTAAAACAGGCTTTAACCTGGGTAATAAATAGACGATTTCTTTCCGCCCGTGTTTGCATTCGATGAAATCATCTACCATACCGGATTCCAACGGCCCAGGTCGGTACAAGGCGACCAATGCGATGATATCTTCAAAACAATCCGGTTTCAGGCGGACAAGCAGATCACGCATGCCGGATGATTCCACCTGGAATACAGCAGCGGTACTGGCTTCCTGTAACAGCCGGAATGTTGCCGGATCATCCATTGGAATAGTACTGATATCAAAACCGGCATGCTCATCATGCCGACGAATCAAGCGGCAGGTCATGTCGATCACGGTCAGGGTTTTCAACCCCAAAAAATCGAACTTGACCAAACCAACCTTTTCAACACATTTCATGTCCCATTGCACCACCGCGCCTTCTTCATGCGGTTCCTTGTACAAAGGCGCGGTTTCCACCAGCGCATCACGGCCAATCACCACGCCCGCGGCATGTTTTCCCGCATGCCGGTGCAATCCTTCCAGTCGACGGGCAATATCAAACAGTTGAGCTACCTTATCATCATTGTCCAACATGGCCTTCAGACGCGGTTCGGTCGCCAACGCCTTGTCCAGGGTCATCTTCAGATCGACAGGAATTAATTTGGCTATGGCATTCACCTTGCTCAGCGCCATACCCATGGCACGCCCCACATCGCGCACAACGGCCCTGGCCTTCATTGAGCCATACGTGATGATTTGGGCCACCTGATCGGCACCATATTTCCCGGTAACATAGCGAATCACCTCATCGCGCCGGTTCATACAAAAATCAATGTCGAAATCCGGCATTGAAATACGCTCGGGATTAAGGAATCGTTCAAAAAGCAAGCCGTAACGGATCGGATCCAGATCGGTAATACCAAGGCAATAGGCGGTAATGGAGCCGGCCCCCGAACCTCGTCCCGGTCCGACCGGAATTTCATGCGCTCTGGCCCACCGGATGAAGTCCGCCACAATGAGAAAATAGCCGGGGAAGCCCATCTGTTTGATGATACCCAATTCAAAATCCAGCCGTTGCTCATAGACCTTGCGATCCGCACCGGGTGAACCCGCGACAATCGTCGGCCAGCGCATGTCCAGGCCTTCCTTTGCCTGCGCGCGCATATATGCTTTCAGATCCATGCCGTCCGGTGGTTGAAAATCAGGCAGCTGATACTGGCCAAACTGCATATCCACATTGCACCGGCTGGCGATGTGCAGGCTGTTCTCCAGCGCCTCCGGCACATCCTCGAACAATTCAAGCATTTCTTTATGCGATTTCAGATAATGTTCCGGCGTATAGTGGCTGCCGATTTCATCCGCCAGCACCCTCCCCCTCCCGATCGCCAACATGGTCTCGAATGCGTGGAAATCCTCCCGAACAAGAAAATGCGCATTGTTGGTGGCTACAAGCCCCGTCCCCGTATCATGCGCCAGGTCAATGAGTTGGCGATTCAAAGGCTCCTGGCCTGTGATACCGTGACGCTGTAACTCAATGAAGAAATGATGGTGGGGAAAGATTTCGGCGTATGCCAGCACAGCCTGCCGGGCAAGATCGTGATGCCCACGCCTCAGGTGCCGTTCAATCTCGCCATTCCAGCCCGAGGATAGTGCAATCAGCCCCTCGCCATACTGACGTAGCAGGGCTTTATCGACGCGTGGTTTGTAGTAAAAGCCCTGCAAGTAACTGATGGAGACCAGGCGCATCAGGTTATGCCAGCCGTGATTGTTGCGCGCAAGCAGCAACAGTTGTGGATATTTCGGCCCGCGTGGCCCGGTACTGACCTTCTGCCTGTAGTCATCGCAGAGAAACATCTCGCAACCCAGTACCGGCTTGATGCCCCGGCGCATGGCCTCGCTGTAGAATTCGACCGCACCAAACAGGTTCCCATGGTCGGTCAGGGCAATAGCGGGTTGCCGCAATGCCGCAGCCTTATCCAGCATCGCAGAAACAGACATCGCGCCCGCCAACAGGGAAAAGTCGGAATGCACATGGAGGTGAGCAAAAGGTGAAAACTGCATGCCCAAAGCCTAGGAGCCTGCCGGACTTAGGGGAAGCATAACGATCATCCCAATAATGCCAGCATCCGTTGTCCCAGCAAGGCAGGATTATGTTCAACGATCACGCCCGCAGCTTCAAGCGCCGTGAATTTTGCCTCCGCCGTACCCTTGCCGCCGGAAATAATGGCCCCGGCATGCCCCATGCGCTTGCCTTTGGGCGCAGTCGCCCCGGCAATGAAGGCAACCACCGGTTTGCTTACATGTTCACGGATGTATTCGGCGGCACGTTCCTCGTCGGAACCCCCAATCTCACCGATCATCACCACACCCCCGGTTTGCGCATCAGCCTCGAACAGTTTCAGGGCACCGATAAAATCCATGCCGTGAATCGGATCCCCGCCCATGCCGATGCAGGTACTCTGGCCAAGACCCGTTTTGGTCAGTTGCGCCACCGCCTCGTACGTTAGCGTACCGGAACGCGAAATCACACCCACCCGCCCACGTTGGTGAATATGCCCCGGCATAATGCCAATTTTGCTCTCGCCCGGCGTGATGATTCCCGGACAATTGGGGCCAATGAGTATGGGCTGATGCCGCATGCTTCTCAAATGCGCCTTGACTTTCAGCATATCCAGCACAGGAATCCCTTCGGTGATGCAGGCAATCAGACGCAGCCCCGCATCCGCGGCTTCGACGATGGCATCCGCGGCGAAACGCGGTGGCACAAAAATGGCGCTGGCTTCAGCGCCCGCTTCCCTGACCGCATCAGCCACCCGATTAAAGACCGGTCGATTCAGATGTATCTGACCGCCCTTGCCTGGCGTCACGCCGCCAACAAAGTTCGTACCGCAGGCAATCATCTGTTCCGAGTGGAATGTCCCCTGCCTGCCAGTGAATCCCTGGCAGATAACGCGCGTATTTTTATCCAGTAACACACTCATTGCAGCAATCCCGCAGCCATCCTCGCCGCCTCGTCCGGATCGGCTGCCCAGCGTACATCCAGCCCGGCATCCGTGACGATTCCTCGGCCTGCCTGTTCATTGGTACCCACCAGCCGCATCACCACCGGCACATTCACCGGACGGGTTTTAATTGCCTCAACCAGACCATTGGCAATGATATCACAGCGCACAATGCCACCAAAGATATTCACCAATACCACCTTCACGTGCGCATCGGCAAACAATAATTTGAAGGCCTCGGTGACGGCCTCCACCGTTACGCTACCGCCGACATCGAGGAAGTTGGCGGGTTTCGCACCCTTGATTTGAATCATATCCATGGTCGCCATCGCCAGTCCGGCGCCATTGACCATACAGCCGATAGCACCATCCAGTACAATATAATTCAGACCAAATTGAGCGGCTTCGGTCTCACGCGGATCCTCCTCATCGGCATCGCGCATGGCCGAGACTTCCTGCTGGCGATAAAGCGCGTTATCATCGAAGGCCATCTTGGCATCAAGTGCTACCAGATTGCCGGATACCGTCCGCACCAGTGGGTTCAGTTCCAGGAGACTGCAATCGCGTTCGATAAATGTCCGGTACAAGTCTTCCGCCAGCCCCCGAAATTCCGTCGAGGTCTTACCCGATAGCCCAAGCATTTCCGTCATGGCGACACAATCCGCATCGGTGATCCCCTGACCCGTCGCAATGGGCCGGGTCAGAATCCTTTCGGGCGATTTGGCCGCCACATCCTCGATCTCCATGCCACCGGCGGGGCTGACCACAAAAGAAACCGTTTCCGATTCACGATCCACAAGCAGCGCGAGGTAATACTCGCCGGCGATCTTCACCCCTTCCTCGACATAAATCTTCCGCACCTTTTTTCCGGTGACCCCGGTCTGTTTGGTTACTAATACCGACCCCAATAAATTCGTTGCCGCCTGTTTTACCTCGTCAACGGATTTGCACACGCGCACGCCTCCCGCTTTGCCACGCCCTCCGGCATGAATCTGCGCCTTGACCACCCATATTGATCCGCCCAGTTCATCCGCCGTGGCCACGGCACTTTCAGGCGACGTTATCAAAATGCCACGGGGCATTGGCACACCGAAAGACCGCAGGATCCCCTTCGCCTGATATTCGTGGATGTTCAAGTCATTTACTCCTGAGGGATTTATGAATGAAAATAACCAAAAGCATCCACGATTTTCACCAGTTCGACCACGGCAGCCATGGAATGATGCAAGGCTTCCTCTTCCGCCCTGGATAAATCCAGTTCGATCACGGTTTCCACGCCGCTTCCGCCGAGTTTGCACGGTACACCCATGTAATAACCGTCCACGCCATATTCACCCTCCAGATAAGCGGCACATGGAAGGATACGTTTTTTATCCTTCAGGATGGCTTCCGCCATTTCCACCACGGCCGCACCCGGCGCATAAAAAGCAGAACCGGTTTTTAGACAGGCAACGATCTCCGCTCCGCCGTTAGCCGTACGCTCACAGATGGCACGCACCCGTTCTTGCGTGAGTAATTCCGTAATCGGAATACCCGCTACCGTGGAATAACGAGGTAGCGGCACCATCGTGTCGCCATGCCCGCCGAGCACGAAGGCGTTCACGTCCTCAATCGACACATCCAGTTCATCGGCAATAAATGTCCGCATCCGGGCAGAATCAAGCACACCCGCCATGCCGATAACGTGCTGTTTGGAAAATCCGGAAACCCTCAGTGCCGTATAAACCATGGCATCCAGTGGATTGGTCACCACCAGGATCACGCAATCGGGTGAATACCTGACGATATTTCGGGTCACTTCAGACACAATTTTTACATTGGTGGACAGTAAATCATTCCGACTCATCCCCGGCTTTCGCGCGATACCGGCGGTGATGATCACCAGATCTGAATCGGCGGTATCCGCATAATCCTGGGTACCATGGATAACGGCGTTATATCCCTGAACGGGTGATGCCTCGTGCATATCCAGCGCCTTTCCCTGCGGCACACCCTCGACCACATCGATCAAAACAATATTGGCCAGCTCTTTCTGAGCGGTCAGAAACGCAGCTGTTGCGCCGACATGACCAGCACCTACAACCGTCACTTTTTTCCGATGAAACATAGCCTTACTCTCATCCCCGGTTTCCGGCCAGCGCATGGCACCCCCCCCCCTGAATTCTTCAGTGCCATGAACATAGCCTTGCCAAGCCCCCTTGTCGAACAGGACAATGCGGCATGTCTGATCCGGATCTTCACCGTATGCCGTCCACCGTCGCTGACGTGTGCAGGATGCTCGCGCATGCCGGCGGTCGTGCATGGCTGGTCGGTGGGTCAGTGCGCGATTTGTTGCTTGGGCGAACACCGGGGGATCCGGATATTGAGGTGTACGGTTTGGCTACGGATGATGTGCGTCATACACTTGATAAAATGGGTAAGGTTGAATTCGTCGGGAAACAATTCGGTGTGTTCAAATTACGGAAGGATGATCTCCACATCGATATCTCCCTGCCACGTACCGAACGAAAGACCAGCGCGGGGCACAGGGGTTTCACGGTTGCTTCCGACCCTGACCTGAATCCTGAGGCAGCCAGCCTGCGGAGGGATTTCACTATCAATGCCATGATGTTCGATCCGCTCGGGAATGAGTTACTCGACTTCCATGGTGGCCAGGCAGACCTGGAGAACGGTATCTTGCGGCATGTTTCCTCAGCCTTCGTGGAAGACCCGCTGCGCGTGCTGCGCGGCATGCAATTGGCCGCCCGCTATCGTCTGAAACTGGATAAGGATACCGCGACGCTATGTCAAATGCTGTTACCGGAAGCCGGAACCTTGCCAAAAGATCGCATCTGGTGTGAATGGCGGAAGTGGGCGCATGCTCCACACCCCTCGTTCGGCCTTGAAGTGCTGGATCAAAGCGCCTGGCTGTCACGGTATCCGCCACTGGTAGCGCTCAAGGGTTGTCTTCAGGATCCTGGGTGGCATCCCGAGGGCGACGTATGGGCACATACGAAACAGGTTGTTGATCAGGCCGCAAACATCGCCAGGCGACGCGCATGTCGGGGTGAGACGCGGGAATATTTGATCCTTGCCGCACTGTGCCACGATCTGGGGAAACCGGACACGACATTCATACATGAAACCCACCGAATTCGCTCTACCGGTCACAGTGAAGCAGGCGAGGAACCCGCCAGGACATTCCTTGCCGCTATCGGTGCGCCAAAACGCGTGCCACGCTATGTCATTCCATTGATGCGGGAACACCTGGTACATTTGCACGGTCAGGCCACGCCACGCGCCGTGCGTCGACTGGCACAGCGGCTGGAGCCCGCATCCATTGAATTGTGGGAATCACTGGTCGAAGCCGACGCGTCGGGACGCGAACCCCGGTTTCCGGCGCGGCCAGCTCGGGTATGGCTCGAAAAAGCCCGGCAGGCGGCGGTGGAGATCAATAAACCGGAACCGCTTGCAACTGGCCGGATGTTGATCGCACTCGGTATGCAACCGGATCCGAACATGGGGCGATTGCTGAAAAATGCTTACGAGGCTCAGCTGGACGGCCAGTTTAATGATCACGCGGGTGCGGAATCGTGGTTACGGATGGAATTGGCGAAACGGTAAATACCCGGCAAAAAAACCTGCATGACATCGACTTTTGGGAACGCTACAATAACAACATTCTTGACGGGAAAGGAGCACCATATGGAAAAAATCGTCATCACCGCCATAACCATTGCCGTACTTGGTTTTGGTATCCCGCCCGCGAGGGCCGAAGTGAGCGCCGCCGGAATCTTCAAGAAACAGTGCGCCATGTGCCATAGGCTGAACAGAAGGAAGGTCGGGCCTGCGTTCATTCACATGAGTACGGATCCGAAGGTGCTGAAAACCATCATTACCAACGGGGGCAATATTATGCCACGGTTCGGCGGCAAGCTTTCAGCTGCGGAAATTGACGCCATGGTAAGTTATATCCGGTCCATGCATACCAAGTGAACATCCGAACAACCCACGCCGCCGGCCCGCCAACGAAGACTGTGGTGAACGAACTGTTCAATCTTGATTTGATCCACAAATACGACAGGGCGGGACCACGCTACACATCCTACCCGACGGCTCCGATGTTCCATACCGGCATCAGCCCGAACGATTATGTGCAAAGCTTGAAGCGGGCCGCAGACAAACATGCTCCGCTTTCGCTGTACATGCATCTCCCTTTCTGCGACACCGTTTGCTATTACTGCGGTTGCAACAAGGTGGTCACCAAACAGCGTGAGCGTGCCGTACCCTATGTAAAACATTTGCTTGAAGAAATCGATTTGCTGGCTGATATCATCGGTAACCACCGCACGGTTTCTCAACTCCACTGGGGCGGCGGGACGCCCACGTTCCTGAGTGAAGCGCAGATCCGTGCACTCATGTCAAAGTTGCATGCCCGGTTTCATTTCGCACCGGATGACGCAGGCGAGTATGGCATCGAAATCGACCCGCGCGAATGCAACGAAGATACCGTTCGTATATTGCGCGAGACCGGATTCAATCGTATGAGTATGGGTGTACAGGATTTTGAACCCGCCGTTCAGAAAGCCGTCAACCGCATTCAGAGCAAGGGAGAAACACTGGCGGTGCTTGAAGGAGCGCGGGCGTACGGTTTTCAGTCCATCAATACTGATTTGATGTATGGTCTGCCACTACAGACAGTAGAAACCTTCAACCGCACGCTGGATACCATCATTGATTTCTCACCGGATCGGATTGCACTGTTTAACTACGCGCATCTGCCGAAGATGTTCATGCCACAACGGCGCATCCATGCGGCGGATCTTCCCTCCCCAGCCGAAAAACTGAATATCCTGAAGCTTTCCATTGATCGCCTGCTTGCGGCGGGATATGTGTTTATCGGCATGGATCACTTCGCCAAGCCGGATGATGAACTGGCAATTGCCCGGCGCGAGGGCAGGTTGTACCGTAATTTCCAGGGTTACTCGACACATGCCGATGCCGAAATGCTGGGACTTGGCATCACCTCCATCGGATATGTGGACGGCGCTTTTTACCAGAATGTAAAGATGCTGGATGAATACTATAAAGGTGTGAATGCCGGAACCTTACCGATATTTCGTGGTTATCGACTATCCGGCGAAGACCACCTGCGGCGACATGTGATTATGCGCCTGATGTGTGATTTTTCCCTTGATTTTCATGCCGTGGAAGAAAAATTCGGCACCAACTTCTCTGAACACTTCACCGTGGAACTCGGAGAGCTGGCTGATATGGCCGAGGATGGTTTACTGGAATTGCATGAGGATGGTCTGGCCGTACAGCCCGCCGGGCGCCTGTTGATTCGCAACATTGCGATGGTATTCGATGCGTATCTGCGTACCCGGCAACAGGGGATCAGTTTTTCGAAAGTGATTTAACCTGGAGCCTCTTGCAAAACTCCGGGTGGATGAGCGGCAATCCCACTTTGAAACCATTTTCGGGATTGAATGAGCTGCATGGTGGTTCCATGGAGCGAAATTCAAGCTCGGAAATGGGCCGAAGTGGGGAAGTCGATCACCGCTCATGAGTTTTGCAAGAGGCTCCCTGGACTATTCATAAACCACCGTGGTGATTGCGCAGGGCCTTTGTTCGCGGTGGATTCCGGGGAAGAAGACCATAGCCATGCATACGGATGAGACCGGTGAGGGATTCTGTGCGGACAAGGGAACGGCGGTATTTATGAACAGTTCAGGTTAGCTGCCCCCGGTTCGGGTCATACCGGATGCGTGGCCATACCCCTTCGCGTCTTCTACGGTACAATCCGGCCTCCCGCACCCTCATCATCAAACCCGTCATCTCCAAAGTCGTCTTTCGATTCGGGAGGGTTGCCGTCATAAATCAGGAATGTACGATGTTGCACCCATGCCTCGCGGGTGAATATATAAGGATCAAGCGCCGACTCGTTGACAAAACGAATGGCATTCGAGGCTCGGCTGCGCAGGTCAACGGCGTCCAGAATGGATATCGGAATGGTTACCGCAGGATTTAGAAAAAAACCGGCCCAGAATACGGCATCGGTCGCTGTGCTGACGGCAATACCGGGTGCGTCACGCGCCGTGCTGGGGCCATACACGGGAAAAACAAGATACGCTCCCTGACCCACACCCCAGACACCGAGCGTCTGGCCGAAATCCTCCTGATGCTTCTCCATACCCATGGGCGTCGCGGGATCAAAAAATCCACCTATGCCCAGCGTACTGTTGATAACAAGCCGTCCGACATCGGAAGCGCCCTGAGTACCCTTACCCTGCAGGAAATCATTCAGAATGGTGTCCATGTACAGAGCATTATTGAAGAAGTTGGAGACCATCACACGCCCTCTCACGGGAACAACGGCGACATACCCCTGAGACAGCGGGTTCAACAAAAATTTATCCAGCTTCTCATTAAACCAGAATGTTCCCCGATTCACCTTCTCAATGGGATCATAGGTCTGATCCCTGGAGGGATTGCTGGCGCAACCCGCCAGCATGAAGATCGATAAACAGCCAAGAAAGAACATACTGCCACGCACTGAACGGGCTCGAGTCAAACGGGAAACGAACGGCATACCCACCTCCTCCCTGTTTTGAATTTTGTTGGACGTACCATGCGTGCAAACCATTACAAATCAGCAGCCATTTGAGCCTCTTGCAAAACTCCGGGTGGATGAGCGGCACTCCCACTTTGAGACCATTTTCGGGATTGAATGAGCTGCATGGTGGTTCCATGGAGCGAAATTCAAGCTCGGAAAT
>CAZBJB010000040.1:0-13638 GCA_964492105.1 uncultured Zetaproteobacteria bacterium
GGTACTTTGTTCGCAGCCGTAGCGAATTCCGAAGAAGAAGGCCATAGTTATGCAAGAGGCGCGTGGGTGATGAATGATTTCCTGGGATGCCATACGGATTCAAGGGTTGCGATTCAATGTCGGTTCATGGGAGTAAGGATGCGGTAGAATTCATGGATCATGCGGGTTAGAGTGCTGCGCCAGACAGCTTGACCCGGAACCATCCATGGGCGTTCCGGATTAAAGGCTGTGATCTTCTCGGATGGAAGGGGTGTAAGCATGGCCGTTCAACGTACACTTTCAATTGTCAAGCCGGATGCGGTTTCCAGGAATGTTATCGGTGATATTATCCGCCGCTTTGAGGAGAACGGGCTGGCAGTCATCGCGACACGCATGACACAATTGTCAACCGGGCAGGCGAGCCGTTTTTATGCAGTTCATAAGGAACGCCCATTTTACATGGATTTATGCGTTTTTATGAGTTCCGGCCCTATTCTTGCCATGGTCCTTGAAGGCAAGAATGCTGTGGCGCTGAACCGACAGCTGATGGGAGCAACAAACCCGAAAGAAGCAGAGGCCGGTACGATTCGTGCTGACCATGCGGCGTCCATTGATACCAATGCCGTACACGGATCGGATTCGGAGGAAAATGCAGTCATTGAGATTGCTTTTTTCTTTGGCGATCTGGATTTACACAGCCGCCAGTAATGTTTTGACCAACAAGCCTCTTGCAAAACTCGTGAGCGGCAAGGAATCGGTCGTTTCCACGGAAGCGCAGGTGCCCGAACAGATCCGTATCCGGCGGGAGAAGCTGGCCCGTCTGCGCGCAGCGGGTCTCGCATATCCCAATAGCTTTCGCCCCTCTGATACCAGTTCCGGGATACTGGCAAGGTGTCAGGATTGGGATGCGAACCAGCTGGAATCCGAAGCGATTTGCGTGTGTCTGACCGGGCGCATCATGTCCCATCGCATCATGGGGCGGTCCAGCTTTATGCACATTCAGGACGGATCAGGGCGTATTCAGATCTTTCTGAACCGGGATGTGTTGGGTGCGGAGACCTATAACCCAACCGGAAAATGGGATTTGGGTGACATCATTGGAGTGAAAGGCAGGTTATTTCGAACGAAAACGGGCGAGTTGTCGGTCAGGGCTTCCCGGGTTGAGATGATCACCAAGTGCTTGCGACCATTGCCTGAAAAATGGCACGGACTCGCGGACAAGGAACTGCGCTATCGCCAGCGTTATGTGGATCTGATGGTAAATCCCGAGGTCAGGGATGTATTCCAAACACGATCCAGGGCCATCAATGCTTTGCGCAACAGCCTTGTAAATCGAGGTTTCGTCGAAGTGGAAACGCCGATGCTGCAAAGCCAGCCGGGCGGTGCCGCGGCGCGGCCATTTGTTACCCATCATCATGCGCTGGATATGGATTTGTATCTGCGTATTGCGCCGGAGCTATTCCTGAAACGCCTGGTGGTGGGTGGTATGGAGCGTGTATTCGAGATCAACCGTAATTTCCGGAATGAAGGGTTGGATGCGATGCATAATCCCGAATTTACCATGGTGGAATGGTATCAGGCCTATGCTGATTTCAATGATGCGATGGACACGACCGAGAGCCTGATCCGTGATGTGGTCGGTGCGTGTGATGCGGGGCAGGTGAGTTGGGAGGGTGTGGATGTTTTCCTGGATCGGCCATTCAAACGCATCCGCATGGATGAAGCCGTTTTTGAGAAACGTCCTGATGTGCGCGGTCACGTCGAGGACAAGGCCTTGCTGGCGACGGTTTGTATGCGGGCGATTGCCGGTTTCAAACCCTTAACAACCTGGAAGGCCGGGCATTATCTGGCCGCCCTGTTTGAGGAACTGGTGGAGCCGGAACTGAAACAGCCTGTGTTTGTGACCCATTTTCCGGTGGATATTTCACCCCTGGCCCGGCGCAATATTGATGACCCCTTTTTTACGGATCGTTTCGAGTTGTTCATCGCTGGCAAGGAAATTGCCAATGGCTTCTCGGAATTGAATGATCCTGATGATCAGCGTGTCCGATTTCTGGCGCAGGCGCAGGCCAGAGCGGCAGGAGATGACGAGGCAACGGGCGTGGATGAGGACTATCTTCGTGCGCTTGAGTATGGGATGCCGCCGGCTGCAGGGGTGGGTATCGGTATTGATCGGCTGGTGATGATGCTGACCGGGCAGCATTCTATCCGGGATGTGCTACTGTTTCCGCATATGCGACCCGAGTAAATGGTGGCCTCGAGAAAAACCCAGTGAATGGCCCTGTTGTAACTTCATCAAGCTAGAAACGAGAGGCGTAAAATGTATGCAAACCTGATTATGGTCAAAAATGTGATGACATGCCAACCCGATCAAACGGTCGCGGAGGCGATCGGATTACTGAACAGGAAAACCTTCCGGATCATTCCTGTTGTGGATGATAAACATCATATTCTCGGCGCTGTGAACACGCTGACATTGCTTGCGCATATCGTGCCGGAATACATCCTTGACCGGCATTTGCAGTCCGTGCCGTTTGTGCCCGATATCGGGTTGTTGCACAAGCATTACCGGGAAATCCTGCAAAAAAATGTTACCGAGGTGATGGATGACGATCCGACCCTTGTACGGGAGGATGAATCGCTGCTGTCAGTAGCGGCGTCCATGGTCACGCATGACCGGTTTGAATACGTGCTGGTTGTGGATGACGAACAACATTTGGCCGGTGTGATTTCATCGAACGATATTTTGATGGCTATGGATCATTTTATTCCGAAAGCGACACCTGATGCCTGATTCCATCCATGGCTTGACCATGCATATGCTGTTCGGCATGAATCCCGTCTGGGTTGCGGTAGCTATATTGCTGGTGGTTTATGCCACGATCATGCTTGAACAATTCAACCGGGCCGTTTTGTCGCTGCTGGGAGCAGGGTTGATGATTCTCTCCGGCGTGCTGACGCAGGAGGCGGCGGTTGCCGGTATTGATTTCAATACCATCGGATTGCTGACGGGCATGATGGTGATTGTAGCCATCAGCCAGAAGACCGGCATGTTCCAGTATGTGGCGATTAGAGCGGCCAAGCTGGCGCGTGGACGTCCATGGGGCATTCTTGTGATGCTCTCAGTGGTGACGGCTGTGTTTTCGGCATTTCTGGATAATGTAACCACGGTGTTGCTGATTGTTCCGGTCACCTTGCTGATTACCGATGCGCTTGGTGTGAAACCTTACCCCTTTCTGTTTTCCCAGATTCTGGCTTCCAATATTGGAGGAACAGCCACGCTGATCGGCGATCCGCCCAATATCATGATTGGCTCGCATGCGCATCTGAGCTTCTATGATTTCCTTGCCAATCTGACACCCATTATTCCACTGATCATGCTGGTCGCGCTGTCGATGATCTGGCTGCTGTTTGGACGGAGCATGCATGCCTCGGCGGAGGCGCAGCGATTGATTATGGAGTTTGACGAGCGCGAGGCCATCAAGGACGTGCCACTGCTCAGGAAGAGTTTGTTCATACTGGGGCTGGTGATCACGGGGTTTACCCTGTCGCATAATCTGCATCTGGAGCCCGCCACCATTGCCTTGTTTGGCGCTGCCTTGTTGTTGCTGCTGGAGTCGTGGGGACATGATCTGCATGCCAAGGACAAGGCTTTTGAGAGCGCCATGGTCGAGGTGGAATGGACCACCATCTTCTTCTTCGTCGGGTTGTTCATTATTGTAACCGGTGTGGAACACGTGGGCGTGATTGCATGGATGGCAAAAAAAACGCTGTTGCTCACGGGTGGAAACTTCAATGCCACTGTCGCCGCTGTTCTGTGGATTTCCGCCCTTGCATCGGCGGTCATTGATAATATCCCCTTTGTCGCCACTATGATTCCGTTGATTCAGAATATGGCGCCAACATTTGGCGGGGATCAGATGATTGTGCCATTGTGGTGGGCGTTGGCGCTGGGTGCATGTCTGGGTGGTAACGGTTCACTCATTGGTGCATCGGCCAATCTGATTGTGGCGGGCTTTGCACAACGGGCGGGGCATCGCATCGGATTCATGCAGTTTACCAAACATGCGTTTCTCATGATGCTGGTCAGTATCGTGATCGCCCATGTTTACCTGTATTTTCGTTATCTTCATTGAGGTCGTCGTCTGATGCAATATGAATTGATGCTGGCTACGCGCTACCTTCGTTCCAAACGGGATGAGCGCTTTATTTCCCTGATCAGCTGGAGCTCGGGAATCGGCGTGGCGATTGGTGTAGCGGCTCTGATCGTTGTTCTTTCGGTCATGTACGGGTTCGATGTGGAATTAAAAGACAGGATATTGGGTTTTTCATCGCATGTGGATATCCAGGGACCGGGCGATACGCTGGCACAATGGCCGGACTGGTTACAAAAGGTGGAACGACTTCCTGACGTTGCACGCGCCGCACCCTACGTTTCGGTTCCGGTTATGATTGTGCATGGTGCGTTGGCAGCGGGAGTGATGCTCAAGGGGGTGGATATTTCACGTGAACAGGAGATTACCAAACATATGGTGTCCGGTAATTTCAATGCCCTGGGAAAAGGTAGTCCATTCAAGGTGGTTGTGGGCAAGGATCTGGCGCATAAACTGGGATTACAGACGGGAGACCGGGTGAATGTGGTATCCCCCGCAGCGGGAATTGCACCGTCCGGCATGACGCCACGCATGCGTTCCTTTGAAGTGGCGGGTATCTTCAATTCCGGTTTCTACGAATATGACGTGGGCCTGATTATCGCCCCCATGGAGGCGGTGCAAAGGCTTAACCGTCTGGGAAACAGGGTTACGGGCATCGCACTGCATCTTCACGATCGGGATCAGGCACGGATGGTTGCAAATGAGGTGCGACGGCTGTTGCCGCCTGATGCATGGGTTGAAGACTGGATGCAACAACATCATTCGTTTTTCCGGGCATTGAAGATGGAACGCGTGGTGATGGGTATCATATTATCACTCATTGTGCTGGTCGCGGTGTTCAATATGGTCGCATCCCTGGTGATGGTGGTCATGGAACGAAGAAAGGAAATAGCGATTCTCAAGACCATTGGCGCCACCAATGCTTCGGTGATGAAGGTGTTTTTATACATGGGATCGATCCTGACCGGCGTGGGTACGTTGCTTGGCGCTTTGTTCGGCTTGTTGCTGGCGTGGAAGTTGGGTGCGATTCTGGCATGGTTCCAGAACGTAACAGGCGTGACAATCCTGTCCAGTGACGTGTATTACATTGACCGTGTCCCCTCCATCATTGATCCGGTTGGTGTAAGCCTGGTCGTGATAGCAAGCCTTGGTATGGGGTTGGTGGCTACAATTTACCCCGCGTGGCGCGCTGCGCATGTTCCGCCGGCGGATGCGCTGCGCTATGAATAAATTGTATACTGAACCTCTTGCAAAACGCTGGGTGGATGGGCGGCAATCCCGCTTTGAGACCATTTTCGGGATTGAATGAGCTGCATGGTGGCTCCATAGAACGAAATTCAAGCTCGGAAATGGGCCGAAGTGGGGAAGCCGATCGCCGCTCATGAGTTTTGCAAGAGACTCTACTGATTGACGGGGAGGATTGATGTCTGACAAAAAACTGCATTACAAGGCCAAACAAGCTCTGCTGAACGGGAAATATAAGAAGGCCTTAGAATATTTCGGTACACTGCATGAACTCGAACCGGATGATCTGCGCATTTATATGAAACTTGCCGATCTGCATGAGAAAACCGGAGATACGGAAAAGGCCGTTGCCGACTACATTCATATTGCCGGAGTCTATGTCGATCAGGGACTGGTTGTTCAGGCGATTGCAATCCATAAAATCGTTCTTCGTCTTGATCCGGAACAAACGAAAATCAAGGAACGCCTGAAGACGCTGTCCAGCGAACGCGGTGATGACTGGGCGGTTCATATTGTAACACCGGAAAACCATGCGCAGGCACCCGATATCAATAGCAAGGATCGCATAAAGCTGAGTCTCGAACGCACGCCTCTTCTCTGTGGTTTGTCTGGCGATGCGTTGGAAGCGTTCATCGACTCCCTGAAATTGCGGCATGTGGCAGCGGATACGCCTGTCTTCCTGGAAGGAAACCATGGCGATTATATGTATTTGATAGGCATGGGCAATGTGCTATTGCGCGCCAGGGATGCACAGGGCAAAAAGCGGGTATTCCTGCACCTGTGTGAAGGTGATTTTTTTGGGGAATATGCGTTTATGTCCCGCGTACCGTACCCGAATGAGGCGATTGCCGAAACGGATTGCAGCGTGCTGGAGATTGATCGGGTGACCTTTGATGCATGGGTGGAGAAGTATCCTGGCATCCGGTCAACCATTGAAGACTTCTACCGTCAGAGGGTATTGGCCAGAGTGCTGGCGATTACACAGGTGTTCGAAGGGGTGCCAGCGGAGGCCAGGCTGGCCCTAGCCGATCATTTTCATTTACGAACTGTCGAGAAAGGCGATATCATTGTTCGTGAAGGGGAAAGGGAGGACACCTTTTATCTGATTCGATCGGGATCCGTAGATGTATCCACCAGCGGTATGGAGAAGGGTGGGGATCAGATTGAACTGGGGAGAATGGGTGAGGGTGATTTCTTTGGCGAAGTAGCGCTTCTGACGGATAAGCCGCGCACTGCTACCGTGATCGCATGCGAGAAATCCGAACTGATGGAGCTTGCAAAGGTGGATTTTAACAAGATCACCAACAAGTTTCCATCCATACGCAGGACTGTTGAGGCGTACCAGAAGCAACGGGTGCAAAATACCATCAAGATTCTTCTCAATCGAAAACCCGGCCAATGATGTCAGCCAATGGTGGATCGGACACCTTGCTGCTCGAAGTATCCGGGCTGTACAAATCATTTGTTTCTCCGGCAGGCCCGATAGATGTGTTAAACGGGATTAATCTGAATGTGATGTATCGTGAGTTTGTGGCTGTCGTAGGCCAATCCGGATCCGGTAAAAGCACGTTGTTACATGTTCTGGGTACGCTGGATTCCGCGGATCATGGAAGGGTGGTTCTTGCCGGTAAGACACTGTTTTCCCTGTCCCCGAAGCAAATGGCTGTCGTTCGAAATAAAAAGATTGGTTTTGTCTATCAGGCGCACCATCTTATCCCGGAATTGAATGCGCTTGAAAATGTCATGATGCCTCTTCTGATACGTGGCAACAAACGTGAGGATGCCGAGTCGCGTTCGATGGATTTGCTTGCACGTCTGGGCTTGCAGAATCGGACAGGCCACAGGCCCGGTAAACTCTCCGGCGGCGAGGCGCAACGGGTGGCCGTGGCCCGTGCCCTGGTGGGTAACCCCTGCTTGCTGCTGGCGGATGAACCCACCGGAAATCTGGATGAACATACGGCTAAAGAGGTGTTTGATGCCATACGGCAGTTATGCCAGGAGGAGCATACGGCTGTGATGATGGTAACGCACAGCGGTGATCTGGCACACACATGCGACCGGGTGCTGCATTTGCACGAGGGAAAGCTTTCGTAGAAAGAACATGGAGAAACAGCGATGCAACTTGCAATGATCGGGTTAGGCCGCATGGGTGGCAACATGGTAAGGCGTTTGACCGGGGGCGGGCATGAAATCGTCGTTTACGACGTGGATGCCAAACCGGGCAAGGCGCTGGCGGCGGAGTTGGATACGGTCACGGCGGTCGCCGATTTGGTCGACGTTGTTAAACAACTTGCGGCGCCACGCGTGATCTGGGTGATGGTTCCGTACCAGTTTGTGGATTCCACCATTGAAAATCTTCTCGCAGCAGGGGTTGAGACCGGGGATTTAATTATCGATGGGGGCAATTCCAACTACAGGGAAGGGCAACGCAGGGGTCGGGCACTGTTGGAGAAGGGCGTTCTGTTTGCCGATTGCGGAACCTCCGGCGGCATCTGGGGTTTGCAGAATGGCTATTCGTTGATGATTGGCGGTACTGATGAAGCCATCGCATTGATTGCGCCGGGGCTGACCACACTGGCATCGAATGCCGGCAAGGGCTGGGGACATGTCGGCCCGGTCGGTGCCGGTCACTTCGTCAAGATGGTCCATAACGGCATTGAATATGGTATGATGCAAGCCTTTGCCGAAGGGTTCGAACTGATGAAGGCCAAGAATGAATTGAATCTGGACATGCATCAGATCTCACGTATCTGGCAACATGGCTCGGTTGTCAGTTCATGGCTGCTGGACTTGATCGGCGATGCACTGGAGCAGGATGGCGATTTGTCCACATTGTCGGACTGGATGGATGATTCGGGCGAAGGTAGATGGACGGCGAATGAGTCCATTGATACGGGTGTCCCGACGCCCGTATTGGTGCTGGCATTGCAGATGCGTTTTCGCAGCCGTGAGACGGATACCTTTGCGGGTAAAATCGTCAATGCCATGCGCGCGGGGTTTGGCGGCCATGCCATCAAGGCTGCGGATGACAGTGAATAGAAGGGGAATCTAATGCGTGAGCAATTTGCATCGGTCATAGGCAGCAAACAACCGGAACCTGCCAATATCGTGATATTCGGTGCGACCGGTGACCTTACCAAGCGTAAATTATTGCCCGCGCTGGCGCATATGCACCGTTGGAATCTTCTGGGACCACATTCTCGCATTATTGGCGCGGTGCGGGAGGACTTCTCACCATCCAAATGGAAAAATTACGTGCATGAAGCGCTGCTTCAGTTTTTCCCGGAGGCTATTTTGAACCCGCCTTCATGGGTACGCATCAAGAATAAACTGGATGTGGTTGTGGGCAATCTGGATGAGCCGGTGCTGTATCAACAGCTTGCCGGGGTCATGCGTGAGGTGGATGGCAGGAAGAATGCGCTGTTCTATCTGGCAATTCCACCCTCATGGTATGAGACCGTAGCGAGCAATTTGCGTGAAGCGGGATTGGCGGATGAGAGCGGAGGGTTCCGCCGCATTGTCATTGAAAAGCCGTTTGGCATGAATTTGGCCAGTGCCGAGGCTTTGAATCAAAGTTTGCAGGCCCACTTTGATGAGTCACAGATTTACCGTATTGACCATTATCTGGGCAAGGAAGCGGTACAAAATCTGATGGTTTTCCGTTTTGGCAACTCGGTGCTGGAACCGTTATGGAACCGTAATTATATCGACCATGTACAGATTTCCGTGGCTGAATCCATGGGCATTGAATACCGGGCCGGTTATTACGAGAAGGCCGGGGCGCTCAGGGACATGATCCAGAGCCATCTGATTCAGGTTATGAGCATCGTGGCGATGGAGCCGCCGCTGTCTATGGATGCCGATGATGTGCGCAATGAGAAAGTGAAAGTGATGCGTGCTGTCCGCAGCATGAGCCCGGAGGATGTTGCCGAATATTCCGTGCGGGCGCAATATGGGGCGGGGGCGGTTGATGGTGAGCAGGTTCCGGCATATCGGGAAGAACAGGGCGTTGCCGATGATTCGGCCACTGAAACCTTTGCCGCCGTTAAGCTGTATATCGACAACTGGCGCTGGCAGGGGGTGCCATTTCTGCTACGTACCGGCAAACGTTTACCTCACCGTGTGTCCGAGATTTGTATTCGTTTCAAAGCGCCACCACAAACCCTGTTTGATTTGGATGAGACGACCGTGCTCAATAACGAACTGATTTTCCGGCTGCAACCGGATGCGGGAATGCTGTTGACCATGACGGCCAAGCAACCGGGGCTGTCGCTGGACTTGCGCGGTATCCAGTTGGACGCACCCTATGCCATGGCGGGTTCAAGCATGCCGCAGGCCTATGAAACGTTGTTGTATGACGTGCTCATTGGAGAAGCCGGGCTATTTACCCGTGCCGACGGCGTGGAGGAATGCTGGCGCATCGTCGAACCGATCATGGAGGCGTGGGCAAAAGAGGAAAGCATTAACACCTATCCGGCAGGCTGTTTTGACGTACCGGGAATGGATGCGCTCCTGGAAAATTGTGAGGGGGAATGGCGGAATTTATCTGATATTGAACATGCATATTCGCGTCTTTCCTGATGGGAATACGCTGGCGGCCGGGGTTGCCCGGGAGGTCATCTGTAACTGTGAGCAGGCCATAGCGGAACGAAGAGTATTCCACTGGGTGCTGGCGGGTGGTAACACACCGAAGCAATGCTATGCATTATTGCGGCATGCCCGCATGGACTGGAACCGTGTGCATGTCTGGTTTGGAGATGAGCGCTGTCTACCGTTTGGCGATGCGGAGAGAAACGATACCATGGCCGATCAATCGTTGCTGTCCCACGTGCTGGTACCTTCCAGTCATATTCACCGTATCCATGCTGAACTCGGCCCGGAAAAGGGAGCGGATGAGTATGCGGTGCGATTGGCTGACGCCCCACCGATGGATCTGGTATTGCTTGGCATGGGTGAGGACGGGCATACAGCGAGCTTGTTCCCCGGCAACCCGGCACTGATTGATGATCGTCTGGCCGTACCCGTGTTCCACGCACCGAAGCCACCTTCCGAGCGTGTTTCGATGGGCTATTCAGCGTTGAATCGGGCAAGGAAGCGGATCGTGATGGCGGCGGGATCAAGCAAGAAAGGGGCATTGCAGCGCATCCGCAAAGGCGAACGCCTGCCCGTAGCCCGATTGATGGCATGTGAACGGTATGTGGATGCGGCTGCGAGCTCCGGCTAGCCCTGCCCTTTACCCACAAATCATGTCACAGAGCCCTTGCACACGGGTCAGACCAAGGCACGGCGTACTTTAAGGAAACAGATGTAATGTCGTTGCCCCGGCCAAAGGAGGTGTATGTGACGGATAACAAACGGCTGGTTTACTCTACCGAGCATGGGACACTTGACCAGCCGATGCGTGACAAAAGGAAAAAATCGAAGCACCAGACACGGGCTATAGCTATCACCCGCTCATCTAAACATGGCGTACGCATCCGCAGGGAGGTAAAGGGGCGAGGTGGAAAGACAGTGAGTGTGGTGGATGGACTCCCGCTGCCTGATGAAGAAC
Source organism: uncultured Zetaproteobacteria bacterium (assembly GCA_964492105.1). Classification (GTDB taxonomy): domain Bacteria; phylum Pseudomonadota; class Zetaproteobacteria; order Mariprofundales; family Mariprofundaceae; genus JAUZQZ01. The sequence continues at coordinate 10,930 of CAZBJB010000040.1, forward strand.
TCAAAGCCCTCCTTAAAAGAATAAAAGGTCAATTGGGAACGGGTGGGACGATGAGGAATGGCAGTCTCGAAATTCAGGGAGATCATCGAAAAACCCTGTTGTATATGCTCGTACAGGAAGGCTACACAACCAAATTGGCTGGCGGTTAGAAAACTGTTGACAGCCTGTGTATTTTTCTCACTATTGGCACTCCTTCAGGGAGCGTGCTCAAAAACTTTTCCCGAAGGGGTTGAATCAGCCAATGGCTGACCCCATAAACTCATTCCGATAATAAAGCATAAGGAGTAGCAACGATGGCAACAAAGGTTCGTCCTTTACATGATCGTGTGATCGTCCGCCGCCTGGACGAGGAAGAGAAGTCCACTGGTGGCATCATTATCCCGGATACGGCCAAGGAAAAGCCGGTACAGGGTGAAGTAATGGCCGCTGGAAAGGGTAAAATCCTAGAGAATGGTGATGTACGCCCGTTGGACGTCAAGGCCGGCGATAAGGTCATCTTTTCTAAATATGCCGGCACCGAGATCAAGCTCGACGGCAAGGAACTCATGATGATGCGCGAGGATGACATCCTCGGCGTAATCGAAGCCTGATAAATTAGAAAAAACAAGGAGATAGAAGAATGGCAGCAAAAGACATTCGTTTCGGTGAAGATGCCCGGTCACAGATGATGCGCGGGGTTAATCAACTGGCCGACGCTGTAAAGGTTACATTGGGTCCGAAGGGCCGCAATGTCGTACTCGATAAGTCATGGGGCGCACCGACCATTACCAAGGACGGCGTAACCGTCGCCAAGGAAGTCGAGTTGGAGAACAAGTTTGAGAATATGGGTGCGCAGATGGTCAAGGAAGTGGCTTCCAAGACGGCTGATATTGCCGGTGACGGCACCACCACCGCTGCGGTACTGGCTCAAGCCATCGCCAAGGAAGGCGTCAAGTCGGTGGCTGCTGGTATGAATCCGATGGATCTCAAGCGCGGCGTTGACAAGGCTGTCGAAGCCGTGGTCGCCGAGTTAGGCAAGCTGTCCAAGAATGTGAAAAATCAGGAAGAAATTGCACAGGTCGGTACTATTTCGGCCAATGGCGATGCTGAAATTGGTCAGATTATCGCTGATGCGATGGATAAGGTTGGCAAGGAAGGCGTCATCACCGTGGAAGAGGCCAAGGGTCTGGAAACGGAACTGGATGTCGTCGAGGGCATGCAGTTTGATCGCGGTTATCTGTCGCCTTACTTCGTTACCGATTCCGAACGCATGGAGGCGAATGTTCAGGATCCATACATTCTGCTGCATGAGAAAAAGATCTCCAGCATGCGCGATCTCCTGCCTGTGTTGGAGACCGTGGCCCGTTCCGGTAAGCCGCTGCTGATTGTCGCCGAAGACATCGAAGGCGAGGCGCTGGCGACACTGGTGGTCAACAAGGTGCGTGGCGTGGTCAATGTAGCTGCCGTTAAGGCACCCGGATTCGGCGACCGCCGCAAGGCAATGCTGGAAGATATGGCCATTTTAACCGGCGGCAAGGTGATTTCCGAGGAGCTGGGACTGAAACTTGAGAAGGTGACCATTGACGATCTGGGTACCGCGGCGAATGTCAAGATCACCAAGGATACCACGACCATCGTGGGCGGCGCCGGCGCCAAGGCTGATATCGAAGGCCGTGTATCACAGGTTCGTAAGCAGATTGATGACACCACCTCCGATTACGACAAGGAAAAGCTACAGGAACGTCTGGCCAAATTGGCTGGTGGTGTGGCGGTGATCAAGGTTGGCGCGGCGACGGAAGTGGCGATGAAGGAGAAGAAGGATCGTGTAGATGATGCGTTACATGCCACCCGCGCTGCCGTGGAAGAAGGTGTTGTGGCTGGCGGCGGCGTTGCCCTGATCCGTGCCCGCAAGGCGCTGGACGGCCTGAAGGGCGATAATCACGAACAGGAAGTTGGCATTGATACCGTGCGTCGCGCCGTGGAAGCGCCTCTACGTCAGATTGTGGTCAACTGTGGTGATGAAGCCTCGGTCGTAGTTAATAAAGTTGCTAAAAACAAGGACACCGACTTCGGTTATAACGCGGCAACCGAAGAATACGGAAACCTTGTGGATCAAGGGGTGATCGACCCGACCAAGGTGGTTCGTTGCGCATTGCAGAACGCAGCCTCCATTGCCGGGCTGTTGATCACCACCGAAGCCATGGTGGCCGAACGGCCGAAACCGGAAGCCTCCGCCGCACCTGCGGGTGGTGGTGGCGATATGGGTGGTATGGGCGGTATGATGTAAATGTAACGCTTACATATCAGTAGGCAACATAAAGAGCCAGTAACCGTTGTGGTTGCTGGCTTTTTTATTTCTTTTAATGTCAGGTAGTCGCATAGTGGCGTAATGAACAGTGGGGCAAACAGAAAATAAAGTGGGGCGTACTATCTCACTATAACCAAAAATCGTAAGCGTCAAAGCAATGGGTTGTGAGCTGCTTATGTTTTTCCACTGAGCCTTTTTATGTCAAAATTATGTGGAAGTAGAGAGCGGAGCTCATCATCATTTGTGCAGCGCGGTAGTTCTTCGAGCACAAATGTCAGCCATGCCATCAAGGGGAGATCATTGGCCTTGGCGGATTGTAACAGGGAGTAGATCACGGCGCTGGCCTTGGCTCCGTAAACGATGAACAGGGTCTACCATCGGATTTTGCATGGTAGCGAAGGCAAAGCACCCCTGTTAAAGTA
>CAZBJB010000041.1:0-13572 GCA_964492105.1 uncultured Zetaproteobacteria bacterium
GCCATGCAAACCAAATACTTACACCCTGCATCCAATGTCAATGCCGGATCTTGGGGTTCCGGCTAGGTTTGGTGCGAAAGAATGGTCTGAATGATGGCTTCCGGCAAGCCTTCTTCTCCCACGCCTTCGCAGGGCAATACCCACAGTGCCTGATCCTCCGGCCATATTACAGCCAGTTTAACGGCATCCTTTCCCGTGGTGACGGCAGGTAACCCTGTTCCCGTAATGTGTTCGATGTCGCTGCTTCGATAGCGGTAGTGATCCGGGAATATCATCCGATCCACTACTTTAATATGCTGTTGCGCCAGTGAATCCAGAAAACGTTGCGGTCGGGCAATGCCACATACAGCCACCATTTTTTCAGGGGTCGATATTGCCATGCCCCGGATCTCCCGAAGTTCGCGTGATTGTGTTGCCCATCGCCATTCCCTGGCCCTTGTAAAAGGCGCCACCAGGCCATCGCCCGTACGCACAATTAAATCGGCGCGATCGATCGCGGATACCGGTTCCCGTAAGGGTCCCGCCGGCAGCAGGCAGCCGTTACCGACACCTTCGGAAGGAACGAGCACGATATCACAGCCACGTTTTAATTGCCGATACTGAAAACCATCATCAAGAATAATGATGTCACCCATACCTTGTGCCATAACACTGGCCGCAACACGGTCACGTCCGGCAATCACGGGTGCATGGCAGGAACGCGCCAGCAGCAAAGCCTCATCTCCCACCATATCCGCGGCATCATTTTGATTGATGATCCGAGGTCGCTTCAATCTGCCGCCATCCCCGCGGCACAGGATCACGGGCCTGTATCCGTGTTGTTGCAACTGTGTGCATAACCAGATAACGAAGGGCGTCTTGCCGCTACCGCCTACGGTAATATTACCAATGGAAATCAGGGGTATGGGTGGGGCAACCGCGTGACATCTTCGCTTGGAAAGGTGCCATGTATTGATAACCGCATAAATATGCGCGGCCAAGCGTAGCGCAACAGGAGGCCTTTCCCGCCGCCACCAGAGACCCTCCACGTATTGGTGCAAGTTTATCATTAGTTAGATATCATGGCTGCCACTCAAGGAGAAGCCATGGTGTCTAAAAAGGGAGAAAGAGCATCCACGATCCTTTTCAGCACCATGGCGTGATCCTGCATCAATGCCGCAGCATGGGCATTCAAATGTTTCAGGTCATCGGGATGTTTCAAAAAATGCCGAACCGTTTCGTTCAGGGCTGCCGCATCTTCCGCCACTACCGCTGCATTTGCTCGTTGCATATCCCGCATTATCTCGCGAAAGTTCTGTACATGGGGTCCCGTAATCACACCCCGCCCACAAATGGCTGCTTCCAGAGGATTATGGCCGCCGCTGGAAACCAGGCTACCGCCGATAATAACAATATCCGCAATGGTATACAGTTGAGTCAGAACGCCCATCGTATCGATCAACACCATTTCGGATTGACCGGCAGGTTTTTTATCTGACCAGCGGGAACAACGAATGCCGCGTTGTTTGATCATCTCTACTACATCATCAAAACGTTCCGGATGCCTGGGCACCAGCAGGAGCAGCAGATCCGGCTGCAAACGTTTCCACTCCGACCACATGGCAAACAGCATTTCTTCCTCACCGTCGTGCGTACTGGCTGCAAGCAGAATGGGGCGGCTCATGCCTGTATCGAACCGCCTGCGCAAACCATCCGCATTGGCGGTCGGTACGTTAATGGCATATTTCAGGTTCCCCGCCACCTGAATACGCTCCGGATCAACCCCTATCATGGCCAGGCGTCTGGCATCCAGATCGCTTTGTGCCAAAAACAGGGAAACAGGCGATAGCCAGCGCCGCCATAGAACCCTGCTTGCACGGTAACGCGAAAATGAACGATCTGAAATACGGGTGTTAATGCCAATGACGGGAACATGACATCGATCACAGGCAGAGAGCATACCGGGCCAGAACTCCGTTTCCGTAAGAAGAAGAATGCGCGGACCCATGTGCTGAATGAAGCGTTGCATCAACCCCGGAATATCCCATGGAAGATAGGAAATACCTATCCGATGATCAAATAAGCGGGATGCATGGCCGAAACCGGTTTTCGTCATTACGCTCAAATGCACGGGCAACTTTAATCGAGTGAGTTCCTCAACCAGCGGTGCAACTGAAGCAACCTCGCCAACCGAACAGGCATGCATCCAGACAGGGCGACGGCTGACGTCCGGGAGATCAAGCGTTAACTGCTGACGCCATTTTGAAATTCCGCGCATAGCCGCATTGCAGCAGGAAAGCGCGTACCTATCCAGCAAAGAAATGAAAGTAACTACTCAGCACCCCTGTTTTTTGCCCCATAGAGCCATCCGTAAATGGCTTCGTACAAAAAAGAAACAGGCCCCGGCATTTACACCGGAGCCTGTGTTTCATGCCTGACGCCGGGAGGGAGGGGAGGAGGGTGACGCCAGACAGGAGGGATGATAGAGAACATCTTTGAAAATAGCATGAAACGTGCGTTAAGATATGTTCATCCGCGTCAGGCAACCTCGCTCATCCCTCTTGTGATCCGTTACCAGATCCTGCCAGCGGTATATTTGACATCCATGCCAATGTCGAAGGCCGCAGAAATGGAGAGCAGCGTGATATCGGTGGAGAAGATCAGACCCCATGACAGCGCCGATGCCATGGGTGATACGAACGGATCAAAGCCCCCACAGCCGTAGGCTGTAGTCAACAGGCCGACTACGGTGGTGATGGTGGTCAGCAGCACCGCGCGCAATCGTCGTTTACCGGCTTCATGCACTGCTTCCCGCCATGTCATACCTGTTTCAATGCTTCGCTGGATGAATACGGCAATTACCAGGGAATCGTTGACGACGACGCCTGTCAGCGCTACGAAACCCATCATGGCCATGATGGAGAGCTGTTGCCCGTGCAGGAAAAAGCCAACGATGATGCCGATTGCGCCGAAGGGAATGGCCAGCATGACCAGCAGCGGATAGCTCACGCGGCTAAACTGAATGGCCAGGATCACAAAAATACCGCGGTAGGTATGGACGCGGCCATGCGTTTTTCGGCCCTGACCCATGCACCCGCGGCGCGGCTGTTGTTCCGTCGTAAAAGCGGGCAGCGCGCGACTACCGAGTTTAGCCACCACGTCCAGTTGCATGCGCACCTGGTCGCGTGCTTCCATCAGCCTTGATTCTGCGGCCTGCAGCTTTGCCTCCAGCGCCTTGCTATATGCCGGTCTGCCCGCGCCACGCAGCAGCGGATGACGCACAGACAGGTCAATCTGGCTGCGGCAGGCCGGGTTGGGACGCGAACGGCGAATTGAAATTCAGTTGTCGCCGATCATAGTCCATACTGAGCGTCACCGTATCGCCACTGGCCAACGGCTTGCTAATGCTGCCGGTGAATTGGCGGCGCTTCGTGCCAACGGGGGCGAATTGGCTGACGAAAGGGGTCTGTTCGTCGCTGGCACTGACGGTGGCGGACAGGGTGGGATCCAGCTGCCCGGCGATGCCCTGTGCATCGGCGTCCGAAAATTGCGGTTGCAGTCGGTTCAAACTGATATCAGGATGCCCCTTCAGTACATTCCGGATCACGGTAGCCAACCCTACAGGTTCAGCCCGTGCGGGAACCGCCGCAAACAATACCGTGGAGCATGACAGAACGATGAAAACAGAACGCATATCCTGGATGCTACCTTCCCTGGCCCGGACTCACCCGCATTATTCGTAAGTCGCCGTGCTTATTTTGCCTGCCTGTGCGTGCCGCACGCAGACAGGCCGGGTCTTTGTTCGCAATGAATTGGGGAGGAGGCCATAGCCATGCATACAGACGACCGACGAGGGCTTCGGGTACGGATAAAGAAGCAAGCCAGGGGCGCGGCGGCATGGGTGCATCATGCGGGTTGGTTTTCTGTTACCCTCCCCGCTATGCGTTTGAGCCGGGATTTCCGCCAACAACATCTCCAGCATGAACTGCGCACCTATGGTCGAAAAAGCGGTTTTGTCACCCATGGGCAAGAAGCGAGATTAGCCGAATGGCTGCCAGGGATAGGAGTGCCGAAAGGCAAGGCCCTGGCCGATGCCGGTATTGCCGCCAATGCCTCGATCGTGATGGAAATCGGTTTTGGCAATGGTGATTTTCTGGTGCATCTGGCACAAACCCATCCCGGCTGGACTCTGTTCGGTGTTGAAATATACCTGCCCGGCGTAGCCAAGGCAGTGGGCAAACTGGAACATGCGGGGGTGATCGAACGGGTGCGTATTTCACAACTTCCGGCACAGTTTGTCTTGCAATATCAGGTGGGTGAAGGGCAGTTGCACGGGGTCTTCATTAACCATCCCGATCCGTGGCCCAAGGCACGGCATCACAAACGCCGCCTGATTCAAAAAGATTTCTCACGTCTGCTTGTGTCGCGAATAAAGAAAAACGGTTTTGTCAAGCTGGCCAGTGACCAGCCGGACTTGGCTGAATGGATGCGGGACATCCTTGATACCACACCAGGCTTGCGTAACATAGCGGGAAGTAAAGGTTTTATCGAACGTGATCCGGACAGACCACAAACCAGGTTTGAGCAACGCGGTATCAGGGAAGGGCGAGAGAGCCAGTTTTTGCATTATGTTAGCCTGAACTATTCATAAATCGCCGTGATGATGACACCTGAAGCGTTGGCCTGTTTGAAGGGGATCAAATTAGATGGTATGGCGTACTTTCCTGATGAAGATACATTAAAAGGATGTAACTACTCAGCCCCCCCCCCCGCCTTTTGCCCCCTGGCGGCGTTGCTGCGATGCTCGAATCCTCACATATAACCCATATGCTACGGATTCTACGCTTCTCGCGCCTTGCCAGAGAACAAAACTCAAGGGGTGCTGAGTAGTTACAAAAGGATGAACACATGAGTCTTAAAACCAATCGTGATCAACTGGTGATGACAGCCGTGCAGGGAGGTGTCGCGCCAGCGCATCAATGGGCGCCGTTTGAAGTGGGATCGGCGGGAGAGATCATGGCCTGGCCATCCACGGGCGGTATTACCTACAACGTCAAGGTTGGAGATTCGGTGTTCGGTTGGGCGGGCGATCATATTGAGCCCGGCGTATCGGCTACGTTTACGCACAAGAATCGGAAATGTGAAGCGGGATTTCAGTTTTTATCCTGTTGTGGTAACGAAGTACGCGTGATTTCAGGCGCGGCCAAGGGCGATACGGGTCGTGTACTGGGGCATCATGGCGGTGTGGAACATCTGATGCTCCAGTTCTCCGATGAAACACTGGATAAGCTGACATATGACGACAAATTCCTGGTTAAGGGCTTTGGTCAGGGACTCAAGCTCATCGATCATCCCGATGTGTATATCTACAATCTGGACCCTGATGTGCTGGACGCATGGGAATTATCCGAGCGGAAGGATGGGAACATTGAGGTGCCGGTACATGTCATCGTGCCGGGATACGCCATGGGTTCCGGCATCGGGGCGCTGTCCGTAACGACCGGGGATTACGATATTCTCTGTCATGATGACGAAATGGTAAAAGAATATGGCCTGGACAAACTGCGTTTCGGTGATTTCGTCGCGGTCATGGATCACGACAACCGCTACGGAAGAACGTACCGTAAGGGAGCGATGACCATCGGGGTGGTGATCCATTCCGATTCGCCGCTGGCGGGGCATGGCCCCGGCATGATGACGCTGATGAGTGCATGCGGTGGCAAGCTGGTGCCTGTGCTTCGGGATCATGCAAACGTCGGCACAATTATCACGGCAATTCATGAATCATGGGGGTTCGTAAACGGACGCGGGCGAATCCAAAACCAGCTTGCAACAACGAGCGCCCCGAATGTGGAATAAGAAACGACAAACACCCATGCAGGCGCTTGATAATATAAAAGGGTGTCAAGCCAATGCGATATGAAAGAACCAGAATACACGGCATCCCCGGCCCGCAGGCGTAGCGACATCTCCCAGATAGTGAGTGGGCATGTAACGCCGAACCAAGACTGGGCGACCACCACACAAATAGCGACAAGATGCGATACACGAAACCAGGGATTCCTAACCCAGTACCACGAAAGCGCCCTCCCCGTTAATATCAGGATGAGACCTGCCACAACGAAGGCAACAAACAGGACGTGTAACAACAGGATTGCGTCGGCCGCAACCAGTAAGAAAAGCGATGCGCCCATCTTTGCCTGCTAACGCCTGGCATCGGGGACATGAAGCGTCCCATGGATGCACGTGTTAAACATAAGCCGATCGGCGGGATAAAGCATCCATCTCAAGGAATCTCCCGGATTGCCCGCCTGCGGACAACCTGCAAACCGCGTATGATAGCAAGTACACGATGATTTGTACGCACGGACAATACGCTTGCGCTCAATGCGCGACATCGTACTATCCATGACCATAAAATAAGATGGAGAAAAGCATGACAGCCGATGAAATCGTTCAGGCCGTTCGGGAAGGGCGCAGCCTTGCGGGACAAGACCTGTCCGGCCTGAATTTGTCCGGAATGGATTTAAGGAATGCAAAACTGACTGGCGCCAACCTTTCCGAATGCAATTTGCAAGGCACGGATTTGCGTGGTGCGGATTTAAGCCACGCTAACCTGTACAAAGCCGACCTGCGCGGCGCCAGGCTCCGGCGTGCCAATCTGACGCGTGCCAATCGTATGTTGACGAAGCTTCACAAATGGGCGTTAAAGGGAGCCTATATTGCCGGCCCCACCGCCTACGCCGAGAAATAAGATGAACGTCCATCTTCAGGATGCGCCCGGCACATGCCCCTTGCATGAAAACCGTGATTTTCTGCGTGAAAGCGAATGGATAATCCTCAAGCTCCTGTGCCGTCCCGTCGAAAGCCTTGCCTCTGCCGATGCCAATGTGTTATCCGGCGCCAGCGGCAACCAACTCTCACCGGAACGCTGCCGGCAACTGATTAACATAGTTCGTATTTCTAATCTTCCGGGATTGGGTACATGGATCGCCCGATTATTAAGTGAAGCAGGGTTGGACGTGAAAACCTTGCGTACCCTGTCCGCGAAAAATATTGTACGCCGCGTGAATACACACGCCGGTTATCCCATCTGCAATCAGGCCACGATGCATGCCATAGCTGATCTTCAGGGATCGTGGGCCGTTAAATGATGGCGGAACGTATTCTTATCACCGGAGGCGCTGGTTTCATCGGCGCAAACCTGGCCGCGGCTCTGGTCAAGAAACCGGATGTGGATGTCACCGTCGTGGACGATTTCAGCTTCGGGGACTGGAAGAATCTTGTGCATGTTGACTGCGAGGTGCGTGCCGGATCCATCGCCGACCCGGAGTTGCATCGGGAGATTGCCAGTGGTGCATATTCCGCCATCCTGCACCACGGGGCTATTTCGGATACCACCGTACCGGATCAACGCCTCATGCTGGAAGTCAATACCAATGCGTTTGCAGCCATGCTTAAAGCCAGTTGTGAGTCCGGTACGCGCATGGTGTACGCATCCTCCGCCGCCACCTATGGCAATACACCAGCACCCAATCGCGTGAACGCCGGCGAAGAGCCAGCCAATATTTATGGCTTCTCCAAGTTATCCATGGATCGTATCGCCTGTCGTTGGCATGGTAGGCATCCGTCCACGGTTATCGGCTTGCGTTATTTTAATGTGTATGGCTCCGGAGAAACGCACAAGGGCGCGACAGCATCCATGATTTTGCAACTCTACGATCAAATCAAGACGGGAAAACGTCCCCGCCTGTTCAAGTACGGTGAGCAGCAACGTGATTTCATTTATATCCGCGATGTTATTTCCGCTAATCTGGCGGCACTGGAAGCGCCGCGATCCGGGCTGTGCAATATCGGCTCAGGCTCGGCGCGCTGTTTCAATGATATGATCCTCAATCTGGAAACCCTGTTGAACCGGAAACTGGATATTGATTATTTTGATAATCCCTATGACTTCTATCAAAATCATACGGAGGCGGATATCTCGGGTGCAACAGATTTACTGGGTTGGAAACCTGTATGGACACTGGAAACAGGCATGGCTGAATATATCAAATTGCTGGAAGCAGGGTATGATGAGCCAGTGGAAACCGCCTCATGAGGGTGGCGATCATGATGGCTTCCCTGCTTATTCTTTCCGGCTGCCTGCAAACAGTCATACATCAGGGGAATGTCCTCAAACCGGATCTGGTGGCCAGTATTCAGAGGGGTGACAGCCGTTTCCATGTGGAATCGGTGCTGGGTACGCCCGTACTCAAGGATGACCTGCATCCCAACCGTTCCATTTATGTCGAATCATATAAAAACCCCGATACCGGTGAATCATTTCTGCGCCGTGTGGAAATCATATATGACCAGGATTCCCGTGTGGTCAGCATCAAGCATTTCGGCTTTAGTAGAGAAAAATAGTATAACGAGCCTCTTGCAACACTCTGGGTGGATGAGCGGCAATCCCGCTTTGAGACTATTTTGGGCTTGAATGAGCTGCATAGTGGTTCCATGGAGCGACATTCAAGCTCAAAAAGGGGCCAAGGTGGGGCAGCAGATCACCGCTCATCCACCCAGAGTGTCACAAGAGGCTCTAACGTATGTTGCTGGGCGTAGACACCGGAGGAACCTTCACGGACTTTGTGGTCTTTGATGGCGAGCGCCTGCGCTTTCACAAGGAACGTTCCATCCCGCATGATCCCTGCGAATCCATTTTACGCGGCATTGACAGGCTGAATCTGGCACCCTCGGATCTGCATCTGGTACATGGCTCGACGGTGGCCACCAATGCTATTCTGGAGCGCAAGGGTGTGAAAACCCTGTTCGTCACCAACCGCGGACTGGAAGATATGTTACTTATCGGCAGGCAGACGCGCCCTCGCCTGTATGACCTGTGTCCTCCGGAACTGCCGGCATGGGTAAAACGGGAAGACTGCCTTGGCATCAGCGGGCGGGTGGATGCGGATGGAAAGCTTATCGAACCTGTCCGCGATGCGGATCTCAAAAGGCTCGCCAAAGCCACGAAAGGGTATGCATCCGTCGCGATATGTACGTTGTTTTCCTTTCTCAACACGGAACAGGAGCGGGCTGCGGCCAATGCCCTCCCCGCCGGCCTGTTTGTTTCCAGATCGTATGAAGTACTGACCGAATACCGGGAGTTCGAACGTGCGGTCGCTACCTTTCTCAATGCGTATGTTGGGCCGCTGGTCAAACAGTACCTTCTGCGCCTTGGCGATACGCTTTCATCCGGAAAGTCCTCCGGCAAGCTGTTCGTCATGCATTCAGCGGGCGGTGTGATGGATGTCCGCGAAGCCGGAAGGAATGCCGTCAAGATGGTGCTTTCCGGACCCGCGGGCGGTCTGGTGGCCGCCAGGACAGTGGGAAAACAACTTGCCATATCCCGCCTGATTACCTTCGATATGGGCGGTACCAGTACGGATGTATCGTTGCTGGACGGGCATCCCCGCATTACGACCGAAGCGAAGATCGCCGGCCTTCCGGTGGCTATACCCATGCTGGATATCCACACGATTGGCGCTGGTGGCGGTTCCATCGCCTGGTGTGATGCTGCGGGATTATTACAGGTGGGATCGGAATCCGCCGGAGCCGATCCGGGACCCGCCTGTTATGGATTGGGTGGTACGCGACCCACGGTCACGGATGCTCATGTTGCCCTCGGACACATCCCCCGTGACGCCAGACTGGCCGGACATATACGCCTTGATCCGGCCAGAGCTGAAGGGGTCGTAGCCAACCTCGGAAGTGAATTCGGTATGAATATGCTGGAAATGGCCCGCGGCATCATCCGGGTAGCTGAAGAAAAAATGGCCGGCGCGTTGCGTGTCGTGTCCGTACGGCGAGGTTATGATCCCAAAAACTTCGCGTTGATCTGCTTTGGCGGCGCTGGCGGCCTGCACGCCTGCGCGCTGGCTGAATCACTCGGTATCCTCAACGTCATCCTTCCTGTCGCCAGTGGTGCTTTCTCCGCTCTCGGCATGCTCTCGGGACAACGGCAGTGTGACGTGTCACAAACATACAGAATTGAATTGGGTGCCAGGGACGCCGCAACAGCGGCTGAACACATCTTTTCCCTGTTGGAAACACAGGCAAGGCAACGGATGCCGAACCTTCAGCCATCCATCGAACGCACCGTGGATGTGCGTTACCGGGGGCAGGGTTTCCACCTGGCCATGCCCTATACGAACAACATGGATGATCTTGCATCGCGTTTTACCCACGCCCATGCGAAAGCGTATGGACATACGCTTGATCAACCCATGGAGATCATGACATTGCGCCTCTCCGCAATCGCGGAAACAGAACGAATTTGCCTGCCCGAATTGCCGCAAGCCACGTCTCCGATAGCACCTGCGGGCCACTCCGGGACTGAAGCTGGACGGACACCACATTACCGGCGCGAAGCCTTGCGGCCGGGACATGCCATCGAGGCTCCGGCACTGATTCTGGAGGATACGGCCACGCTATGGTTACCTCCATGCTGGCATCTAAAAGTCTCTCCCCACGGGCATCTCCTTCTGGCCAGGCGTAAGGGAACAGTATGAATGCCGTGGAATTGAGTCTCTTCGCGCATCGATTGAACGCCTTCTGTGAAGAGATGGGCGCGGTGCTCAAACGCTCCGCTTTGTCGCCGAACATCAAGGATCGTGAGGATTATTCCTGTGCTCTGTTTAATGCGGCAGGCGAACTGGTCGCGCAGGCCGCGCACATCCCCGTACACCTTGGATCCATGGCTTATGCCATGCATGGTGTCGTAGAGCATATGGATTGGCAGCCGGGCGATGTGGTGGTGTTCAACGACCCCTTCCTTGGCGGCACGCATCTGCCGGACATGACTGTAGTCGCGCCTGTCTTTATTCAGACGGAACAGATTGGTTTCTCCGCCACACGCGCCCACCATGCTGATGTGGGTGGTGTTTCTCCCGGTTCCATGGGCATCCACACCACGCTTGCGGATGAAGGCGTGGTCGTCCATCCCGGCCACTGGTTCCGTTCGGATCGGGAGCAGGCTGGCTTTATCCGGTGTTTCCTTGAACAGGCGCGCAATCCCGAAGAACGCATGGGTGATTTGGCGGCACAGCGCGCGGCTTGCAATACAGGCGTTTCACGTTTGATTGCTTTGTCCTCGGAGATGTCTGTCACCACCGGACTGGAGCAACTGCTGACTGCCTCCGAATCCTATGGAAGAAACACGATTGCGGATATCCCTGATGGCTGTTATCGCTTTGAGGACACGCTGGAAGACGACGGCTTGCATCATGGACCATTCACCATCCGCGTGGAGATGAGCATTGCGGACAAAGGGGCGACGGTGGATTTTTCCGGCACCGCACCGCAATGCGCCGGCCCCGTCAACTGTCCCATATCCGTCACGGCGTCAGCTGTGTTTTATGCCTTTCGCTGCCTGATGCCGGAGGGTACGCCGCACACGTCCGCCATCTTCCGCCCCATCCACATCACGGCGCCGGAAGGCTCTCTGGTCAACGCGCACCCCGGCGCCGCGGTAGCCGCAGGCAATGTGGAAACCAGCCAGCGCATCGTCGATGTCGTGCTGGGCGCACTGGCGAAAGCTTGCCCGGAGCGTATCCCGGCGGCAGCACAGGGAACGATGAATAACGTGATTTTCGGTGGCACAAATGATGAGGGGAAGGCATGGGTCTATTATGAAACACTGGCGGGCGGCATGGGCGCGCATGCGAACGGATCGGGGATCTCCGCCGTTCAGTGTCATATGACCAACACGAGAAACACATCCATCGAGGTGCTGGAAATGCACTATCCTTTGCGTATCCGCGCATATGCCATTCGCTGCGGATCGGGCGGCGCGGGGATGTTTTATGGTGGTAACGGGGTGATACGCGAATGGGAACTATTGGCGGCATGTGAGATGTCCCTGCTCACCGAACGACGGAACACCCGTCCCTGGGGCCTGCGTGGCGGGAAAGCAGGACAGGCTGGAAGGAACATCCTGTACACGGGCGGGCACTGGAAAGACCTTCCCGCTAAATGTATGCGCACATTGAAACCGGGTGATCGATTACGCATCGAAACCCCCGGCGGCGGCGGATATGGAAAACCATGATCATCATGGGCATTGAGACCTCATGTGATGAAACGGCCGCGGCCATCCTCAATGGACATGCAGACGAACACATCCGTATCCTGTCCGAACGCATCGCGTCACAGATTGACATCCATGCAAAGTACGGTGGCGTGGTGCCTGAAATCGCATCGCGTGAGCATCTGAGGCAATTGCCACCCATGGCGGATGCGGTCATGCATGAAGCGGGGCTCGAATGGGCTGACCTGGGCGCAATAGCCGTCACTGCCGGACCCGGCTTAATGGGGGCATTGCTGGTCGGCGTGTCCTGGGCTCGCGCCGCAGGCATGGTGAACAACATTCCCGTGATACCCATTCATCATCTGGAAGGCCATGTGTTCGCTCCCGGATTATCCGGGTCTCTTCCAGATTTTCCTTTCATAGCACTACTGGCCTCCGGCGGACATACCCTGCTGATCCGCGTGGACGGGCTTGGGCAATACTCGATTCTGGGGCAAACGCTGGATGATGCGGCCGGTGAATGCTTCGATAAATGTGCGCGCTTACTGAACCTTCCTTATCCTGGCGGCCCCGCCATGGCCAAACTGGCAGTGGGTGGTGATAAAAACCGTTTCAAACTGCCGCGACCCATGCTCAATAAACCTAATCTGGACTTCAGTTTTTCAGGACTGAAAACAGCTGTGCTTTATGCAAGCCGTAACGCAGGGGATATGGATGCAGAAGCGCGTGCGGATATGGCGGCCGGGATTGAATCATCCATCTGTGAAGTCCTGGCCAAAAAGGCAGTGCGCGCCTGCGTCCGGGAAAACATTTCACGCCTGATTATTGCAGGCGGCGTGGCGTCAAATCAGTGTCTGCGCGACACCCTGGTATCGGAGGCAGGAAAGTATGCAATTCAAATTGAATGGCCGCGGCCCCGCTATTGCACGGATAATGCCGTAATGATTGCCTATGCCGGATTGTTAAGAATGAACGGTAGTCGGAAAATTCCTATGGAATGGGACGCGCAACCCGGATGGGCATTGTGCTAGTATCCCGTAGAAGAGTAGACCATCAGAGTCATCCCAGGGAAGCCAGACAAGGCGCGTTTCGCAGTCGATGGCGTACTATTGGCCAGGTGTTAAACAGCGTGTAAAATTGACCCCCCTAGAGGTCAAAAACAGCGTCCAGAATTGACCCCCCTCTAGAGTGCCCGGCAGATAGCAAAAGAAAGCCGGGGCACTGCGCGATGGCGCTCCCTTTAACCCAAGATCCGGCATTGACATTGGATGCAGGGTGTAAGTATTTGGTTTGCATGGCGTTTCGAACAATCATGTATTCACCTCATTGGTGATGAGTGATTTTTCGGAAGCCCAGGCGAATCAAAGGGTTGCGGCATGCGCCGCATGTCAATGTCGGATCCTGGGTTTAAGCAGTGGGATGATCTGCCGGAGGCCATGGCATCCATTCGCTATCAGATGGGGATTGCCAAGTTTCCTGTCAGCAAGGGGATCGACACCTTTGTGTTTGATGATACCCCGATCAAC
>CAZBJB010000042.1:0-3329 GCA_964492105.1 uncultured Zetaproteobacteria bacterium
AAAAATAAACTGACTGAAACTCAGTAAAACGGCCTAGCCGAATATTTACGATATTAACGGCGTAAGTCGTTGATATTTCAAATAAAAAGAGCCTGATTTCATGTTTATTCTGCGTGATATTCTAGCCTGAACTATTCATGAATCGCCATGATGATTGCACCTGCCTGTGCGTGCCGCACGCAGACAGGCCGGGCCTTTGTTCGCAACGGATACCGAGGAGAGAGACCGTAGCCGTGCATACGGACGACCGACGAGGAATTCGGTGCGAACAAAGAAACAAGCAAGGGTATGGCAGAATTTATGAATAGTTCAGACTAATTGCCACTTCAGAAAGATTTTCCAACTCCCGGCTGGGTCGTATTCGAAGCCGCTGTTTCGTCCATGTGATACTGGCCTGTATCACTCCCTTCACCAGTTCGATGTCATCCACTCTTTTGCGCACCCTTTCGCATGTCTTTGACCATGCCGCCAAGGCCAATTAATCGAATCGAAATATCCATGGGCGCAATATTTCACTTGCATCGCCCTGTTGAAAAAAATGAAGGGACGCTGGATATGCCTGCCGCTGATTCATCGCTTCTACCTGCCTAACGATCATCCTGCTTGCGCCACCTCTGTATGATGAAAGGCAGGATTGGTGGTGCAGGCGGCGGCTAAAGACCGCGACATATTTTGGAGCCCTAGCCTGAACTATTCATACATTCTGCCATGCCCTTGCTTGTTCCTTTATCCCTGCCTGTGCGATGCACCTGCCTGTGCGATGCACCTGTCTGCGTGCCACGCACAGGCAGGCGCAATCATCACGGCGATTTATGAATAGTTCATGTGAGGTTCGGCACCTTTCATGTTAGCCTCTTATTCGTTATGGTAGCGATGAATGCGGCTATACCGATTATCCCGTGCTGAAACAAGCTATTCAACCCGCATGATTCATGAATCATGCGGGTCAGAGTAGTGTGTGTTGCTTTAATGGGCGAAATCACTATAAAGAGCCTAAGGAGCCTCTTGCAAAACTCATGAGCGGCGATCGGCTTCCCCACTTCGGCCCATTTCCGAGCTTGAATTTCGCTCTATGGGATCACCATGCAGCTCATTCAATCCCGAAAATGGTCTCAACGTGGGATTGCCACTCATCCACCCAGCGTTTTGCAAGAGGCTCTAAGGAGTAGGGAATATGGGCCTGCTTGTTGATGGTATCTGGAAAACCGATGACGGCAAATGGGTGTCAAAGGATGGCATATTTCGCCGATCCGCGTCGCAGTTCCGTAACAGCATTGGCTCAAGTGAGTTTCCGGCCGAGGCTGGCCGTTATCATCTCTATGTCTGCCTCGCCTGCCCGTGGGCGCACCGCACGCTGATCTTCCGCAAAATCAAGGGGTTGAAGAATCTGATCGGGGTGACGACCGTGCATCCGCATATGCTGAAAAACGGCTGGGAGTACAAGGCGGAACCGGAACCGCTATACAGTTTCCACTACCACCATCAGTTCTATACGAAGGCCGATCCCCATTATTCGGGACGCGTCAGCGTGCCGATGCTATGGGATAAACAGCGCGCAACCATCGTCAACAATGAATCGGCTGAGATTATCCGCATGTTCAATTCGGCCTTCGATTCCCTGACCGGCAATACGCGCGACTATTATCCCGAAGCGTTGCGCGATGACATTGATGCCGTCAATACTTTTGTCTATGACAATGTGAACAACGGCGTCTACAAATGTGGTTTCGCCACGGTGCAGGATGTGTATGAAGAGGCGTTCAATGCGCTGTTCTCGGCGCTGGATGAACTGGAGACACGCCTGTCACACCAACGGTATCTGGTTGGCAATCAAATCACCGAAGCGGACTGGCGACTGTTCACCACACTGGTGCGCTTCGACGCCGTGTATTACAGCCATTTCAAGTGCAACCGCAACCGAATCATGGATATGCCGAATCTCTGGGGCTATCTGCGTGATCTTTATCAACAGCCGGGCATCGCCGACACGGTCAACATGGAGCATATCAAGCAGCATTATTACTCGCATGAATCGATCAACCCGACCCGTATTGTACCGAAAGGCCCGGAACTGGATTTTAGCCTGACTATTCATGAACCTCCGTGATGATTGCGCCTGCCTGTGCGTGAACGCACGCAGACAGGCCGGCCGGATCCTTGTTCGCAACATATGCTTTGTTCCTCTTCCATGGGCATGGTTCACCCCCTCCTCCCTTAATTTTAATTCCTGAAATATGCCGGATCAATGTGATACTGGCGCAGCAGTTTGCGTACCGTATTGCGGTTCAATCCCAGCATCCGCGCCGCCTTGATCTGATTGCCCTCGCAACGCTTCATCGCCAACATGAGTAACGGAGGCTCCACTTCACCCAACAGATGCTTGTGCAGATCCATAGCCTCGGCGTAGCCAAGTTTGTCCATGTAGTGGCGGATGCAACGGTTGACGGCTTCGGACAGAGATTCTTCCTTCTGTGTATGGTTTCCCCTGTTGCCCAGTGCCAGTGCGACATCCGACAGGGTGATGGCAGCACCGGGCGTGAGCAGTGCCAGCCTGCGCATGACGTTCTTCAATTCACGTACATTGCCCGGCCAGTCATACGTTTTAAGCAGATTGATGGCTTCATCCAGGAGGATGGGTGGCACCATCTCCAATTCCTCCGCCGCGGCTACAAGCATGGCTCCGGCCAGTTGATGGATATCATCCCTGCGCTCGCGCAGGGGGGGAATATGTACGGGAATGACGTTCAGGCGATAATACAAATCCTCACGAAACGTCCCCCGTTTGATTTTATATTGCAAATCCTGGTGTGTCGCCGCCAGAAGGCGGACATTCACAGGCTGGTTCTCACGGCTGCCAACGCGCTGGACTACCCCCTCTTCCAGCACGCGCAATAATTTGACTTGCAAGCTGGCGGGCATATCACCAATTTCATCCAGAAATAACGTGCCCTGATCCGCTTGTTCAAAACGCCCCGCACGGGCGCGATCCGCACCGGTGAAGGCACCCTTCTCATGTCCGAACAATTCGGATTCTAATAATTCCGCCGGAATGGCAGCCGTATTAATCGGGACAAAAGGGTTGTGGTTACGCTTGCTTTGCTGATGCAGAACGCGTGCCACCAGATCCTTTCCGGTTCCGGATTCGCCAGTGATTAATACGGTCAGATCGGATGCGGCAACACGACCCAATGTGCGGAACAACTGCTGCATGGAGGCGCTGCGGCCAATGATCAGATTAGTCTCGTCAGCAATTTTGTCATGCCTTGCTTCTTCCTGTTGGGGCTTGAGACGGCGCGCCAGTGATCGTACTTCATCCAGATCAAAGGGTT
>CAZBJB010000042.1:3339-13213 GCA_964492105.1 uncultured Zetaproteobacteria bacterium
CGCGGTACGCCTGGGCGGCGTTGTCAAACGTAGTTTCCGCTGTTAGCAAAACCACCGGCGCCGAAAACAGGCCCGCTGCTACCGCTTCCATGCCATTGCCATCCGGCAGATAAACATCAAGAAAGACCAGTGCAAATTCCTGCATGGCCATGGCCTGCTTCGCTTGCTCCAAACTTTCCGCCTGCACGACTTCCATGCCTTCTTCACCAAGCACGCGCGCCAACACCCAGCGGATACCTTCATCATCATCCACGACCAGTACGTGCATCAGTGGGTCTTCCCGATGGGTAAATGCAGAATAAAGTTGGTGCGTCCTGCTTCTGATTGCAGCCTGACCTGACCGTTATGCTCCTGCATCACGCGCTGGATCAGTGCCAGCCCCAATCCATTACCGCGCGCCTTGGCAGTCACGAAGGGTTCAAACAGATGATCCTGAATGTGCCGGGGGATGGGTTCACCATCATTGGTGATACGCACTTCCAGTACGGCGCCCTTGTGCCCCGGCAGTTTGATGGTGGTGTTCACGCGGGTGAGCCATTCGATGTGCGACGCCCCCGCTTCCAGGGCATTCGTCCACAGATTTTCAATGGCCTGCCGGAGCCTACTCGCATGGGCCTGGATCAGGGGCAGGCTGGGATCGAAAACGCGGCGTACGGTAACACCGTCCACCGGACAACATACATCATCAATCAAGCTGTGAATATTGATAGCTTCCATCCCGATAGGCGCGCGAGGGCCCAGTTGCAGAAAGCTGTCAATGCGCTCGCGGATGAGATCAACCTGAGCAAGCATCATCACTGCCGCTTCCCTTTGATCCCCTTGCGACAACTGCTCGGACAGCCACTGCGCCGCACCGCGAAGGGCAGCCAGCGGATTTTTCACTTCATGCGCCATTTCCAGTGCAATTCTGGCGACGGCCTCGGCCATTTCCTGACGCTTTACATGTTGCTCCAGTTCGTGCCGGCCAGCCTCGGGAACCATCAGCAGGGCATAACCATCGCCGGCGGGGCCAATATGTAACGAACATGGGGCGTTGTTGCTGCGTTCGCAGAGACCATGGCTGGACAACGATCCGTAATTACCCTTCATGTGATCAAGCATGACCTGCATCTCTGATTCCGGTACGAACAGATTGGATGCGTGGCGTCCCGTCAGCGCCCGCTCGGGAATGCCCAGCGCGGATTGTGCTTCCATATTAGCACTCAGAATGAAGCCTTCATTGTCCAGCATCAGCATGGGCAGGGGAATGGAGGAAACCAGAATAGATTCAGACGACACGCAATCAGACTCGAGTTTTATGATTTGTGTGGAAGAAGGCTTCTGCGCCTTCAAGTTGCGCTTGCCACGCTGTCAGCGATTGAAAATGACGGCGAAATTCAGCCGACGCATCCATACCCTTACTATACCAGATCACATGCTTGCGTACGAGTTTCGAAGCTGTTTGCTCGCCATGATGTTTTGCCAGTGCCAACATATGATCCCGGATTACACGCCAGCGGGCGGCGCCATCCGGCCTGGCGGGTGACTGATTGCCCAGCAGCGCGGCCTTCACTTCGGCCAGTACCCATGGGTTGCCCTGTACGGCCCGGCCCATCATCATCCCGTCACATCCCGCGATACGCAACATCTCCATGGCTGAAGCCGCGTCCACTACGTCACCATTGCCCAGCACCGGAATGGAAACGGCCTGTTTGGCCAGTCCAATATCTTCCCAGTCGGCATGCCCGTTGAACATCTGAGATCGTGTTCGTCCATGCACCGTCAGCATCTGAATACCCGATGCCTCGGCAATCTTTGCAATGCGTGCGACGTTTTTCGAGGCATGATCCCAACCCGTACGGATTTTCAGGGTCACCGGCAGATCTACGGCGCAGACCACGGCTTCCAGAATCCGCGCAACAGCGACTTCATCCTTTAACAATGCGGAACCGGCGACTTGCCTGCAGATTTTCTTGACTGGACATCCCATATTTATATCAATGAAATCAGCCCCCCTGGACGCCGCCCAGCGCGCTGCCTCCCTCATGTAACCGGAGTCGGAACCGGCAATCTGGATACCGACGGGATGTTCATCTTTATCAATTTCAGCCATACGTTTTGTACGTTCCCTGCCCTGATCCACCGCCCGGGAAGCAATCATTTCCGTCACCATCAGTCCCGCACCGAAATGTTTGCATATGCGGCGAAAAGGTAAATCGGTGATACCCGCCATCGGAGCCAGCGCCAGTGGCACGTCGATACGCGTGAGGCCCAGCATGAAGCCCGGTTTAGCCTGCATGGGTGAACAATGCGGGTTAAATCCTCATCCCCACGAGTGAAACGGATAGCTCGCACATGATTTAGGCAATTATAGCGTCTGGCGTATGGAAGTCATCCCTAACCTGAACCATTCATAAACACTACCGCGCCCAAGTTTTCCTCCCCAATCTGCCACGCTCCTTTCGCGGGGGATCCGGTTGTTCCTTTGCCTGCAACGAATCCTTGATCAGGCTGCCGCAAGCGTATACAAACGCATGTGACCGAAAGTCAGGACAACGCACATGCATTCCCCCTTGAATGAAACAGCGATTTGCGTACATTGCGCGCATGCGTTTATTCCTCATTCTCCTTCTTTTCATTCCCTTCGCTACACAGGCCTATTCTTCGGAGTCAGTGCCGACAGCAGGCAGATTACAAGAGGCGGTCTTTAAGAACGGCATCAAACTGGTCGTCGAGGAGGATCATTCCGCCCCCGTGGCTATTGTGCAGGTTTGGCACAGGGTGGGCGGTCGTGACGAGGTGCCCGGCAAGACAGGGCTGGCGCATGTGCTTGAACACATGTCGTTCAAGGGCTCGGAAAAACTTGCACCCGGCGTATTTTCTCATCGCATCGCGGCCATGGGCGGCAATGACAATGCTTTTACCGCCACGGATTACACGGCTTATTTTGAAATTGTTCCGGCGGAACACGTGGATGAAGTGCTGGCCATGGAGGCCGAGCGTTTCACACATCTGACGCTGGCGAAAGCAGATTTCGCCAAGGAAATCAAGGTCATCATGGAGGAGCGGCGTATGCGTACGGATGATGATCCGAACAATCGTATGTTCGAGGCGTTATCCGCCGTGGCGCTACGGTTGTCACCCTACAGGAATCCCGTTATCGGGTGGATGCAGGATTTGAAACGTCTGAATATCAGGGATGTCCGCGCCTTTTATCATCAATACTATATCCCGGGTAGTGCTACGGTCGTCATTGTTGGCGATGTGGATTTCGCCCACGTCAAACAAGTGGTCGGCCGCACCTTTGGCCGTTTGAAGAAACGACCCGTGCCGTCGCGCTTTAATCCGGTGGAACCGGAACCCCTGGGGCCCAAGCGTATGATCGCGAACCTACCCGCCCAACTGCCGATGGAGGTGATCGCCATGCCGGTGCCTGTGTGGCATCCCGGAAAGAATGACACACAGGCGGCGGCGCTCGCGGTGGCGACCGAGATTTTAGCCGGCGGTCGTTCGGCGGTGTTGACCCGTCAGTTGGTGGATCAACAGCGTAAGGCATTTTCTGTAGGCGCGGATTACGATCCCTTTTCCATGGGTATCTACTTATGGAACGCCTACGGCATGCTGGGCTTGAAGCAGCCTGCCGCAGCCTTTGAAAAGGCCTTCTGGGCCACGATTACCAAATTACGTCACAAGGGGCCTTCAAAGATCCGGCTGGCTACAGCCAAACGTGGAATGATCGCCGATGAGGCGTATGCCCAGGATTCACTTTATTTGCGCGCGAAGGAGATCGGCGAGCTTGAGAGCGTGGGTATTGGCGCCGACAAGCGTGGTGCATGGCTGGACGCCATTCGGAAAGTAACGGCGGCAGACGTCAGGAGAGTGCTTCGGCACTGGATCCGCCGGAACCGATCCACGACAGGCTTGCTGCAACCGGAGGTTCGCCCATGAAACACTTCTCCGGATGTATGCTGGTTATTATACTTGCCTTTGCCACGATCCCCACAGCGCGAGCCACCCCGCCGATCCAGCAGGATCGGCTGGATAACGGGCTGCGGGTGCTGCTGATGGAGGCACGCAACGTACCCATGGTGGTCATGCGCCTGACGGTTCCGGCTGGCAGCCGTCTCGATCCGAAAGGCAAAGGTGGCACCGCTTCGATGCTTGCCAGTGTGCTTGAAGACCACACGAAGAAGCATAATTTTGTGTCGTGGGCCGATTTTCTGGATGCACAGGCCATTCGTCTTGGGGCGGGTGCGGATCGGGACAGTCTTTCCATCTCCATGACTGCGTTGAAGGAAGCGCTACCGGAAGGTGTTCACGCCCTGACCGAAGCGGCGTTGATGCCGGGTTGGAATGAAAAACGTTTCCTCTTCCTGAAAACAGATGCAATTTCCGCAGCGAAAAAATCGTTGGAGGAGCCGGATGTTCGTGCCGCACAGTCGACAACTCGCATGCTGTATCCGAGGCACGGATATGGTCATCGTCCGGGGGGCAGTGTGGACAGTCTTGAGCGTATTGACCTGGCCGACTTGCGATCCATGTACCACCGTCAATTCAAACCACAGGGTGCGGTGCTGGCGGTTAGTGGCGATATAACGATGAAGGAATTACTGCGGCAGATCCGTCCGCTGCTTGCGGGATGGGAGGGCGCACCTGAGAAGTCGCTAAGGGATATTACCAAGCCTGCGTCCGTGCCCGGCGGTGAGAAGCGCCATGTTACGATGGCAACGCGCCAGATGACGGTGCAGCTATCCCGCCTGGGGCCATCCCGCTATGCGCCGGATTTCTTTACCGATATGCTGCTTAACCATATCCTGGGCGGTGGCGGTTTTTCATCTCGGTTAATGAATGAGGTGCGTGAGAAACGCGGGCTGGTTTACGGCGTTTATTCGTATTTTATGCCGCTGGCAACTTCCGGTCCCTTCGTGATTACCCTGCAAACGCGCGCCGATCAAGCAGGGCAGGCGCTCAAGGTGGTGCGGGATGTGATGCGCCGGATGCATGATGGACATATCAGCCAGCAACAACTGACCGCAGCCAAGGAGAACCTGACCGGCGGTTTTGCCCTTCGCATGGATTCCGACGCCAAGCGCGTGAGATTGATGTCCATGATCGGGTTTTACGGTTTGCCGCTGGATTACCTCCAGGTCTGGAAGCGGCACATCAACGCCGTGACACTGGCCGAGGTCAAGGCTGCCGCTGCTCGTTTTCTTACACCGGCTGACTGGGATACGGTGCAGGTTGGACCGAAAGGTTGAAGGGATTTGTCATTCGGATGCGTAATTACTGAAATTTGAGCCTCTTGCGAAACTCTGGGTGGATGAGCGGCACTCCCCCGGGGCAAGTTGACATGAACGCCACAGGCATGCGTATTACTGCGGGCCGTTTCCGTGGCCGCCGTCTCCCGGTTCCCGAAATCGAGGGCGTTCGGCCCACACCATCAAAGGTGAGGCAAGCCCTGTTTAATATTCTGGGAGGCATCGAAGGCGCGACCATGCTGGATTTATTTTCCGGTTCCGGTCTGATGGCGCTGGAAGCTATTTCAAGGGGTGCGTCCGTTGCGATTTCCATTGAATCCAATCGGCGCGCTGTCCGGCATCTGCAAGATATGAGGGAACGATGGACGATTGAAGACTGTTGGGAACTGTTGCACGGCGATGTGCATGCCATGCTGGCAAGGTTAGGCGGCCGACATTTCGATCTTGTCTTTGCCGACCCGCCCTATGCGCAAGCAATCAGTGTATGTGTTCCCCGTTGGCTGGACGAGGCTCAAGTATCCTGTGCACAACTGGTTATTGAGGAATCGGCTCGTGTCAGCACCGCCTGGCCGTCGGGCTGGACACAGCGGCAGCTACGGCACTATGGTGGCACCTGTCTGTATTTTCTAACCCGCACTGGCGCAAGTTGACCATGGAGACGGCATGAAACGAACAGCAATTTATCCTGGAACCTTTGACCCCATCACGCTCGGGCATGTGGACGTAGTCAATCGCGGATTGAAACTGTTTGACCGCATAGTCGTGGGCGTAGCCACCAATCCGAACAAACAGCCGATTTTTGATCCGGATACCCGTCTCTCCATGGTGTGTGAAACATTTACCGGACAGTCTGATGTTGAAGTCACGGCCTTTTCCGGCCTGCTGGTGGAACTGGCGCACAATCAGCATGCCAATGCTATCCTGCGGGGTCTGCGCGCGGCTTCGGATTTCGAATATGAATTCCAGATGGCGACGATGAACCGCAGACTGGATGAGCACGTTGAAACGATGTTTGTCATGGCACGTGAGGACTATACCTTTGTTTCCTCACGTTTTATCCGCGAAATATCGGGCATGGGCGGGGATGTATCGGCGCTCGTTCCCGCTGCCGTATTACCGCATTTGACCCGAACCATTCATAAATCACCGCGATGATCGCGCCTGCGTGAGCGCGTGCGGACAGGCCTGGTCTGTTTACTCCACGGAAAACGAAAAGTGTGATTTTCACTTTCCTTACAACTCCAGCCGGAATTCAATGATGAAATCCTTGCTTCTTGTTCCTCTCTCCGGTGCAATGTCGCATATCTATCTCACAATAAGCATGAGACCAAGAGGTTCATCAATTTGAAGCATTCTTCTTCCTGTACGATGCGTGTCAAAGAGTCGGTTTGTCTAAGTAGCCCCGAATACGATGATGTGGTGGTGAAACTCAATCTTGAGCCCTGGCAAAGCAAGACACTCGATCCATTCGTGGCGGGCCAGGTGGTGCGCCTGGGGCTCCCCGGGCTGAAAAAGCCCATGCCGGACTATTTCGCCATGGCTTCGGATCCGGATTGCGGGGATTGTTACGAATTCGTGATTAAGCAGCGGCCCGGCATTGCAATCCTGCTAGCTGGACTGGAGTGCGGCTCTTTGGTTGAGGTGGAGGGTCCCATGGGCAAGGGTTTTGAGTTATCTCCTTTTCATGGGCACAATATCTATCTGATTGGCGTGGGTACAGGTATTGCGCCATTACGTAGCGTCTGGCGGAATATCATGACCCATCGTGAGGACTATGGCGGCGTTGCCATTTACGCAGGATTTCTTACGCCTTGTCATCGTTTGCTGACGGACGAACTGGAATCCTTAGCCGAACACAATATCCAGGTCAGCGTATCCGTAAAGACGGGCAGTGAGACATGGGAGGGACTCATCGGCTATGTGCGGGATGCCTTATGTGCTGATGCACCGCGAGGTGAAAATGCGGTGGCCTGCCTGTCTGGCATGAACACGATGGTGGACGCGTGCCGCGAAACGTTGCACAATCTCGGTTTTGATGACAGTCGGATTCTTCTCAACTACTAACCTGAACTATTCATGAATCGGCGTGATGAATAATGCAGGCTAAGGCTTCTCCTCTGGCTCTCCCATTGTTGGCTCTGGACATTGGAGGTAAACGCATCGGTGTTGCCGTTTGCGACCGGCTGGGTATTTCAGTCCATGGTATCGCCTGCCTGCATCGCAAGGATGCCGGATGGCCAGGGCGGACTTTGAAGCTGGCCCGGAAGTATGGTTGCCGGGGCGTTGTCGCGGGCCTGCCCAAAAACATGGATGGCACGGAAGGCGAACAGGCTGTCGATTGCCGCATTGCCGCAAACGCAATGATGACACAGACGGATTTACCTGTTGTGTTTCAGGATGAACGCCTGTCCTCGTGGGCGGCCAGAGAGCGTCTGTTTGCCCAGGGATTGAGCGAGAAGAAGGTTCGCGCAAAGATTGACCAGACAGCGGCAGCCATCATTCTTGAGGATTTCCTGGCTGCACATCCGGAGATGAAGGAATGAACCATGTCATCTTTGACAGCGAAACCGTTGAACAGGCCTTGGAAACCATGGCTCGTATACTCCAGGCGAATGACGTGTATATCATGGGTATACAGCAAGGTGGGGCGCGGGTTGCGGATACCTTGCAGCAACGTCTTGAATTCAGAGGCTGCCGTGTTGAGCGTGGCAATCTGGACATCAGTTTTTATCGGGATGATCTGGATGCCCTCGGCCCTAATCCGGAGGTACGCCCCAGCCATTTGCCGTTTGATGTCTCGGGCAAGGCCATCTGGCTGGTGGATGATGTCCTGTACACGGGCCGCACCATCCGCGCCGCGCTTGGTGAAATTTTTGACTACGGACGACCGGCCAGTGTTCATCTGGCGGTGTTGATTGACCGGGGTGGACGCGAATTGCCCATTGCTGCTGATTGTACCGGCTTATTCTGTGAGGCAGGCGCCCATGATTCGGTAAAGCTGGTGACGACGGATGGAGACTGGTGCATTGAACAACGCAGGGTGGCCGTATGAAGCACCTGTTCGGCATCGCACAACTGTCGCGCGAACAGATTGAATATATAGTGAATCTTGGGATGTCCTTTGTGGAACTGTCCCGTCGCCCCGTCAAAAAGGCGCCGACGCTGCGCGGCAAAACCATCATCAATCTCTTCCTTGAACATTCAACACGAACCCGTACCAGCTTTGAACTGGCCGGAAAACGACTGTCCGCCGACGTGATTAATATTTCCGCTTCCACATCGGCGGTGAAGAAAGGCGAATCATTGCTGGATACGGGCGAGACGCTAGCGGCCATGCAGCCGCATGTACTGGTGATCCGCCATGCGGCTGCCGGCGCCTGTGAGTTCCTCGCTGATTACCTGCCTGATACGTCCACCGTGAATGCCGGCGATGGCGCACATGAGCACCCGACTCAAATTCTGGCTGATTTACTGACATTGAAACGGACATGGAATTCGCCGCAGGGCAAAGTCATGACGATTGTAGGCGATATCGCGCATTCTCGCGTGGCGCGTTCACACCTGCTGGCGGCGCGAAAGTTGGGCTATTCCATACGCATTGTTGCACCGAGAACCCTGTTGCCGCTGGCTATTGAACGTTTTGGTTGCGAGGTGTATCACGACTTCGATGCAGCGATCCCCGGTTCCGATGTGCTCTACATGCTGCGCGTGCAGACCGAGCGGCTGGCATCAAGCTGCTGTTTTCCGTCCCTGCGTGAATACCATGAGGCCTATGGGCTCAACCGCCGCCGATTGGATATGGCGGGAAAGGATTGTCTGGTGATGCATCCAGGGCCGATAAATCGAGGTGTGGAAATTGCGTCGGATGTCGCGGATTCGGCCAGAAGCCACATCCTTGATCAGGTGGAATGCGGGGTGGCGGTGCGCATGGCCGTGCTGACGGTGTTGTGTGGTGGCGACCGCATGGAACCCGTACGGCGCAGCAGAAAACGTGAGCAGGCCGAAGCTGCCATGAAGGTGCAGGGGAAGTTGTTATGATGGATGTTCTGATCCATGGCGGACGTGTCATCGACCCGGCCAATGGACGGGATGGTATCGCTAACGTCCTGATCAAAGGCGGTCGCATCGCCGCTGTCGGTGAAGAGAAACGCAAGGCAGATACGGAGATTGATGTCAGCGGACTGATCGTTTGCCCCGGCCTGATCGACATGCACGTGCATTTACGTGAACCGGGACAGGAATGGAAAGAGGATATCGAATCCGGTTCAAAGGCGGCAGTCGCGGGTGGTGTTACCAGCATGTGCTGTATGCCGAATACCACGCCCCGGCTGGATCATGCCGGTGTGATCCGGCAAGTCATCGAACGGGCGGGCGAGATTGGACTTTGCAATGTGCATCCTGTTGCCGCAGTGACGAAAAACCTCGACGGCAAGGAACTGACCGAAATGCGTGAACTGGCGCGTGCCGGGGCTATCGCCTTTTCTGATGACGGCATACCGGTCTGGCATGGCGGTGTCATGCGCAAGGCGCTTGAATATGCGTCCAGCTTCGGATTTCTCATTATTCAGCATGCGGAGGATCCGCAACTGACACAGGACGGATGCGTCAACGAAGGCTGGATTTCCACTCAACTGGGC
>CAZBJB010000043.1:0-12799 GCA_964492105.1 uncultured Zetaproteobacteria bacterium
GTACGCCATTTCATGTTGATTTTCATCAATAATACAACGCGATTGTTCGCTGGCCAATTGCAACCAGACCACCAGCTCCGCCAAACCATGCCGTAGTGGTTCCCGCTTTAACAAGGCACCCAGGGTAATCTGTTCTTGCTGTTGCAAAGCTTTCGCCAGCACCTGTTTCAAGCGCCCCTTGTCCACCGCGATTTGTGCGAACAACGCCTCGGTATCGGCATCTTCTTCACCCATTTTCAGCGTAATATCGGCAATGGCCGCCTGCAATGGCGGCTGATACATGGGGCGTTCCAACGGCAGCATGAACGACAGACCGATCTCGTCCATCTCCATCATCACGCCTTGCGGAGGATGCTCCATACAACTGCGGGCCTCCGTCTTGATATGGCGCAGGATTTCCATAATCCGTTTGTTTTCCAGCCACGTTTTATCATCCAGGAAACGGCGTAACTGGCTGGAAAGCTGGGCCACCGTGCGCTGGGTATGTTCTCCCGCCGATAGCCAGTCGTAATGCACGCGGCGCAGGCGACTATCCGGGCGCGATTCAGCCACGGGCGGCAAATTCAACACCTTGTCCAGCAAACCCGTCAACTCTTCCTGCCGTCTGCTGGACATCAAGAAATCCCAGAAAGCGCGAAAGCTTTTACCCTGATCCGAGTCCGTAATATTGTCACACTCGCTCAATATATCTTCCAGCAATGCACCCTTGCCGCCTTCCCACAGGGCGATACGTTCGCGCACGCGGCGATCCAGCATGCGGAAATTCTGTTCAACCTCACGGAAGTCACTCAGCAATTCGCCAGCCATCATAACAAATTGCTGAAAGCGGTCTTTTAACGATGTTTCATCCAGCAGAGGAATATCGCCCGCCTGTACCTGTTTGATTTCCCTGTCAATTTCACGCCGCCGTTTGCGCAGTTCGGCGATGCGCACCTTTGGGTCGGTTTCGCTGCCTTCAGCCATTTGATGTAGTAAATCAAACAGGGTTAACAGCCTTGATTCGGTACCGATAAAGCGTCGTTCGGCCAAACCGGCCAGCCAGCGAATCCCCTTCTCGGTGGCCGGCGTCAAGTCATAATGCGGCTCATCGGATGCCTGTGGATAAAACTTGCGCAGCCAACCCTGCGCATTATCCGCCCACTTGTTTAAGTATTCCTGTGCCGTTCCGGGATAGCTCTCCGCTCCCAGACGCTCACGCAGGGCAAAAAGCTCATCCTCCAGAGCCTCCGATATATCGGATTGCGCCATTTCGCGTTTGTTTGAAATAATGAACACACGGTGTAGAAAACTCGCGATCAGGGGAGCGGAGTCAGCCCGCAATAGACGCCAGGCCGGATGATGGCGGCGCAAGGCGTCCAGCGCCTCGTAATTGAAAGCAGGTGAATCCCGGTCAGGCATGATGACTTCGTACAAAGGCCTCATCATGATTCATTCGCAAAAACTTCGACGCCATAATCTCTGGCGGCTTGCAGCAGTTTCGCATCCAGTGTTGCCAACCCGGCCCGCTTGCGTTCAGCAAGTTCCAGAGAGGCGGCATCATAGGCTGAAAGATCATATGCGATGGACAGCCGATAAACCCGCCCCATCATACCGGAACCCGATGCGACATCAGTCTGGATCGGCAAAGCGTCGTATAATTGCATCAGTCCAGACACATCGTTATCGCTGATGCGCTTTCTTCGCCTGGCTGTAGCCAGCACATTGCCAATTTCATGCCACCAGAGCGAAGGCACCCACACCTCGTCATCCGGCATCTGCAACAAAAATGCGTCCGCCACATACGATGCCTCATCGGGCAACCCCAGTGCTGCCGCTATTGAGCAATCCATCACCCAAAGTCTAATATTTTCGGCCTTCATCCACCATCTCCCGAATACCGCCGCAGCCGGTAATGCGCTGCCGAACCGCCCGAAAGCGAGCGAGCAAATCATGAACTTCGCAACCCTGACGATTCACGGGTTCCAGCCGTGCAACCGGCGATCCCCGCCGGGTAATCGTAAAACTTTGTCCTTCCTCCACTTCCCGAATCAGAGAAGATAGATGCGTTTTTGCATCAAAGGCTGAAACCTGCTTGCGCAATTCATCAGACATAAGAACTCCTGCTAGTTAACAAACTGGTTAAGTTTAGACTGGGCCTCAAGGCCGTGTCAATGGCATATCAATGCCATATCAATGGATTCTCAGGCATGGGTATGATAAGGAGACGTAAATACAGTTGAAACCACGGATAAACGAAGATGGGCGCGGATACGCAAGGTGAAGGTGCAAGCAGCGAAGGCAAGCTGGCATCGGTTCAAGCAGCGGATGCGCCAATTGACGGATCGCCGTCAGGGCATTTCTCTGGAAGCGATGATTGTGAAGCTGAATCGTTATTTGCAAGGCTGGATAGGTTACTATTGTTTATCGGAAACTTTGAATGACGCAGATGAAAATCGACGAACCTTGAACCCGGGAAAATTGTTCAACAATAATTTTCCGTAAAACTTCGTGCAGATTCTGGGATCAAGCACAATGATATTTCCAGTGTCACGTTCTGTTCGGATCAGGCGTCCAACCATCTGGGTTAAACGCATCGACGCCATGGGCAACATATAATCGTTAAACGAATGACCGCCGGATTTTCTGATCCAGTCCAGGCGGGCCTGTTCCATGGGTGTCGAGGGAACAGCGAAGGGTATTCGGGGGATGATCACTGTTGTGCAAAAATCACCGGGTAGATCAATGCCCTCGGCAAAAGATGCCAAGCCCAATATGATGCTTGTTTGACCTGCCTCAATGGTTTTTTTGTGCCTGGAAATCAGGTTTTTCCTGGGCATCGCTCCCTGCGCAAGGACAGCACCTGATATCGCATCGCCCACATCAAGGATCTCCCGAACACGCTGCATCTTTCGTGTACTGGTAAACAGCACAAGTACGCCCTTTGATCCTTTTTTCATCACGCCGGAAAGGATGTTCGCGGTCAATTGCTCATGCCCTTCATTATCCGGGTCGGTAGCATCGGCGGTGATGTAGACTGTGGAACGTTCGTAGCGAAAAGGAGAGGCAAAATGGTAGGTTCCCACCTCCCTGTCGGCCTGGCCTAATCCGGACTCTTGCAGAAATCGGCCAAAATTTCCCAATGCGCGCAGGGTCGCGGAATAGGCGATGGCAGCCTTGGCTTCACTCCATAAGAATTTATTCAGGTGCCCCGATGCAAATGTGGGAAATGCATTGAACTGATAATCCGAATTCCTGAGCGTTTCGATCCAGCGAGCTGTCGGTGGTGATGCGGGATCGTCTTCCTTCAGCAGCATGTCGGTGCAATTAAACAGGTTGCTTATTCGATGGTGAAAGAAGCCAACATTGGATTGAATCCTTTCCACCGCCACATTACCCATGCTGGTTTTTGCGTCATCCGTGGTACATGCCTTGAGAATCATGGCAGCGCCTTTCAGCAGCGGTTCAGATTGATGCGCCATAGCTTGCACGGACTCAACACATGATGCCGGCACAACATTAAATAACCATGCACCATCCTCAAACAGGGTTTCATTCTGCTCGATAGACGTTTGGAGTTCCTGTAGCGATTGTTTCAGATGATCAATCAACCCGCCGGACGAATGAATCAATTCTTTCGCTAAATCCGGAAGCCTGGGAACTTTCTGCATTCGGTTTAACAATTTCTGATAGCTGTCCAGCCATTCCCGTGATCCCTTCACATGGAAAACCGATCCAAAGTGTCGAACTGCGGTATCGGGCAAACGATGGGCTTCATCAAGCAGGTAAATCGTATCCTTCGGTTTGCAGGGGATGACAACGCCGCCACCAAGTGCCAGATCGGAAAGCAACAAATCGTGATTGACGACAATTACATCACATGTTCGCAAATGTCTGCGGGATTGGAAGTAAGGACAGCATTTATATAATGAACAACGCCTGCCGAGACATGCATGGCCGTCGATGGTGATGCGGGTCATAGTTCCTGGAGAGAAAGGCTTCGGGTACGCATCAATATCCCCGTCCCATAACTTGTTATTGAATGCCTGCTCTATTTCCTGAAGCTCGCGCTCATTGGTCGGCATGGAGGCAGTATCACTTCCGGATGGGAAACCCTGTTCACCAAACAATGTCAATGTCTGATGATCTGCTTTTATTCCGGGATTAAGAAGCTTTTTTGGACACATGTATCTTCCCCTGCCCTTGGCAAGCGCCGAGACAAAATCCTGATCAAGCATCTTGCACAGGGTAGGTAAATCATGGCCGATAATCTGTTCCTGAAGGGCGATGGTTCCAGTCGAGTACACGATGGGGGGCGCATCTTCATCATTGATCTTCCGGCGCATAAACAACGCGGCCATCAATCCGGCATAGCTTTTACCGATTCCCGTGCCTCCCTCGCATACACACAGACCGCCATCGCGAATGGTATCGACGATGATGGCAGTCATTTTCTCCTGATTCGTACGTCGGCAGAGGCCATGCCCGTACAGCTTTTCAAACCATGTATTCAAATCATTCCTTTATACCGCCCGCTTACCTCCCACGGCCTGGATTTCCTTGTATCTCATCAGCTTCAGGTTGTTGACATTGAGCAGCGTCCAACCTTTGGCCAGCACCATCTTATCCAACGAACGCGCCCAGCCGCCATAGCCTTCCATGCCAACGCTAACGGACAATGCGTGCCTGGTGGCCTGCTTCCTCGGCAATCCGTTGCGAACAAAGGCCCTGCGCAATCATCACGGCGATTTATGAATAGTTCAGGCTACATCAACGCCTGCCAGTAATGATTCCACCTAGATCCTGCAAGTGCCCGCACACACATAGCGCAACCCCTTGATTCATCTGGCATATTGAAAAAACACTCATCACCAATAAGCTGACAACCTGTTTTTTCAATACGCTATATAAACCAATGTCTTACACTCTGCATGCACGATCACTTGCAGGATCTGGGTTCCATATAAGACTCCTTGTGTAACAAGATCGTCATCCGAAGTCTCGTCTACAGCACGGAGCCATTATTCACGTATGAATCGGCATCATCCCGGAAGACTTGATCGGATGACACATGGATGGTGGGGCTGCATTTCGAAAGCTGAGCAGAACCTGTGACAGACCTGCCGATCCCAAGAACAACACCCCCGCCAAGATATTACCTTAGCAGGGATGCTTTGCCTTCGCCACTATGCAAAATCCGATGGTAAATTCCATTGATTTTGAGGCTGGTTCAAGGAAGACGTGGTCGATGGATATGGTTCAGGCGCGTATCCGTCAGACTCTTGAGGAAAGCAATCAGGTCGTATTTTTCTTTTCCGGTCAGGTGCAGAGGCACGATCAGATCAGACTGATGTGCATCCTTTGGATCGCCACCTCTGTTATAGTGTTCAATCACTTGCCTCAAGGTGGAAAATGCACCGTCATGCATGAAAAATACAAATGATGCCGAATTATATAATGATGGAGTTTTGAAAGCTCCCTTATCATCTGCATCATGGGTTACGGCATACCGGCCAACATCCTCTTTCAGTGGCCCCACCTGGGGTACGCCGATATTATGAAAATCATTGTCTGTCAGCAGTGGTGGCGTATGACATACAACGCATTTGGCTTTGTTCCTGAACAGCTTAAACCCCCGTTGTGCTGCCATGGAGATCGCCTTCTTATCACCATTCACATAACGCTGGAACGGCGCATGCCGGGCAATGAGTGTTCGCTCGTAGGAGGCAATGGCCCTGGCAATATTCTGTCGGGTGGCATCCTTGCCGAATGCCTTGTGAAATGCTTTTTTGTATGCAGGTACAGCATTGAGTTTCTTGACGATGCTCACAATATTTCCACCCATTTCACCGGGTGCCGAAATGGGTCCCATGTGACCGGGCAAGGCGCCCGTCTGCTCTTCAAGTGACGCCGCACGTCCATCCCAGAACAGAGACGTATAGTAGGCGGCATTAATCCATGATGGCGCCCAGCGGCCAAGCTCACCACTATGGCCAAAGGCGCGACGGGTATGTCCGCCGCCGCCGGCGAAGGGTAGATGACAACCGGCACAACTGATGGCGTTGTTTTTAGACAGACGCGTATCAAATGTCAGTTTGTGCCCGAGTTCGATTTTTGCCCTGGACTGTGCATTATCGGCGGGAATCGGAACGGGTGGAAGTTTCCAGCCGGACAAATCCTCGGCCCGGCCCTCGGTTGGAAGCATGAGGCCCACCAGTAAAAGCAGCGCGGATGCGAGTATCATACGGATAGCCCGCCGATACCTTAATGTGTTTATGTTGTTGTCCTTCATGTTGTTCTCCCTCTTCATTTTTTATCCGGCAATCACCGTCAGTAAATCGCGCTTATGTTCTTCCTCCTGAATGAGAATATCCTCAATGATGCGTCTAAGGCCATACTCACGAAGCTGTTCGGCCTGATAGATGCGCTCTTTGTATCGTGCTATGGCGTTGTCCTCGCCCTTAAGATCCTGCCGTAGCATATCCAGGCTTGCCGGTGATACGTCAATCCGTTCGACGTCCACCGTTGGAATTCCTCCGAAAAAGTCAATCTGCTCGGAGACCATAACGGCATGTTGCATTTCCTCCTGCGCGTGGATAAGTAGCTCTTTCTGAATGGATTCGTATTCGGGACCGGTAATGACCGATGCGTGCTGCACATATTGAATGGCTGCCGCATACTCCCACTCAAGATCCTTGTTTAGTTCAAGCATCAAATGTTTACGACCCTGTGTCATGATATGTTCCCGGAACGATGGATTTTATTCTCCGTGCCTGTCTTATCCTGTCGACATTATGGGCATTCCCGTGAATAAGGTAAAGTTTAATATTTGGAATACAACGATTAATTAAATAGAATGATGTTTTTGAATTGAATCCTTTCGGAGGTGCTGATGCCGACAGTCAAACAACTACGATTCCTCATCGCGCTTAATGAATCCCGGCATTTCGGCAAGGCGGCTTCGGCCTGCCACATATCACAATCAGCCTTCAGTATTGCCATCAAGGAATTGGAAATAAAACTCAAGGTACATTTGGTGGATCGCACGAACAGAAGCGTTATTTTTACCGATATCGGACACATTATTGTCGAACAGGCTCGCCTCTGCATTAATGATATTGCAGCATTGGTAAACATCGCGGCAAGCAGGCAGGAACCACTCAACGGACGCCTGGTTCTTGGTGTCATCCCCACGATCGCCCCTTTCCTTCTGCCATCCATCCTTCCGGAAATACGTAAACGATTCCCCAAACTGGAACTGTATTTGCGGGAAGACAAGACGCGCGTCATTCATAAACAATTACTCGCGGGAAAACTTGATCTCATTCTCGTTGCTCTCCCCTTTGATATGAAGAACGTGGTCAAGATGTCGTTATATGATGATCCATTCCTGTTTGCCTGTTGCCATGAAACGCACTGGCTGGATAGCAAGAGAGAGGATGTTCATATCAATACGTTACCCGAAGAAAGTATTTTATTGCTGGACGACGGACATTGCTTGCGGGATCATGCGCTTCAGGCATGCAAACTACATGACACGGATCAAATCAGTCGATTTGCCGCAACGAGTCTACAAACATTACTTCAAATGGTCGCAACAGACATTGGTGTCACGTTTATTCCAGCTATGGCAGAGTATTCCCTGATGCTGCAAGGTTCGAATATTGAACTGCATGTCATGCCTGAAGAAAGCTGTCGACAAATTGGTTTGGCCTGGCGCAAGGGCAGCAGTCGTGATACAGAGTTCGTCATGCTTGGCAAACTCTTGCAGAAAATGCATCAGCATGATCCTCTCGCAAAACGCTAGCCTGCATTATTCATAAATCGTCGTGCACGAGGTTTGCAAGAGGCTCATTGAATATACTGCATCGTATGGCCCCTTGCCGCAATCCGGATCCATTGCCAGCATGGCGAACGTGAACATCGTGACATGGAATGTGAACTCGATCAATGTACGCCTGCCGCATGTGTTGCGTTATCTGGACGAACACGCACCGGATATCCTGGCCTTGCAGGAAACCAAGCTGCCGGATGAACGGTTTCCACAAAGTGACATTGAGGCGGCGGGATACCGCGTTTGCTTCTCCGGGCAAAAAACCTACAACGGCGTCGCCATTCTGAGCCGCGTTGAACCAGCGGATATTATCGCAGGCATCCCGCACTTCGACGATCCGCAGCGCAGGATGCTGGCTGCCACCATGGATGGCGTACGCATCATTGATGTCTATGTCCCCAACGGACAGGAAGTGAACTCAAAAAAATAC
Source organism: uncultured Zetaproteobacteria bacterium (assembly GCA_964492105.1). Classification (GTDB taxonomy): domain Bacteria; phylum Pseudomonadota; class Zetaproteobacteria; order Mariprofundales; family Mariprofundaceae; genus JAUZQZ01. The sequence continues at coordinate 8,241 of CAZBJB010000043.1, forward strand.
CACTATAAATTGCACTGGCTGACAGCCTTCAAAACATTCCTGCAACAGGAACTGGCCGCGCATGACAAACTGATTGTATTGGGCGACTTCAATATCACACCCTCGGACATGGACATTCATAACCCGAAGCGATGGCAAGGAAAAATCATGTGTTCCAATGCTGAACGGGAGCAATTTTACACATTTTTGCAGTTGGGGCTGACGGATACGGTGCGCAGTCTGTACCCCGAAGAAGGCATGTATTCATGGTGGGACTATCGCCTGAACGCCTTCCGGCGAGGCTGGGGTTTACGTATTGATCATGCGCTGGCGACACCGGCGATGAAACCGGTATCCGCCGGGGTGCACACCGATGAGCGGGGGGTTGAGCGCCCCAGCGATCACGCACCGGTGTGGGTCAAGTTTGCATGAAGCAGGCACAGACAACAATCGCCATTACCCCGCATGGGCGCGGCATGACCGACATCACGCAACCAGTTTCAGAATATCTGGCACAAACAGGCATCAGAACCGGAATGCTGCATCTGTTCGTTCAGCATACGAGCTGTTCGCTGCTCATTCAGGAAAATGCCGATCCCTCCGTACAATCCGATATGGAACGTTTTCTGTCTCGCCTGGTGCCGGACGGAGACCCGATCTTCCGGCACACCTCTGAAGGCCCGGACGACATGCCCGCCCACGTCCGGGCCGCGCTTACGGCCATATCGCTCAGCATTCCCGTTGAACGGGGCAAGCTGGCGCTGGGCATCTGGCAGGGCATCTACCTGTACGAGCACCGACGCCATCCATCCATACGGCGAGTTATGATCCATATCACCGGCACGTGATACATACATAAAACTCCCGTTCAAGCAGTTGGCGCAGATCCTCAACACCGCGTTTGTCCAGACTGGAAACGGGGAGAGGTGACAGTGAACCACCCAGGGCATCGGTCATTTCGCGTAACCGCTTACCACGGGCATTGCCGGAAAGTTTATCCGCTTTGGTTGCCACGGGTTGCCAGCGGAGGCCTTCTTTATTGAGCCATTCGATCAAATGCAGGTCTGAATCCTTGGGGCCGTGGCGGATGTCCAACAGCGTCAAAACCAGTTGCGGGCCAGCCTTGGACGTTAAATAGCGTTCAATAAGACTGAACCACCGAGCCTGTTCTTTTTTTGAAGCACGGGCGAAACCGTAACCCGGCAAATCCACCACCAGTAATCGTTCATCCACTGCGAACAGGTTCAACAGGCGGGTGCAGCCGGGTGCTTTAGATATTTTTACCAGACCCTTGCGGCCAAACAGGGTATTTAGCAGGCTGGATTTTCCCACATTGGAATGGCCGGCAATCGCGACCTGTGGCAACGCCATGGCCGGGAAGCGGCGCATATCGGCGACCGATTGCACAAAATGCGTGTTTTCCCAATGTATTGCGTCCGCCATCCTGGTCATAGCTGATGCGCGGCAAACCAGTTTTTGCCCTGTCCAATGTCCACAATAAGCGGGACATGCAGCTGCGTTACGGATTCCATCTCCTCACGCATGATGGCCGACACATCGCTAGCCATGGCCTCGGGACACTCCACGACCAGTTCATCATGCACCTGTAGAATCATGCGGGCTTCGGACATTTCTTTCGCCAGCCGGGCATGCAGGTGGATCATGGCAACCTTGATGATGTCCGCGGCCGAGCCTTGCAGAGGGGCATTGATGGCCGTACGCTCGGCTGACTTTCGGTGGAGCCCGTTTTTCGCGTTAATTTCAGGTACATAAACGCGGTGGCCAAGAAGGGTTTCAACATAACCCTGCGCTCTTGCGAGATCCAGCGTTTCCTCCATAAAACGACGCACCGCAGGGTATTGTGCAAAATAGGCATCGATAAAGGCCTGCGCCTCGCCGCGATTCACACTCAGTTGTTTGCTCAATCCAAAGGCGCTCATACCATAAAGGATCCCGAAGTTAATGATCTTGGCGCGGCGGCGCATGCTGCGGGTGACATCTTGCAATGCCACCTGATTTACGGCAGCGGCGGTCGCCGCATGAATATCCTCGCCATGGGCGAATGCATCACCTAGCACGTTATCGCCGGAAAAGTGCGCCATCAGCCGCAATTCGATCTGCGAATAATCCGCGGCGATCAGCAGGTTTCCATCCTCGGCGGTAAACGCCTTGCGAATCTCCTTCCCTTCTTCACTGCGGATCGGAATATTCTGCAAATTCGGATCGGATGAGGAGAGCCGTCCTGTGGTCGTCACGGCCTGATTATACGAGGTATGCACCCGGCCTGTTTCGGGATGAATCAGTTTTTGCAACGCATCGGTATAGGTGGATTTAAGCTTGGCCAGTTGTCGCACGTCAAGAATCAGGCGCGGAACTGCATGATCTTCAGGCAACTGTTCCAGCACCTCCTGGCCGGTGGCCCATTGCCCGGATTTGGTTTTTTTACCGCCGGGGATGGCCAGTGTTTCGAACAGCAGGACGCCCAGTTGTTTGGGAGACTGGATGTTGAAGGTGTGGCCGGCGGCCTGATGAATACGTCTTTCCAGTTCATCAATGCACTTGCCGAAACGCCCGGACAGTTCCGCCAGCTTGTCCGCATCCAGATGAGCGCCGACCCATTCCATATCCGCCAGCACGCGGGACAGGGGCAATTCAATGTCGTCATGGCGCTTGATGCGGCCGGCAAGTTTCTTGCGAAGATATTGCGTCAGGCGCAGGGCGACCTCGGCATCCTCAGCGGCATAGGGGAGCGCGGATGTGACCGGAACGTGAGAGAAACTGATTTGCCTGGCACCCTTACCCGCAACCTCCGCATACGAAATACAACGGTATCCGAGATATTTCAGCGCGACATGATCCATCTTCGCCGGCTGTCCCGGTTCATCCACATAAGCGAGCAACATAGCGTCATAGCGCATGCCCGCAAGCTCAATACCCGCCCGCCTGAGCACCTGAATATCATATTTCAGATTGTGACCACATTTGAGCGTATCCGGGTTTTCCAGGACAGGTTTCAAGGCGAACAGCACATCCGCGCCAGGTAGCTGTCGTGGCGTCTCGCCGAACAAATCGGCTGCCTGGTGGCCAACCGGCACATACCAGCCTTCACCCGGCCTGATGGCAAATGATAAGCCAACCAGTGCCGCATCATGACAGCAAAGGGACGTGGTTTCGGTATCCACGGCAATGAGCTTCGCGAATGTTAGCGCCGTAACCAGTCTGTTTAATGCCTCCGGCGTATCCACCAGAACGTCCGTACGTTCCGTTATCTGATCCGGCACGGTTTTGCCGTCGGAGGGTTCAGCGCCGAATTCCTCCCTCATTTGATGGAATTCCAGTTGTTCAAAGAGTCGGGCCAGCCTCTCCCTGTCTGGTGACTGCATCGCCAGTTCATCCAGTGTCGCGCCCACGGGCGTCTGTTCGTCCAGCGCCACCAGTCGGTATGAAAGGCGCGCATCCTCAACATGCCGTATCAGATTCTCACGCCGTTTATTCTGCTTGACTTCCGGCGCATGTTCCAGCACGCCCTCCAGATCACCATAGGTATTCAGCAGCTCCACGGCCGTTTTCGGGCCAATGCCGGGAACGCCGGGAATATTGTCGGACGTATCACCGGCCAACGCCAGCAGATCGTGGATCCTGTCGGGTGCCACGCCCCATTTGGCCTTCACTTCACCCGCGTCATATTCGATGCGTTTCATGGTATCGAGCATCCGGGTATGGTCTCCAACCAGTTGCATCAGATCCTTGTCGGTGGAAACGATGGTGACATTCCAGCCCCTGCATTCGGCCCGCCGCGCCAGCGTGGCAATCACATCATCGGCCTCATAACGGGCGACCTGAATCAGGGGCAGGTTGAACCCGCGGGTCACCTCGAATATATGTGGCCACTGCACGGCCAGATCCTCCGGCATCGGCGGTCGGTGCGCCTTATAATCAGCATACATATCATGGCGAAATGTCCCTCCCCGGGGGTCGAAGGCGACGGCGGCATGCGTGGGTTGAAGTTCCTTGAAAATGCTGCGTAACATCCGCGCATAGCCGAAGGTCGCATTGGTCGGTTCGCCTTTTGAATTCGATAATTGCCGGATGGCATGAAAGGCGCGAAACACATAATTGGGGCCATCGATGAGAACGAGGTGGGGCATGGCGGGAGGATGCCGTGCCTGGGCCTTGGCCGCAATCGGAGATTGACGCGCGAAACAAAACAGGTAGTGAAGTGGACCCCATTGCAAGGACAGCTTTCCGGGTGATTTAAGATGTGTTCATCCTGTTGTTTTTTATCGCAATTCTGTCCTGAAACCTGTTGGTCCTTGTATCTTCGCATCACCCTTACACAGTAGGGGAAGATGCGCGGAGCCGGGGGCCGACAGGTTTCCTGAACAGGTCTTTGGTGAGCGTTGAACACTAAGCCGCCTTGGCCAGTTGTTGCTCACCGTAATACACCTCTGCAGGTGTCTGATCATCCAGCGACTGATGCCGTCGCTCAAAATTGTAGAACTCAAAATAGTACCGCAGTGCGTCAATCAGCTCACGCACCGAGCCATACTCTTTGGTATAAATCTCCTCGTATTTTACTG
>CAZBJB010000044.1:0-11682 GCA_964492105.1 uncultured Zetaproteobacteria bacterium
TTGAATGAGCTGCATGGTGGTTCCATGGATCGAAATTCAAGCTCGGAAATGGGCCAAAGCGGGGAAGTCGATCACCGCTCATGAGTTTTGCAAGAGGATCTATGAGACGGATTTGAGCGTATCAGCCTCCAGCATGCGTATGCGATCCGTTCCCCTGTTGCCGGGATTGTCCGTGTCACGTAACTGCCACGCAGGTGTCAAACTTGTGTCATCATTGCAAGTGTAGTATCAGGCTTCTTTCATCGGGAGCAGGTATGCTGAACGTGGAACGGTTGATCGATCAAAAATTTCCGGGTTTCAGGCAACGCTCCCCCCTGCTGACGCGTCCGCTGAGGGCTGCGTTGAAAATGCTGTTTCACGAACGTGAGCTTCGACGTTTTCAACAGCAATATCCATATCTGAAGGGAATAGATTTCGTAGAACAACTCCTGGACTATTTTGATTTCGGTTACACCGTTCAATTGCGCGAAATCGAACGCATTCCGGCACATGGACGGGTGATCATTATTGCCAATCATCCTATCGGTACGCTTGATGCCGCTGTGTTACTGAAGATGGTCAGTCAGGTTCGAGCCGATGTCAAAGCGGTAACCAACCAGCTTCTCTCCGGGATTGAACCCTTGCGGTCATTGCTGTTGCCGGTAGATAATCTGGATGGGAAAACCACCCGTGATCAGATCAAGGCCGTGTATCGCCATTTGGATGTCGAGGGTGTGGTGATTATTTTTCCGGCCGGTGAAGTCTCGCGTCTGGGCCCGGCGGGTATCCGTGACGGTCGTTGGAACAGTGGCTTCCTTCGCATCGCGATGGCAACCCGCTCTCCTGTATTGCCGGTTTATGTCAACGGACGTAATTCAATGTTTTTTTATGCACTGTCCCTGTTCGCGAAGCCGCTTTCCACACTTTGGCTGGTGCGCGAAATGTATAAACAGGCGAAACGGTCGGTCGCCATCAGTATCGGGGAAATTATCCCTTTCGAGAGTTATCAGGGTGTACACCTGTCCGATCGCGCCAGGGTTAAGTTATTCCAGAAGCACCTGTATCGCATTGGTAATGGAAAAACGCCGATGTATGACACCTGCTCTCCGACTGCCCACCCCGAACCGCGCCGCCTGCTGCGGCAGGAAATTCATCGTTGTCAGTTGCTGGGGCAAACCCGGGATGACAAACAGATTTACCTGTTTCCATTTCATCCTGACAGTTGTTTAATGCGTGAAATCGGTCGGTTACGCGAAATATCCTTCCGCGCCGCCGGTGAAGGCACCGGAAAACGGCGCGATATTGACTGCCATGATCCACATTGTTTTCAACTGGTATTATGGGATGAAGCGGAATTGGAGATTGCAGGCGCCTACCGTCTGCGCGTGACGGCCGAGATAAAAGCGCACAACAATGCGTTGTACTCCCAAACCCTGTTCAGTTTTTCCGAGGGAATGGATGAGATTCTGGCGCAGGGGTTGGAGTTGGGACGCAGTTTCGTGCAGCCGCGTTATTGGGGGCGACACAGCCTGGATTATCTGTGGTATGGCATTGGTGCTTTTTTACGTGATAACCCCCAATTTCGTTATCTGTTTGGCCCCGTATCCATCAGCGACAGTTATCCGCCGGCTGCCAAGGACATGCTGGTCTATTTTTACAATCTTTATTTCGGCGATGAAGGCGGCATGGTGACGGCATGCATGCCATACCGTCTGGAAGCTGCGACACAGGCTGAACTTTCAAAACATTTTTCGGGAAAGAATTACAAGCAGGATTTCATGCATCTCAAGGGCAACCTCAAGCATCTTGGCTGTTCCGTGCCGACGTTGTACAAACAATATACGGAAATCAGTCAACCGGACGGGGTTCGTTTCCTCGATTTCAATATCGATCCGGATTTTGCAAATTGTGTGGATGGCCTGGTTGTTGTGGATCTAACACGATTAAAGGACAGAATGCGTCAACGCTACATTGAGCATAAAAAGCTGGTCGCGCTTACGTAACACAAGCTGACTATGGATATCAGTAGCTGCATGGCAATCCCATATCGAGCAAAAACTGACGCATGATGGGTTCTGCCTGATAAGCGTGGCTGCGTTGCATGGCGTGTTTTCGCATATCAGGACGGTTCGCTTCATGTTCGAAAAAATGGATGATCCGATCACTCATATCCTTGATATCTTCAACCAGATAGCCACTCTTCCCGTGTTCAATGATGTCTTTCGGCCCTTTGCAGTTATAGGCCACGACCGGCATGCCGTATGTCAATGCCTCCAGCACTACATTGCCGAAGGTATCAAAGCGAGACGGGAATACCAGGATATCCAGGCCGGCATATAGCGTTTTCATGCGTGCTTCATCCACCCACCCGAGGAACAGCGCATCCGGCAAGGCATCCTTCAGTTTTGCTTCTGCGGAGCCGGAGCCGGCAATGACGATCCTTACATCCGGGATGGATGGGCGGATACGGGCCAGAATCTCGGGGAAATCGAATAGCCCCTTCTCCCTGCTCAGGCGACCGGCATAGAACAATACCGGCGTACCATCCGTGGCATCGCCAAACATGTCGTTCTTACTGATCGGCTGAATTTCGGTATCACGCGGTTGCGTATAGTGGGCGGTCAAAAATACCTTATCCTTATCCAGTTGCATCTGGTGGCAGGTCAACCAGGTTCGATGTTCATTATTGAGCACGAACACACCGGCGTATTGGCGATAAAAGAAACGCAGCAGTCGGCGGATACGGCTCCGTTCATGCTGTGTTAGGTCGGTATTGTTCTTGATGAAGTCAATCCAGTCGGTGTGCATAAAAAAATATGCGGGTACATTAAACATGTGTTTAATGAACAGCGACAGCAGCGCCATTGGCCCTTCGGTGGAGCAGACGACACGATCATAGCCCCCCTCATAAAAAATGCGGGCGACTTGCATAAAGTCCGGGATACGAAATTCCTGTTCGCCAAAATCCGTCATTGAAAAACGGGTCAGGGGACACACCACATGCAAGTGCGGCTCCTCTTCGGCATCGGTATGGCAGATCAGGAAATCAACGGGTAGATCAGCGCGCTGGATTTCTTTTAATGTACCGCTTAATGACCTGGACACACCGTTTTTATCATGCAGCGTATCCGTCAGGTAGAGGGCACGGCGAGGATGCCGGTTGCTATCAATATAATCGGCGAAGTGATTGAGAAAACGTCGATTTTGATACAATAAACGCGCACTGGCCAGACTGGTGCCAAGCAACACAATACTGACCAGCACGGGAAAGGACAGGCTCTCCAGCAGTTTGCTAATATTCACATTGCTCAGGCCGGGGTGCGTACCGGGGTTGCCAAAGGCCAGTGCCGTCAACTGACTGGGAATCTCAAATTTACGGGCTATTTCCTCGGTGGAAAAGCGATCCAGCTTATGATTTTCATCGACCAGCGATGAGTTTTTCAAGCGCGCGATGATCAATCGATTCAGTTCAGTAAACAGTTTTGGCATGACGTGATTGACCGTATTGATAAAGGCTTCGGGTGTGCGTCGTTTACTGTCGGCAATTTCTTCAAGATATCGGATGCAAAAACGGTAGTCCTTCCCGGTTTTCCATTTCATCAGTGTACTAACCCTTTTGCCCTGTAAGGCATCGTGAACGGCATCAAAGAATTTCTGCGTGTTTTTATGCTTTTTCATTTCCAGCAACAGATTACTGATCGCCAGGCAGGCCAGTTTGTCGGAGGTCTCTCCGCGATGGAATATAATTCTCAGCAATCCGGGATCCTGAATATGGGTAGCCACCTGTGAAAAATAATCCAGCAAGGCAATGTTCAGTTTCTGGCTTTCAAGTACGTGCCCAAACGGCACGATGCGGCCGGCTCGAATGGCTTCAAGCGCAAGAACCGAGCCACGGGTTGATTGGAGTCGTTGTTTCAAGTGCGGCACGTGCAGATATGAGCCGCACTGGCCGGCAAAAATACCCATGTGATCATCCGAACCACCCGTCAGCACCTTGGCTTTGTCGGGATTCACACCGAAGTCAGCAGGATTCAGGTCATGTTTTATTGCATAACCACGAATTTTTTCCGGCGTCAGACCCTGCACCCAGTTCAGGGTCAATACGCTTTGCCACTGATCACGCTGGCCGTTCAATACCTCAAAACGTTCAAACAGTACGGCCAGTTTCTCGAACAGATCCATGTCGATATGCGTTCTTCGCGCATAAAAATACATCGGGTGCGGAAGGATGACCGGGAGATCATGCGTTGCGGTGTAGCGCAGGAACGCATAGATATCAGCGCGTTTCCTGTTCAGAATACATTCCTGTTCAGGGGAGAACCCATAGGTCAATACATGGACAAATAAATCATATTCCGGAAAATGACAGGTGAATTCCGCACCCACCAGTACATCATGGCCTTTGTCCATCAGATCCCGGCATGATCTGGCATTATTATGATTGGTAACCGTAATGACATCGCAATCGTTGTGTTGAAGGCACTGCACCAGTTTCTTTGTTTTAAGCCATGTTTCCGGTAGTCCGAGAATGCGCCCCCATAACTCATCGGGCACATTGCTGTTGAAGTCGTGACAGTGGAGATCCACTTTCAGGCAGTTATCCGGATTCACGCTGATTCGGCTCTGTTCCAGATAACCGCTGAGTTCCCGTTCCAACGATTGTCTGAACGCACTGATGCCTCTGCCGCCGGAACGATCAATCATGGCATTCTGTTCCCCTCATCGTGCGTAATATCCTGCCGAAACGTAACATAGAATTGTGACATCCATATTGCATCAGCGGCAAGGGGCTCCGGAGTGGCCTGAACACGATGAGAGTCTACGGGTAAAACCCGGTCTTGATGACATAGAGAGACACAGTGATGAGGATCCACCGTTATTTACTCCTTTTCATTCATCCCTGTTACCAGCATGATCCGCATCCTCATTGATTGAGGATCCGGTTGCAGTTGATGTGGTCATGGATGGACGGTACCGGGCCAGGGAGCGGCAATACGTGTCAGATCGTTATTCAGCAAGGGAAATTGAAGCCAAATGGCAACGAATATGGGATGAGTCGGGTGTGGATGCCGCATCCGATGCGCCCGCCGATATGCGGAAGCGATACTACTGTCTGGTCATGTTCCCATATCCATCCGGTCATCTGCACATGGGGCATGTGCGCAATTACTGTCTGGGCGATGCAGTGGCCCGCTACAAACGGATGAACGGATTCAATGTATTGCATCCGATCGGTTGGGATGCGTTCGGTTTGCCGGCGGAAAACGCAGCCATCATGCACGGCCGACCGCCCGCCGAGTGGACCTATGCCAATATTGACCAGATGCGGAGACAACTGAAACAACTGGGTCTGTCCTATGACTGGAGCCGGGAAATTGCGACCTGCCGGTCGGAATATTACCGCTGGGAGCAGTGGATGTTCATCCGGTTAATGGAAAAGGGGCTGGCGTATCAGTCTGATGCCGAGGTGAATTGGTGTGATCCTTGCCATACGGTGCTGGCCAATGAGCAGGTTTTGGACGGCGTCTGTTGGCGTTGTGATACGCCGGTCATTCGCAAGAATCTGAGGCAGTGGTTTATTCGCATCACGGACTATGCTGAAGAACTGTTATCGGATCTGGAGACGTTATCCGGATGGCCGGAGAAAGTGGTTGATATGCAGCGCAACTGGATCGGTAAATCAATCGGCACCGAAGTATCCTTTGGTATTGAGGGCAGTGATGAAACACTGGATATCTTTACCACGCGCCCGGACACGCTGATGGGCGTAACCTGTATGGCGGTGGCGGCAGGGCATTCACTGGCGCGAAGAGCCGCAGAGTCCGATACCGAACTGGCGGCTTTTCTGGAGGAATGCAGCAGGATTTCCACGCGTGAGGCCGATGTCGAAACCATGGAAAAGAAAGGTATGCCGACCGGTTTTAATGCTGTCCACCCGATTAGCGGAGAGGCTGTACCGATATGGGTCGCCAACTTTGTGCTGATGGGCTATGGCACAGGCGCGGTGATGAGCGTACCGGCGCATGATCAGCGTGATTTTGAATTTGCCGGAAAATATGGATTACCAATCAGGCAGGTTTTAGAGCCTGATGTTCATGTGGCCATCCGAAAGGGAATGCGGGAAAACCCGAATACCGGGGTGCTCCAGTCTTTGCCGGAATTCTTCCCGGATGCATGGCACCCCTGGTATGCGGAGAGTGAGAATATGGTTTGTATTCATTCCTCTCCGTTTGACGGCCTGACCTCCGAGGTCGCGAAAACGGCGATCACCGTATGGCTGTCGGAGCATGGCAAGGGCCGTGAACGTGTACAATATCGTCTGCGCGACTGGCTGGTATCACGTCAGCGCTACTGGGGAACGCCGATTCCCGTCATTCACTGTGATGACTGTGGCGCCGTCGCCGTACCGGAGGATCAGTTGCCGGTGGAGATGCCGACCAATGTACAGCTGACCGGCGGCGCTTCACCACTGGCCGGATGTGAGGCATTCAAACATACCGACTGTCCCAGGTGTGGCAAGCCGGCGGAACGTGAACAGGATACCTTCGACACCTTCATGGAATCATCGTGGTATATGAATCGTTATACCAGCCCGCGTAACACGCAGGCGATGGTGGATGCCTCCGCCATCGAACGCTGGGTGCCGGTTGATCAGTATATCGGCGGTGTCGAGCATGCCGTGCTGCATCTGCTCTATGCCCGTTTTTATCACAAGCTGATGCGTGATGCCGGTCTGTTCACCCCGGAGCAGGGGGGCGATGAACCGTTCAGGAACCTGCTGACGCAGGGCATGGTGCTCAAAGATGGCAGCAAGATGTCCAAGTCCAGGGGTAACACGGTTGATCCCCATACCATTATCGAACGCTTTGGCGCGGATACGGCGCGCCTGTTTACCCTGTTTGCCGCACCACCCGGGAAGGACCTGGAATGGAATGATACCGGTGTGGAAGGCGCCCACCGATTCCTGAATCGTGTCTGGCGGTTGCTGCAAAGGCTTGATACGAGGGGTGACGGGGACGACGACGAGACCACCATCCGGGCGATGCGTCTGATGATCCATTCGACCATAAAAAAAGTGACCCGTGCATTTGATCACGGCTTTGCCTTCAATGTAGCGATTGCCGCCCTGATGGAGCTCACCAACAGCTTGCAGGCGTATGAACCTGGGGGTCAGGCGGAGCATGCCGCATTCCGCGAGGGTGTGCAGTCACTGGTGATCATGCTGGCGCCATTCGTACCCCATTTTTCCTGTGAGGCGGGGGAGCGTCTGGGAATGAAGCGTATGGCTGTCGTGGCCCGATGGCCACACGTGGATGAAATGGCCCTGGTCCGGAATGAGGTTACGCTGGTGGTGCAGGTTCAGGGCAGAAAGCGTGGCAAAATCATTGTTGCCGGAGATGCCGGACAGAATGAGGTATTGGCGGTGGCGCAGTCGGATGCCAGTATCGCCAAATGGATGGAAGGCATGCGGATCGTGAAGGTTATTCTGGTTCCCGGAAGATTGGTCAATATCGTGGTTCGGCCGCAATGAGGTACGTGACGGCTATAGCGGCTTTTTGCCTGGTGCTTGCACTCAATAACTGCGGCTATCATCTGGCAGGGCATGGCCGTGGCGTGGTACCGGATGACGTCAACATTGTGAACGTTACCGGCGTGGATGCATCCGCCCACAATTTTCTGGACGCATGGCGGCGCTACGTGAGCGATCACGCAAACGGATTTGTGGTGGGCAAGGATCATGCGGATGCGGAATTGCGTCTGGGTGTGTTCAGCGAATCGTTCAGTCCCGTTGCCTTTGACGCTGCCGGGATTGCCACCACGTACCGGCTTTCGCGTTCGGGAAGCCTTGGTCTCTGGCGTAAGGGTGTGCGTATCTGGAGCAGCGGGGTTATTTCCGTACAGGGCGATGTTTATGCCGTGGGCGGCCCAACCAGCATTGAGGCATCCAGAACCCGTTTACGCCATGATCTGAATCGTCAATGGATGAGCGAGGCATGGATGAAGCTTTCGTCCGGATTTTAACCTGTCGATCAAACTTGCCCCCTCCGGGATATTGCCGCCCGGGCATGCCTGCTATTACTTGACGGGGGAAGACGGAGATGCCGTTTTCGAAATGGCCGAGTTGCTCCTGGCGTATGGTTCGGAGCATGCGGTGCTGGTTCGCGTGGATGTGGATGAGCTGGGTCGCGTGCATGAGAATCTTGCTCCGGGGCTGTTTGGAGAGCGCCGTTGCCATGCTCTGGTTCGCAACGCGGCCAGCGCGAGGTTCGGGAAGATGGATCAGCTGGAGAGACTGGCCGCGAATCCGCCCGAGGGTTTACGCCTGATCATTTGTGCGCCGGGGATCGAATCCGGGAAAGCATTGCACAGGCGGTTAACGGCATTGCCGGACATCGCGTGGTGCGTGTTCCCGCGCATGAACGAGGCGCAATTTCGGCGTTGGCTTGAAGGCTTGATAACGGATGCCGGCCTGACATTGTCCGATGCGGCCATGTCGCTGATCGCCGGGCGATTACAAGGCATGCGTCTGGCGGTCAGGCAGGCGATTGCGCGTTTGCGCTTGTATGATGATGGCGAAGGTGCTGAACTGGATATACAGGTGGTGGGCGATTTGCTGGGCGAACGAAGCCCGCGGGATCTGGCTGCGTTCTGCGATGCCGTGGGCGAGCGCGCATCCGGTGCCCTGGGAATCCTGCGCAGTTTGCTGCGCGATCAGCAGGTATCCGAGGTTCAGGTATTGCGCTGGTTGTCCACGCGCATACAGCAATTATTGATGTATTCCTGGTATGTAGCAAAAGATCGCCAGTCAGCATCATCTAAAGCCCGTTTATTTGGCGAGGCCCGAACGCGTGTGCCGCGGGAAGCGAGACGGTGGCAAGCCCGGGAATTGATGCAGGCGATGGCGCAGGTTGCTCGAACCGAAATGTTACTGAAAGGCGCCAGCGTGGAGGATAAGTCCGTGGTGCTGGAACGGTTAACGCTGCATCTGATTAGCACGGCCGGGCGGGATCCGCTTTGACCGGTTGGCGGGCCTTTGAACGGGAACACGTATGGCATCCCTATGCGTCCATGCAGGCGCCGTCGCGGATGTTCGCCGTATCACGGGCGGCGGGGGTACGGTTATTCCTTGAGGACGGGCATGCGCTGATTGACGGCATGGCCTCATGGTGGTGCGCGATCCACGGTTACAATGTTCTGGAATTAAATGAGGCGATCAGGCGTCAGATGAACGACATGGCGCACGTCATGTTTGGCGGATTGTCGCATAAACCGGCCGCACAGCTTGCCGCAGCACTACTCGAAATCGTTCCGGATGGCATGGAACACGTATTTTTTGCCGATTCCGGATCGGTATCGGTCGAAATTGCCATGAAGATGGCGTTGCAGTACTGCCGGGCGCGGGGGGCGCGGAAGAAAACAAAACTGTTGTCTCTCCGTTATGGCTATCACGGCGATACCTTCGGTGCAATGAGCGTTTGCGATCCCGTCTCGGGAATGCACCATCTGTTTTCAGACATGTTGCCGCGGCACATCTTTGCCGATGCGCCCCGGAACGGAACGGATGCTGACTGGGACGATGGTCAGATTGCTGATCTTCGACGGAAAATACAGCAATATCAGGATACCATTGCAGCGGTCATCCTGGAACCCGTTGTACAGGGTGCGGGCGGCATGCGTATCTATGCCCCGGAATTCTTGCGGCAGGTACGCAAACTATGCGATGCGTACGGCGTATTGCTGATTGTGGACGAGATTGCAACCGGATTTGGCCGTACAGGTAAGCTGTTTGCCTGTGAGCATGCGGGTATCTCACCGGACATTATGTGCATCGGCAAGGCATTGACCGGTGGCTATATGACGCTGGCAGCCGTATTGACGACACGAGCCGTCTGCGAGGGTATCCATGCCGACGGCAACGTATTGATGCACGGGCCGACGTTCATGGCCAACCCCCTGGCCTGTGCTGTAGCGCTGGCCAGTATCAGGTTGCTGCTGGCTTCACCATGGCGGGAACGGATCGCCGCGATCGAACATCAACTGAAGGAAGGGCTTGCGCCGTGCCGCCTCATGCCTCAGGTCGCGGATGTACGTATGACGGGAGCCATCGGTGTGGTGGAAATGAACCGGCCCGTAGACATGGATCGGCTACAGCCGATGTTCGTGGAAAAGGGTGTATGGATACGCCCTTTTGGCAGGTTATTGTATATCATGCCACCCTATGTGATTGCACCGGATGACTTGTCATGCCTGACACGTGCGATATGCGAAGTCGCGGCAATATCGCAATAAATCACCCCGGAGGCTTGCCTGCCAGTGCAAGCCAGGCTCGCGTCATTCGCCGACAGAAGGTGCGCATTGCGTCAAGATACCGCGGCGTTGCGGCTCTGAGATCGGTGATGCCGTCCATGCCCAGGTGCTGACATTCGCTGTCCCCGGCCGTGATCCATTTTCCGATGATCGCCTCATCAACCTCAACATGAAATTGCAGGCCGTATTGGCGGATTCCCAGCCGGAATGCCTGGTTTGGAACCTTGGGGCATGATGCGAGCAGTGTCGCATTGCGGGGTAGGGAAAAGGTTTCTCCATGCCACTGAAACACATCCAGCCCTGCAGCGGGAAGCGAAGAAAACAGGGCATCGGTTTCTCCGTCAGGTGTTGTACGTAAAGGATACCAGCCCAGTTCACGTTCGGGGGAGGGTACGATCTCCGCACCCGCGGCCTTTGCGAGCAACTGAGCGCCAAGGCAGATGCCGAGTACAGGCATATCCTGTGCAATGGCCTGTTGCGAAAGGGCTATTTCCTGTCTGATGAAAGGTAAACCATCGTTTGCGGACATCGGCCCGCCCATAATAATCAGACCAGCATAACCCTTGAGGGTATCCGGTATCGTGTTATTTTGATATATATGGACCGTTTCAAGCATATGGCCCGCTCCCAGCAGGCAGTCCGCGATGACTGCGGGGGGTTCAATGTCCAGGTGTTGCAAGACGAGAAAGCGCATAAGTTCGGCGGAGCCCCAGCCTGAACTATTCATAAATCGCCGTGATGATTGCGCCTGTCTGCGTGCATCGCACAGGCAGGGATAAAGGAACAAGCAAGAGGCTCAAAGGGCATGGCAGCATTTATGAATAGCGCAGGCCAGGAGCCTGTCGAAGTTAGGGCGATTGTAACGAGCAGGTGGGGACGCGAGGTCAAAATAGTATGATGTTGAGGTGCATGGTGGTATCCCGCATCCTGATCCGGAACAATATAAGGGATGGTCGGGGTGAGAGGGTTCGAACCTCCGGCCTTACCGTCCCGAACGGCACGCGCTACCAGACTGCGCCACACCCCGAGTATAGCAGTTGAATGATGCAAGGCCGCGCATCATAAGCGGACAGCCATCCCCTCGCAACCACTCCGCGTGATGAACTGGATATTCGACATAAGGATCGTTCCTCAAGGAGTCAGCCGGAGCAAACATTTCGCGCCCACGCGCTAATGCCTTTAGAAGGCGTTTCAAGCGCCTCCACATGGCTATGGGCAATCTTTACCCGTCACAATGACGGAGCCCCTCCCCCCCGCTCGCATTGAGATGACAAAAGCACGTCAGATGCGAAATATTCCCGACGTTTTATTCAATAGATACAAATAGTTGCATGTATTAATGAGGTAAATATTCGGCTAGGCCGTTTTACTGAGTTTCAGTCAGTTTATTTTTGT
>CAZBJB010000045.1:0-11456 GCA_964492105.1 uncultured Zetaproteobacteria bacterium
GGAAACAGATAGGCTGATTTCTAACGATGTCGGAGCCAGTTCTCTACTCTACCCATTAGAACCCATTAGTTGCGAGCGTAATCTTACGATTTCACCCATCTGAAATTCGGTGGGCCTTGTTTGTTCTTTATCAGGCGTTGCAAGCGTTAAATCAGGTTCCTTCTTTCCAATGAATTTCTGTTTTTCACCAGCAATCTTCTCGATGAAGCTGCTATCTGCATCCATTGCCGTGGCAAGTCTCTGCATCGTATCCAAATCCCTGAACAGATCATCCTGTCCTGTTTCTTCAGACCCTGCATGCGCCCACCTGTTACGTATGGTTTGCATTTCTTCTACGAAGTTTCGCGTTCCCGGCGGTAATGCAACTACGGAGGATATCTCAAACCAGTTTCGGTCGAAAATTCGTAATAGGGCGGCCATGTTGAGACCGGGCAGCGAATCAATTCTATATTGCTCGACAATTTGAAGCTGCGGAACCGAAAGTTTTTCTCGTACACATTCTTGCCACCAAGTTGAAGATAATTTAGGCAATACCTGTCCAAGACAGGCGCACAATTCCTTTGTTAATTGCGAAAATACATCGGTGATTATTGCATGCATAACACCCCTTCCTCACCCAGTAAGGCCAAAAGCAAACAGTATCTTACAGGCTAAGAACATTCCATTGCGGATAAATGGAGCAGACAATGGCGCGATAGCATTCATGAATCATGCAGGCTATATTGCACCGCGACATGATCTGGTGCTTCAATGGATAGTATTATCATACAGGGAGGTCGGCCGCTTTCCGGCACGGTCGAGATTAGCGGTGCAAAAAATGCCGCGTTGCCGTTACTGGCGGCAGGCATCCTCGCCGATGGCCCTATGACGTATCACCGCATCCCCCATTTACGTGACATCACCACCATGATGACGCTACTGGCCAATCAGGGGGCGGATGTGTCCATGGATGATAAAAACCGGGTGCGTGTGAGCACATCTTCACATACCTTGCCCGAAGCCCCCTATGAACTGGTCAAGACCATGCGTGCGTCGGCCCTGGTGCTTGGCCCGCTTCTGACCCGTTTCGGTCAGGCCCGCGTCAGTCTTCCCGGCGGTTGTGCTATTGGCGCCAGACCCATGGATATGCATCTGAAAGGACTGGCGGCCATGGGTGCGGACATTCGGGTGGAAGGAGGCTATATCGTTGCAAAAGTAAAAGATAAACTGCGGGGCACACGCTTCTTTTTTGATCAGGTGACAGTAACGGGAACGGAAAACCTGATGATGGCGGCGGTATTGGCTGACGGGGAGACCATCCTGGAAAATGCCGCGCGTGAACCCGAGGTGGCGAATCTGGCCGGGGCGCTCAGACAGATGGGCGCAGATATTGAAGGAGACGGTAGCGGGTACATTTGCATACAGGGCGTGGACGGGCTGAGTGGTACTGAAGTATCCGTCATTGCCGATCGAATTGAAGCAGCGACCTATCTCGTTGCCGGTCTGATTACCGGTGGCGAAGTCACGGTAACACACCTTGAAAAGAATATGCTGGAAGCTTTTCTTGCGCGTCTCAGCGAGGCTGGCGCCCACGTGGAAACGGGTGAAGACTGGGTAAGATGCCGTACCAACGGTCGATTGCGGGGTGTGAATATCCAAACCAGCCCGTATCCCGGATTTCCCACGGATCTTCAGGCCCAGTTCATGGCACTGATGTGCATCGCCGGCGGCAGTAGCGTAATTAGTGAAACGATTTTTGAAAACCGGTTTATGCATGTGCAGGAATTGCGTCGCATGGGTGCGAATATTGTGTTGAATGGAAATAGAGCCGTCGTGGACGGGGTTCAATCCCTCTCCGGCGCTCCAGTTATGGCTACCGATCTGAGAGCATCGGCCAGTCTGGTACTGGCGGGTCTGGCGGCTACAGGCGAAACGACCATATCCCGCGTCTACCATATTGACCGGGGTTATGAACATATTGAGGAAAAATTGAGAACACTCGGAGCATCGATCAGACGGGTGGCACCCAATCCCACGTTGTTCCGGGGCATTAACCTTGCTGCACACTGAGTTTATGGGGCAGAACGCCAACCTCACTATCGCATTGTCCAAAGGCCGTATCCTCGGGGAAACGCTGCCCTTGCTGGAATGCGCGGGTCTAAGACCGGAGGAGGATTTGTACACCACCCGCCAACTCATGGTTGATGCCGCGGGCGGTGTCCGCTTCCTTTTAATCCGGGCCGCTGATGTTTGCACTTATGTGGAGCAGGGAGCCGCCGACATGGGCATTGTCGGACGCGACCTGCTGCTGGAACATCGCCCCCACGTTTATGAACCACTTGATCTCGGTATTGGCCGCTGTCGTTTATGCATTGCCGGTCCCGCCGATCTGGTCGCCAGGGGCAGGCCGGAAGCCGGAAGCCGTCTCAGGGTCGCCACCAAATATGACCATCTGGCGGAACAGTATTACATGGCTGAAGGCGTACATGCGGATATCATTCACTTGTACGGTTCCATGGAGCTGGCGCCACTGGTCGGCATGGCGGATCGGATTGTTGATCTGGTGGAGACGGGCAGCACGCTGGCAGCCAATAATTTAGTGGAAGAACATACCCTGTATGACATCTCCAGCCGTCTGGTGGTGAATCCCGCAAGTTTTGCAACCCGAAGGTTGCGCATTACCCCGGTCATTAACGCATTTTCAAATGCTATAAACGAGCTAAAGCATTGCACAACATAAAACGTCTGGATGCCGCCGAAAGTCATTTTGATGAAGATCTGGACACGCTGCTGTCACGCGAAATCGACACTGGCACGGACGTGCAACAAATCGTAGCCGACATCATCAAGGATGTTCAACAGCGTGGCGATATGGCGCTGTGTGAATATACACGAAAATTCGATCGCTGGGATTGTACGCCTGCGGATCTTGAAATACCCAAAGCACGTATGGAGCAGGCGTGGGCATCGCTGAACGATGAGGACAGATCCTCTCTGGCATTCGCATCAGCGCGTATTCGCGCTTACCATGAACATCAACGACAGGAAAGCTGGGAATTTACGGATGATGCCGGTCTGACGCTGGGACAACGTATTATGCCACTGGATCGTGCCGGTCTCTATGTTCCGGGAGGTAAAGCCGCCTACCCTTCATCCGTATTGATGAATGCTATCCCCGCGAGGGTGGCTGGCGTAGAAGACATTGTCATGGTCGTTCCGATGTCGGCCAATGAGATGAATACCAATAAAATCAATGAATTAGTACTGGCTGCCGCGCATATCAGTGGCGTTGGCCGCGCCTTTGCCATCGGTGGCGCGCAAGCTGTAGCAGCGTTGGCCTATGGTACGCAAACGGTTCCCGCCGTGGACAAGATCGTTGGACCGGGCAATCGTTATGTTGCCGCCGCCAAAAAACAGGTGTTCGGCATCTGTGGCATTGATATGATCGCGGGGCCTTCGGAAATTGTGATCGTGGCCGATGGCGGAAACCCCGCATGGTTGGCCGCAGATTTTCTATCACAAGCCGAACACGATGAAGCCGCCCAGAGCATTTTTATTTCCACCGACGCACGTTTGATTGAGGCCGTTGCGGAGAACATTGAAACGTATCTTCTCACCCTTCCCCGTGCTGAAATCGCGCGTGCATCGGTGGGCATGCATGGCGCACTGGTTCATGTACCTGACCTGGCCACTGCCGCAGACGTGGTGAATCGTATTGCACCGGAACATCTGGAACTGGCTTTGAAGGATCCGAACGGTTTGTTGCCCTGCATCCGGCATGCCGGGGCTATTTTCATCGGTCATTTCGTACCGGAGGCGCTGGGTGATTATACCGCCGGCCCCAATCATGTATTGCCAACGAACCGAACGGCGCGTTTCTCCTCCGCCCTTGGTGTGTACGATTTCACCAAACGCAGCAGCGTGATCCGTGCCAATCGCGCAGGCGTACTGGCCATCGGATCTGCTGCTGCACATCTTGCGCGTCGTGAAGGGCTTGACGCCCATGCCCTGAGCGTGGAATTGCGCCTGAAGGATGCGGGCTAAATGATTCGTAACGACATCAAGCAGTTGTCTGCCTATCATATTCCGGATGCACGCGGTCTCATCAAACTCAATGCAATGGAGAATCCCTATCCCCTGCCGGATACACTCAGGGATGAATGGGTCAGGCATCTTCATAACCTGAATATCAACCGTTATCCTGATACGAAAATGGACGCACTGCGCCATGCCATTGCGGACGGAGAAGGTCTTCGGGCCGATCAGGTGCTGCTGGGTAATGGTTCGGATGAAATCATACAATTGGCATTGATTGCGGTTGATCGGGGTGCATGTGTCATTCCCCGGCCGACATTCGTGATGTATGAGATCATTTCCCGCTGGCTTAAACGGCCGGTCGCAAGCGTTCCTCTGGAGAAGGATTTCAGCCTCAATGCGGATGCTTTCCTGCGCGTTTGCGCCAGGGAAAAAGCAGGCATCGCCTTTCTGGCCTGCCCGAATAACCCTACGGGAAATATGTGGCCACGTAGCACCATCCAGCAGATTTCGGATAACTTTCGAGGGCTTCTGATGATAGATGAAGCCTATCATCCCTTCGCTAACGACACGTATACCGATATGATTGATCCACACGTGATGATATTACGCACATTTTCAAAGCTGGGGATGGCGGGTTTAAGACTGGGGTATGCACTGGGTCACCCAGACACCATTGGCGAGCTAAACAAGGTACGCTTGCCCTATAACATCAATACCCTGGGACAAGCCTCGGTCAACTTTTTTTTGAAGCATTTTCACGTATTCGATGAACAGACAAAAAAGATTTGCCGGGAACGAGACCGGCTTGTCGGCATTCTGGAGAATATGGCGCATGTCGATCCCTACCCCTCGCGGACAAATTTCATACTACTGCGCGTTCCAAACGCAGGTTTTATCTTTGAGGCATTGAAACAGAACGGGATTTTGGTCAAAAACCTGCATGCCGAAGGGGACTTGCTGGAAAACTGCTTGCGCGTCACCATCGGCATACCTGAAGAAAATGACCAATTCGTTGCAACGTTGAAGGAGGTTATCGGTGAAACGGACAAGTAAGCGTAACGCATCCATCACCCGCACCACCAGGGAAACGGATATTGAACTGAAACTGGGGCTGGATGGTAGCGGCATGTCCAGTATCCATACATCTATCCCGTTCCTCGATCATATGCTGGAGCAGGTGGCGCGCCACGGCCTGGTTGATTTAACCATTTCCGCCCGTGGCGACCGGGAAATTGACGACCACCACACAGTGGAAGATATTGGCATTTGTTTCGGTAAGGCACTGCATGACGCTCTGGGTGACAAAACAGGGATCCGTCGTTATGGCCATGCCTATGTGCCGCTGGATGAAGCGCTGTCGCGCGTCGTCCTGGATTTATCGGGTCGTCCGGGTATGGAATACCACATCCCTTTTCCCAAGGAACGTGTGGGAGACTTTGACGTGGATTTATTCAAGGAATTCTTCCAGGCCATTGTGAACCATGGGAAAATCACGCTTCACATTGATGCCATCCGGGGTGGTAACAACCATCACATCATTGAAACGGCGTTCAAGGCATTTGGCCGGGCACTGCGCATGGCTGTGGAATCCGATCCGCGCGTTAGTGGCATCCCTTCCACCAAGGGCGCTTTATAATCACAAAGACACGAAGACAGAAAGTAATTCATGCTTTTGAGCCTCTTGTAAAACTCGTGATCGACGATCTGCTTCCCCACTTTGGCCCATTTTCGAGCTGGAATTTCGTCCCACGAAGCTTATTCCAGCTCGAAAATGGGCTCAACGTGGAATTGTCGCTCATCCACCCGGCGTTTTGCAAAAGGCTCTTTTCCTTTGTGACTGTGTGACTCTGTGGTAAGTATTCGATCATGATCGCATTGATTGATTATGGCATGGGCAACCTGCATTCCGTTGCCAAGGCGATTGAGCGCGTTGGCGGGCATATCCGCCTCGTTAAAACACCGGAAGAACTAAAGAATTGCGATCGCATTGTATTGCCCGGTGTTGGGGCTTTTCGTGATTGTATCGGGGCTCTGCATCAAAACGGACTTGATGAAGCCATCAAACACCGCTGTGCCGGGGGAACGCCCTTTCTGGGCATCTGCCTGGGAATGCAAGTGCTTTTAAGCCGTTCATCCGAGTTCGGTGAATATAAGGGGCTGGACATGATTCCGGGTGGCGTTATTCGTTTTCCCCGGACGCTCCCGGCCAAGGGTCTCAAGATTCCTCACATGGGCTGGAATGACGTGCTACTGCCCGAGCAACCTCACCCGGTGCTGGAGGCATTGAGAAACCGGCAATGTTACTTTGTCCATTCCTATTATTGTGTTCCCTCCGATGAAACCCATACGCTGGCGCAGTGCGAGTATGGTGATATCCATTTTGCCTGTGCCATAGGTCGGGATAATATCATTGGCGTGCAATTTCATCCGGAAAAAAGTCAGGCTGCAGGGTTGGCGTTACTGGAGTCATGTTTGCAATGGAATCCGTAGATGCGTGGCAATCTTCTTTACAGAACAAATGAGGTCAGGTCTCACATTCCAACATATTTTACGACCTAGATCCTGCAAGTGATCGTGCACGCAGAGTGTAAGACATTGGTTTATATAGCGCATTGAAAAAACATGTTGTCACCTTATTGGTGATGAATATTTTTTCGATATGCCAGATGAATCAAGGGGTTGCGCTATGTGTGTGCGAACACTTGCAGGATCCAGGTATGATATAATGCGGTCATGGTAAGACCACTTCGACTTGAATTTCCAGGCGCGCTTTATCACGTCACTTCCCGTGGTAATGACCATGAATCCATTTACATGGATGACAAAGACCGGAAGACATTCCTCTGACGCTTGATGATATCTATTGTCGTTACCACTCTGGCTCATTCATGCCTGTTGTCTTATGGGGAATCACTACCACCTGCTGACAGAGACACCGGACGGGAATCTGTCTATCGGCATGCGCCGCATGTCAATATCGGATCTTGGGAGAATGCGCGGACCGCATATGTCAGCTTTGTACAGTGTGGGATAGAGGGATCCAGTCCACTGAAGGATGTGCAGGAGCATGCGGACCTGGGCGATGATTCTTTCCTGATCGGGACAAGGCTATGGCAGCAGCGTATCTGTCCGGGGCTTATACCATGAAGGAGATCGGGCCCTTCTTTGGCCTTCACTATATGATGGTGAGTTGCGCCGTGAAAAAGTTCCTCAGTCTTGATGAAAAAGGAAAGGCAGAGTGAATGTTGGATTGTGAGACCTGACCCCATAGTACTCGACTTTTGAGTGTGGTTTTCGTACCCTGCGGCAGGTTAATTGGGCGAGGCGGGCATGACGAATCAGGAAGCAATACTGGCTTTGGCGGACGGTCGAATCTTCCGGGGTCAGGCGTTTGGCGGGATCGGACACTGTATCGGTGAAGTCTGCTTCAACACCTCCATGACCGGCTATCAGGAAATTCTTACCGATCCTTCCTATACGGATCAAATTATCACCTTCACTTATCCGCATATCGGCAATACAGGTGTCAACGACGTAGACATGGAGTCGGGCTCCATTGCGGTGCGGGGCTGTATTGTACGTGCACCGGCACGCATCACTTCCAGTTACCGGGCCGAAGGCGATCTGAATACATGGCTGGCTGAGCATAGCGTGGTTGGCATTGCCGGTATTGATACCAGAGCGCTGGTTTGCCACCTGCGTGATCAAGGCGTACAGAATGGCGTGATCACATCCGATGGCATGGGAGAAACCAGATCCTTGGCCATGGCCCGCGACTGGATCGGTCTGGAAGGCCGTGATCTGGTCGGTCAGGTCAGTCGATCTCAAATTGAATACTGGGATGCCGGCAGTTACAACCTGGATGCCACTGCCTTTGAGACGCCGGAGACGCACGGGCATGTAGTCGCATTCGATTTCGGCTGCAAGCGTAACATCTTCCGTAAACTGGTGGATCGTGGCTTACGTGTCAGCATTGTACCCGCCGATATTTCCGCTGACGATGTGCTGATGATGAATCCCGCCGGTATTTTTCTGTCCAATGGGCCGGGCGATCCGGCGTCGGTTGGCTATGCCGTGGAAACGATCCGCGCACTACTTGAAACGGATATCCCCATCTTTGGTATTTGCATGGGGCATCAACTGCTGAGTCGGGCGCTGGGGTTGTCCACATTCAAGCTCAAGTTCGGCCACCGCGGCGGTAACCACCCCGTACGTGACGAAACCACTGGAAGGATCGAGATTACCAGTCAGAACCATGGCTTTGCCGTATGTGACGATCGGATGCCCGAACATATAGAGATCACCCATCGCTCGCTGTTTGACGGCACTGTTGAGGGTTTGCGGGTCAGGGGCAGGCCTGTATTTTCCGTTCAGTATCATCCGGAGGCCAGTCCCGGGCCGCATGACGCGGATTATTTATTTGGCCGTTTTGTAGAGATGATGAGGTAGTTATCAGCGGCAATCCGGGCAGTTACATCAACCGTTACGAAGAAAAATACCGTTTGGCCAGCAGCAGCAAACCTTCGAGGGTGAGGCGCGAGCAGTATTCGGTGATGCCGGGGATATCGTCGAGCATCGGCTCTATCTGACCGCCTGTAGCAATGACCGGTGCATTCTCATAGCCGATGAGTGCATGTATTCTGTGAATGATACCGTTCAGTGACTCTACCGCTCCCCAGTAACTGCCCGCCTGCATGCTGCCCACGGTATCGCGAGCGATGAGCGTTTCCATTCTGGCAAAGGAAACCTCCGGCAATCTGGCAGCGCGGCGGCAAAGCGCGGCCAGTGCCAGTGCCACCCCCGGGAGGATAAGCCCTCCGGCGTAATGGCCTTCTGGAGAAATAATATCAAAGGTGGTGGCTGTGCCACAGTCCATCACGATAACCGGACTACCGAACTGCTCGCGGGCGGCTACGGCGTTGACAATACGATCCGCGCCAACCTCGCGTGGATTCCTGTAGTCCACGGCCATGCCGGTTTTGACATCGCTGGCGCCAACAAATACGGGCACGATATCGAATACCTTGCGGCAAGCCTCCATCAATATGTCATCCAGATGCGGCACCACGCTGGCGGCAAGAATACCCTGTAAAAGCGGGGCATGTTCACTTTTTTCGGACTTCGGCCGCGCGGCGGAAGAAAGTAAACTGTTCCTTTTCCTACAGGCCAGCACCTGACCCCACGGCTTCAGGCCGTGCAGTTTCAGCACCAACTCGTCGCTTGTCATATGACCTTCACTGGATAGTTGCCAGTGGTCGGTCAGCGTATCGCCGCGATACAGGCCAAAAGCCATGCATGTGTTGCCGATATCCACGACCAGAAGCAAAGACCGTTCCCGACTCATGAAATATCCTCCATCAGTTCAAGATCGCCAACCACTATGCGTTGTAGCCCCGCATGTGTGCGTAGCAGCAGGGCGCCATCCTCATCCATATCTTCGGCAATACCCACAATATAGTGCAAGCCATCATATACACGTACCTGTTTTCCACGGGCTACATGCGCCTGCCACCATCGTTCCCGTACGGGGCCAAAGCCATGCCGCAAATAATCCAGGTAATGTTGCTCCATGGATTCAAGGATGCATACGACGGCTTCCATACGTGAAACGGTGCGCCCGGAAGCCGTGTCCAGATCGGTGGCGATAGCCGCGATATCCTCTGGCCAGCTTTTTCCGGGTGCATGTATATTGATACCCATGCCCACCACTACGGCTTGCACACACCCCGGTTTGGCACGCATCTCGGTGAGGATACCAGCCATTTTTTTGCCATTGTGCAGAATATCGTTCGGCCATTTAATTTTAATCTTTGTCGCAAATGACGAAAGCGCATCATGTAGTGCTACGGCGGTGAGCAGGGAAATCTGTGGAATTTTTCCCGGAGGGAGTGGGGGCCTGAGCAGTATGGACATGGTCAGCGTATGCTCCGCCATGCCATGCCAGCGGCGGCGCAAGCGCCCGCGACCCGCCGTTTGCCTGTCGGCAAGTACAATCAGGCCTTCCCTCGCACCTTTACCGGCGCGGCGCATGGCTTCGGAATTGGTCGAATCCACCGTATCCAAAATGATACATGACTGCCCCAGTAAGCAGGTGCGAAGTTGTTGTTTTATCGCATATTCGCTTAGCACGTCAGACTTGAGTACGTATAATGCGCATGGAAATATCCAGAGAGGGGGCGGAATGCGTGATGGCACCAATGGCCAACCTGTCCACACCGGTTTCGGCATAAGCACGGGCATTCGCAAGTGTGATATTACCACTGGCCTCCAGCAGAATGGATTCGGGCACAATGGTACGGGCCGCGCGTACAATCTCCGGTGTCATGTTGTCCAGCAAAATAATATCCGGTTCGATACGGATGGCTTCGCAAACCTCATCCACACTTTCACATTCCACCTCTATCCATACATGCTGTCCCGCCCCGGAACACAAATGAACGGCATGGGCAATGGAACCCGCCGCCACAATGTGGTTTTCCTTGATCAACATGCCACTGGCCAGATCCATGCGATGATTGACACCGCCGCCGTGAACGACTGCCTGTTTTTCCAGTCGCCTGAGTCCCGGTGTGGTTTTTCGCGTATCCGCAATGGCGCAACCTGTGCCTGCTACGGCATCAACAAAAGCGCGCGTAGCGGTTGCGACACCAGAGAGGTGCTGCAGGAAATTCAGTGCGGTTCGCTCGGCCGCCAGCAGGGAACGCAATGTGCCTGAAACCTGGCAAATCATGCTGCCGCATCTTACGCTCTCACCGTTCTGTTTTGCCCACTCATGGGTGGTGCCCGCATCCACGGACTCAAATACGTGGCCGGCAATATAAGTACCGGATAGGCAGCCTTCCGCCTTGGCGGTGATGATGGCTGTCCCCGATTGTCCAGACATGACGGTTGCCTGTGAGGTCAAATCCATATCCGCAGCATCCTCGGCCAGCGCCTGTTGGATCAACGCCTCCATGTTCACAGGGTTCACGACACACCTCCAATCCTCAGCTTCATCTGTTTAAGAGAATGCCTCCTGATGATGGAAACCGACAGAATAACAATGGCAAACAACATGGTAATGATGTCCAGTTGGGGGCATGGTGGCAGGCTACCCGCGCATAATTCAGGGGACACAATACCTATTTCTCAATCTTCTTCTTTCTCCCCGGCTTTTTCATGGCAAGCTCACGCCCGGTCAGTTGAGAAATCCGATCAACAAACACATCATCGCCAAACGGCCTTCCTGTCCGTTCATGCTTGCGAAAATCATCGTACACCGCCAAGTCATCACTCGCCAGCAAGTCTGACCAAGCGTTTACCCGATCCAGCATGGAGCTAACTTTCACCAAACCATCGTCTTTCTTCGCAAGATGCGCCCTTGCGCTGCTCCACTTCCATATCTCGGCTTTTTCAACAAGCCTTGCCCGAACAGGGTTCAACTCCACATACCTCGCCGC
>CAZBJB010000046.1:0-10766 GCA_964492105.1 uncultured Zetaproteobacteria bacterium
ATTAATTTTATGAAAATAAATTGTGCGGTTATACTTTTCGGCTAGGCTCTAGCTGAAGACAATCATATGATTCAAGAATTACATTCTGAGTTAATGAATCACTGGGGGTTTGAATTCGATATGGCATCAAATGGTATTGAGGCTGTTGAGTGCGCTCAAAGGAATGGCGAGAAATATGACTTGAGGAATCAAGCTGGCTGACCCCTTGATTCTAGGCTCTTAGGCTTTGAATGTTCGCCCAAGATCTTCGCCAGTTCCAAAATAATGTCGGAATACGTAAAATAGAGGTTGCCAGCGGCTGGTATCAATATAGTCAGATTCAGGTACTACGATGCCCTCGTGTGCATGGACTTTTGTTACTAAGATTTCTACTATAGAAAACGTTTCCGGGCGCTCATTGAACCATTCGCCACTGGATTCATGTGTGGCAATAACCTTTCCTTCTATCTGAATTGGGCATTCATTAATGCAGGGTGGCTTAACTGTTTCAGATGGGATAGGCATAAGACCACTCAGTACGAATTTATCTTTCACATATTCATACCCGATCTTAGCCTTATGCGGAGGCACCGGATTTCGACCCGTGGCACGTGCAATCTTTTCTACCGAAGGCCATAGTGGCGCGGATGGGAAATTGATTACACATTCCATTTCACGAAGTATATTTTCATGGCACTGGCTGGTGGAAGACATGCCGCATACGAATCTATTCCCGAGAGCCCAAGTGGATGACATCGGTGAAATATTAGCCGTACCGTCTTTATTGCATGTCGTAATAAGTGCTACTGGATTTCCGACATAGAGGACAGGTGGGTGTACCGCCTTACGTTTTATGTTGGCTACGGATTTATCGGTCATTTTATCTCTCCCAGGAAAATTGTGAGGTGCCCAATCTCGGTGCTGACCCGCGAGCACGATAGATGGTAGCAGGCTTGCCTGTGGATAGCTATCGCGCGCAGTCGAGTCAGCACCGAGGTTACACAAAGAGTCTTAAATCATTACCGGTAGGTATTGATGTAGGTTGCCGTCGTTACCGTGTGGCTGTCGGCATGCCGGATGGCACATTGCTGGATCAATTTGATCCGGAGCATCGGCCGACTGCATTCAGCGCATTTTGTTCACGTATTGAGAAGCAGGCCGCCAAGCGCGGATTATCCGTTAGCGTTGGGATGGAAGGCTATGGCGGCTGGGCTCGTCCGTTGGATGAGATGGTTCTGGCCAAAGGTTGGACGCTGCTCAATGTCAACGACCTGAAGCTGGCGAGATACAAGGAGATCTTTCCATCACCCGCCAAAACAGATGGCATTGATGCACGCAAAATTCTGGAGTTGATGCGTCTGCGTCCGTTATTGCCGCAGGCCAAGGCCATACTCAATGAAGTGATCCCCGCACCGCAGGTCAATCACGACATGAAGCTGCTGACCCGCAGGCGCAGGCAACTGGTGGAATGAGCGTGTGATTGGTTAATCGTATGTGCAGACTTACAGGCCATTGCACCGGGCCTGCTGGAGATTACGGGTAGCGTGATAACCAGTGGTTTCTTAACCTGAACTATTCATGAATCGCCGCCCAGTCCCTTGGGCCGCGCAGACATGAGTATAATCAGGACAAAGCCATAGATGATTAACGCATATTGGGTGCAATGGAATCAGGCAATCCAGCAAAACGCAGTACATCCCGTAATAACATCATCATCACAACGCCAAGAATAGGGCTCCTGATATTGCCCGATCCGCCGGGCAGCAGCAGGGAGACGATAAAAAATAGTCTCTTCCAGTCCGAACGAAGTCAGATCGATATAGGTCACATGGGAGGAAAACAGCCCGCCTGCGATGCCTGCGCATGCACCAGCAACCGTCAGTGCCGCAGTGACTTCAAAATAACGATGCTATCGCAAGAAATATCACCAGGGTCAGAAGAGCATAACCCGCATAGGTATTGATCCGGCCATGGTGCATGCGTGCCAGCGTATTCGCAATCCATTGCGCGGCGCCGGACAGAGGGTGTAGCACCAGGCGGTCAATCAGGTGGACTTCCTCCCGATCCCGCTGAATCGCGATTTGAAAATGCTCAGCGATATTTTCGTGTTTGTCCACGATGTCGGGACGCAGAATCGCCTCGAAAACAACCCTGACCGGCTGGGCGAACCCTGTCGCGGTATAGGTCATCTCCGGCAATAGATTCCGGACGCCGCCATCCCATCTGGGCCGCCGTTCGATCTTGCGATGCCGGGCAGCAAAAAACCAGACAAACCCCGCAGTTAATCCGAGCAGGCCAACAAGCATCACGAACATATACGAGGTGGACATGGCAAAGACCACGGGATTGGCCTTATGGCCGCGGAGCATGACGACCAGTCCACGGCCCGGTATGACATCGCTGCCGACCTGAGCGCCGATATCATGGGTATCGGCAATGAATCCTTGTGGCAATTCAGCGGCGGCAGCTTTTTTGTTGAAGAAAGGCGGGACAAGCGCATCGGTTGCGCTGGCGCCGGCAAGGGGTGCAACCGCCTGATCGATGACCGGAATCACATACGTCGGCAGTATGCCCAGCGTCAGGCAGGCAATCGCCAGGAATGCCATGGCAGCAAGGACCGGCTTGCGGGTTTCCCCGGCCCTGGATGCATCCACCGAACGCGGCATCCCCAAAAAGCCCATGGAGAAGGCCCGTACGAAGCAGGTGGCGGCCAGCCCTGCGGTGAGTGCGAGCAGCGCGCCCGCCACGACAAAGGCTATCTTGATAACAGGGGAGGCCAGTTCGACGCTGCGCAATAGCGACTGTAACGTCAGCCACTCGCTGACAAAGCCGTTGAATGGCGGCATTGCGGCAATGGACAACACACCGACGAGCATGAACAGAGCCGTCCAGGGAAGGTGTTTGATGAGCCCTCCCATGAGATCGAGGCTACGCGTACCCGCGGCGCCCTCCACCACGCTCGCACCCATAAACAGCAGGGTTTTGTACACCGAATGATTGAGTAGGTGATAGAGCGCGGCGATCAGGGCGATGGCCGCCGCAACCGGGGTTCCCTCCGCGAGAAAGAGCATACCGGCACCAAATGCCGTCGTGATGATACCGGCGTTTTCGATGGAACTGTGCGCCAGCATGGCCTTGAAGTCGTCATCAATGGTGGCGTACAGGATGCCGATCAGGGCGGTGAGCGCACCCATGATCAGTATAATAATTCCGGGGCCGATTTGCGTCACAGGCAGGAGATCGGCATTGATGCGGATGATGCCGTAGAGTGCGAGGTTCAGGGTCGCGCCGGCGATAAGCGGAATGCATGAAGGTGGCGCCGCGGCGTAGGCCCGGGCCACCCAGAAATTCAACGGAATCAACCCCGCCTTGACACCGAATCCAAAAAAGGAAAACAGGAAAACAGCCCATCGGATCCCTGTTCCGAGGTTGGCGCCATTTGTCTTGAGCGTGTCAAAGCCGGATCCGCCGGCATGTTGCGCCAATAGCAGAAAGGCGAGTAATACGGCGAGGGTGCCCGCCTCGCCGATGGTCAGCATCAGATATCCGGGCCGTTCTCCGTTGCTTGCGACCAGGAGATAAATCAGGATGGACATCAATTCCCATGCAAGGAGGAATAGAAAGGCATCGCCGGCGATGATCACGATGGGCAGGGTGGCGGACAAACCCAGAAACAATGCCGCCATGGTCTTCGGATGACGATCACGGGTTATCCAGCTGGCGGCAAACAAGGCTGCCGGCGCGGCGACCAGGCCGGTGACGGCCATGAAGAAGCCCGCCAGACGATCCGCGGAAACCGTCAGGGTTCCGATGCCGGGTACGGTCCACAACGAGGCGTGGAAGGATGTGCCGGAGGCTAGCGCATCAAGACCCGCCAGCAGCAATAACAGCGAGCCGACTCCACCAAAGCCGGCCAATACCCACGGGGTTTTCTCTTTTGGCCACCACAACGCCATGATGGCGCCCAACACATAAAGGCCGGGGGCGGCGGCGAGCAAGGTACCGAGAGCCATTATTGTCTCACGCTTTCCGCATGGCCGGCAGTGCCGTGAAGCTCGCCAGGAACGCACGCCGCATCCTTGCGTCCGGCGAGAACCAGCAGGCCGTGCAGGATGGCCAGCGGGGGCGGCGGACAACCGGGGATGTTCATATCGACGGGTAGCACATCGGCGATGCCCGCACCGGCCACGAAACTGGGGCCGAATACACCGCCGCTTACGGCGCAGGCGCCGATGGCCATGACGCGTTTGGGCGTGGGCATCGCATCGTAGGTCTTTTGCAAAGCCACCTTCATATGGTCAGTCACCGGACCGACCGCTAACAGAATATCCGCCTTGCGCGGCGTCGGCGTGATGAAGAAACCCAGTCGATGCATGTTGTAATATGGACTGTTAAGCAGCTTGATCTCGTTGAGACAGGCGCCACAGTCGCCCGCATCAATGACGCGAATATACACGGCGTGCTGAAAGGCCCTGGGAACATACGCCGCATCGTCACGGATGGTGGCCCATTCGAATCCCTTCTCCCACGGCATCGGTTTCGCCACGTCGCGGAGGCAGCGAAAACAATGAATACAGCGCCCGCGTTCCACCATCACCCGGCCATCAGCCTCGCGCAGGGCGCCTGTCGGGCAAGCGGAGACCACCGCGACATCGGCATCCTCACCCGGATGCGTTGCCCGCGGCAATCCCGGCGAGACACCGGGAGCTTCCTCCATTTTCCGGGGATAGTGCGTTGTCACCACCCCGGTTGCCAGCCCCTTCATGACCCATCCGCTCATGCCGTCACTCCTGTGTAGCCTGCGTTATTCATCAGCGGTCACTCTCCGCCACCGACAGACCGAATGTTGCCAGAATGATCGGAAAATCCTGGAAGGCGAAGTGTTCGACCGCCAGATGGAACCCGTGCCAATTGGCAAACGACGGCGTCAAAAGGTGATAGCGCGCAAGGATTCCATGATCATCGAGCCGCAGCCAGTGCCACGCGGCGCCACAGGGCGTTTCCACGCCTGCCAATGCTTGCCCCGGCACCGTCTTGCACGGCGCGGATACGGCGCCTCGCGGTAACGTTACGATGACCTGCTCCATGATGTACGCCGACTGCCCGGCTTCGGCGAGGAACACGCGAAGACGGGCATAGCCGTCGCCCTCCGTCTCGCATGCAAGCCCGAAATCCAATGACGCATAGCCTGAGTATGGCTGTATTTGCCGCAGATCGTTGCAATAATCCGATGCGCGGGCCACCGGACCCGCAAGCCCGAAACCACGCGCCTGATCTCGTGTGATCATGCCTACTTCCTCGAGACGATCCAGAAAGCTGCTGGTGTTAATCAGGGTATGTTTGATCCCGTCCAGGCGCCGAATGATGTCGCTGACCCTGATGATCGCCTCGCGACATGCCTGATCCTCCACATCCCGGCTTAAACCACCGGGGATCGCGAGCCCGAACAGATAACGATGGCCGGCCAACGCCCCGGAAAGGCGTAGCACTTCCTCCTCCAGAATGGCGACCTGACTGGCGGCGACGGCCAGGCCGGTCGAGTTGCAAATACCGGCGATGACGCCAAGGTGATGGCGTAAGCGTTCCAGTTCCGCGAAAAAGATGCGCAACAAGCGGGCGCGCCGGGGCACTTCCATATCGGCGAGCTGCTCCACTGCCAGGCAAAAGGCAAGGACGTGGGCAAATGCCGTGTTACCGGCAAAGCGTTCAGCGAGCAACAGTGCTTCGTCAATCGCGCACCCTTCGGCAAGCTTCTCCATGCCGCGATACTTGAAGAAAAGGCGGGGAAAGATGCGAATAATCTCTTCGCCGACGGTCTCCATCTGAAAATATACCGATTCGGCTTCTCCGGCGAAGACGGGGCCGACAGGCATGATGAACGCCCCCGGCGCGGTGAGTGTCCGCCGCGGCCGCCATTCGCAGTTTGGTAATCGATTTGCCAGCGCCGCTTCCTGGTCAAAATCCTTGCGCATGGGCGCCACGCCTTCCTGCCAGGCGTCGTCATGCAGGATGAAGTTTCCCAGTAGCGGATGACCTTCAAAGGTTAGCCCATAGAGGTCTTCGGCTTCACGCTCGTGCCAGTCGGCGGCATGAACCGCCTCGCTGATGCTGGGAAACGTTACATCTTCAAGCGGTGCGTCTGTTTTCACCAGCAGAATTCCAGGGCCGGTGAACAGGTAGAACAAATGCCACCGGTCAGGATACTCCTCGACGATCAAGCCGGCGAAATAAAACTTTTTCTGATTGAAGAGCCAGTCGCACACCCTGGGCAGCGCTTCGCACCGGCACTGGATCTCAAGACCGTCTTTCCCTGTATGGACGACCCCCTCAATGGCATCGGGGAACATGGCTTGAACCTGAATCATCAGGTCTGACCCATCCGGCGCGGGTCTGATCGTTCGCGAATCTACGGGATGGGACATCAGCCCCCCAATGCCGTCGCGGCGAGCCTGGTCAGTGCCGCCAGATCGTCGGGGATATAAATGCCCAGCACCAGGATGGGGATGGCCGCGACGATAAGTGTTATTTTGCAACTGACAGGCAGTGCGCCATGTTGTAATGCGTTCGGATTTTCCGACGCATCCATGCCAAGCGCCATGCGGCTGACATGGTTCATGATGGCGAAAAAAGCGGTGGCAATGAACAGCGTCAGCAATCCCACCACCAGGTAATCTCCCTGCTGCAGGCCGGCCCTCAGAATCGAAAATTCACTCAGAAACAGGGGAAAAGGCGGCGCCCCGGCAATAGCCAGTCCGCCTAACAGGAGTGCCGCACCCGCCAGCGGGGCCTGACGCACCAGCGCACGCACGGATGTGATGTTTCGGCTTCCGACAAGAAACAGTACGCCACCCGCGGCAAGGAAGCAAAACGATTTCGTGACCGCATGGCCGACGATCTGCAACATGGCCGCGGCATGGGCTGAAGAGCCGCCCATGCCGACCGCAGTCAGGATGATGCCCATGTGCTCAATGGTGGAATAGGCGAACATGCGCTTGTAATCGGTGACCTGAAACAACAGGAAGGCCGCCGTCCCGACCGAAATAAGCCCGAATATCAGCAGCCACGTATCCGCATGGATGGAGGGCGCCGCATGCAATATGGGCAAGAGACGCAGGATGGCATAGAGGATGATGGTCGTCTCCACGCCGGAAAGAAGCGCACAAACGGGTGAAGGTGCCTGGCTATGGGCGTCAGGCAACCAGGTATGCAATGGCACCAGCCCCACCTTGGCGCCAAATCCCACCAGGATGAATATGAATGCCGCCTTGAGCAGGACGGGCGACATCTTTGGTGCGATCTCGATCAGTCCCGACCACGTATAGTGCTCGATACCCGCTTGCCCCGCCGCCCAGAACAGCAGGAGAAACCCCAGCAAGGCGATGGCCGCCCCCATCAAGGTAAGGACAACGTATTTCCAGGCTGCTTCAAGCGCTTCATGCGTGTTGGCGAATCCGACCAGAAGCACCGAGAACAGCGTGGTCAGCTCAACGGCAATCCAGACGATATTCGGCTCCCGCATCAGTGGCGCCATGAGCATGGAAAACACGAACAGATTGAAGTTCACATAGTAACGCCGAACGTTGCCCTTTTGCCCGAAACTCATGTAGCCCACGGAAAAGAGCGCGGCTGTCCCGTAAACAAAGGCGACGAGCACGAGCATCAGCGCGCTCAAGCCATCCATGGCGATCCAGTGGGGGATGGCCACGATCATATGCGTTTGGGCGGTGATAACCTCCATGGCCGCTCGCATGGTGAGCATCAGTGTGATCAATGCGATAACCCATGTGACGTCCGCGCCAAGACGCGATCGGGATGAGAACGAGGACAGCGCCGCAGCGATCAGGGGCAGTGCGATAATCGCCAGCAGGATCACGGGTGCGGATCCTCGCGCAGACTGGACAGTCTGCCCACGGCGGTGGATCCGATCCGTTCATGGACGGCGCGGGTCAGCACAGCCGCGACAAAAATCAATACGAGCACGTCAAAGGCCAGCGCCAGTTCGGCGATCAATGGCAGACCCTGCGCAATCGCGATACCGGCGAAGAATGCACCGTTTTCCATGGCCAGCAGTCCCAATAGTTGTGGAACTGCTTCCCGCCGGGTCGTGAGCGTCAAGGCCCCGAGGAGCAGCCCTGCCAGACCAATGGGGACGTTGATATGAATGGCGGGTATGGTTGATGCGGTTTCCACCCATGGGAGGCTGAAGAAATAGGCCCCGATCGTCAGCGCCAGGGCGATGAGTAGCGCGGATGGAATCGTCATGGTCTGGGATATTTCACGGCGTGTATACACCTCTTTACTCAGCAGACGGCGTAAAAACCACGGCAAAAAGAAGACCTTGATGATCAGATTTATGGCGGCCACGGCCATCAGATGAATGGAAAAAGGGCTTAAGCCCAGCAGCAACGCGGATGCAGCCAGAAACAGCGATTGCAGGATGAAGAATCTCAGGCAGGCGCGAATCTGACGCGTGGCCAGGATGCCGAAGGCGGCAGTGATAAACAGTCCCCCCGCAAGTGCATTCAGATTGAAGATGAATGTCATTGGCTCACGAGAAGACGCTGGTCAGCATGGCAATAACCGCGATCACGAAAGCGGCACTCAAAAATTCGCTGATGCGGAACAGCCTGAGTTTGGCCAGTGATGATTCGATCAGAACCAGAAACAGGATAAAAAACAGGATTTTGGTCAGAATCAATGGAATCGCCCATAGAATTGCTCCCCAGTCCATGGTTGAAGCGAGCCCCCACGGGGCCAAAAGGACATTGGAAAAAATGATTATGAGCACAAAAAATTTCATCCAGCCGCCCCACATCATCAACGCGGCGCCGCACCCGGAATATTCCAGATCCTTGGATTCCTCGATCATGGCCAGCTCAAAATGTCCGGAAGGATTATCAACGGGGATGCGCCCCTTCTCGGCCAGAATCAGCATGGTGAAGGCGACGAGCAGCAGGATGTGTGATGGCTCGAAGAAGTTGGCCATCGGCGTTACCCATTTCTGCTGGACGATATAGGGGATGGTGGAGTCGGCGACGAATGAAACCGAAAAGAAGACGATGAGGAACACCGGTTCCACCAGGAAGCCCACCATGCGTGTGCGGCTGGCCCCCATCGAACCGTAGGGATTGGCGGTATCCACGGCAGCCAGGGCGGTAAAAAAACCACCCAGCGCCAGCACGAATCCGGCGCCGACCATGTCACCCATGAAGGCCCAGAAGAGAGGGTAGCTGGTGAGCACGGGAATCAGCAGCACAACGAAGACGGGTGCGGTAAAGACAACATACGGCGTGACGCGGAAGATCCACGAACTCTCGTTCGCCACGACTTCATCCTTGGAAAATAATTTCCGCAGGTCGCGATAGGGCTGAAAGATGCTCGGCCCCCGTTTGGATTCCACGATTTCCTTCAGACGGTTGAGTACGCCGACAGCCAGTGGTGAGAATCCCATAACCACCAGCACCTGCAAGAGATTAAACAGTACATGTTTGCCCATCTATCGGTGCGTGGCGATCCGGGATAATGTGTGGCTGTCCATGGCCGGGGCGGATGCGCTTTCATGCAACGAACAAACCATGTTGGATACCTGCATGGCCGCCGCCTCTTTCACCATGAGCACAGGATGGCGATCCGCCACCTCCTGGAGCAATTTCAGCACATGATCCGTTGGAAAATGACCCAATGCTTCCACTGCGGCGCAGGCGATATAGATATCCCGCGCTCCCTCAAGCAGGTTGATTAACGGTTCCACGGCCCTGTCATCCTGAAGCTGCCCCAGGATGGATGCGGCGCGGATGGGCGTGGTCGGCTCGGGATGGCCCAGCGCATTGATCAGCTTGTCGACGTAATCGGTTTCATTCCAGAATGTACGGATGTTTGTCCCGCAATCGGGACAGACATTGATATCCGCACTGAGCTCCTTCCGGCAATCTGGGCAGTAGAACAACGTGGCGATCACGCTTCGGATGTTTTCCGAAAACTTCGCGGTACAGCTCTGACGGTTCTGCGTGGTGGCGAAGACCGGATCTTCAGGGGAGGATCGAAGGATATGCCGATCGATGGCGTTTTGCCTGAAGGCCAACAGGGCCTGGCCCTGCCCTTTACATACAAATCGCACTTCAGAATCCTTCCTGACGGGGCAGACCTGACTCCGGGCGAACGGATCATGAGGCGTTCAGCGATACCCGCAGCCACACAATACTCCTTTCCATGAATAGAAATATGCAGGAGTCATTAGCCCGATGGCAACAGGGAACCCCATCCCGTATTCCGGCCATGCAATCATGTTTTTTATCCGGATGCAAGCGGGGGATGCAAAATGGGCTGCGTGGTATTTAGCCTGCATGATTCACAAATGCTGCCGCGCCCCTGGCTTGTTCCCTTGTCCGCAACGAATCCCTCCTCGGTCGCTCGTATGCGTGACTACGGCCTCATTCCTCGACAATTGCGAACAAAGGGCCCGGCCTGTCTGCGTGCGGCACGCACAGGCAGGCGTAATCATCACGGCGATTCACGAACAGGCCGGATTAGATGCTTTTGAAAGAAGGGCGGGCAAGCGAGTTTGCCGTGCCTTCCATTTGTCACCGTTATGTCATCGTCATGACTTAAAAACATTCGAGGATGTGCGGCACATTCTGTCGGGAGGTAATTTTATGAGAAACAAAAAAATATTTATGTTCATTGCTGTATTGGTATTGTATTTCAGTAGCACGGCTGTAAATGCGGTCGCCGGTGGTGCGGTATCGGTTGGTGACGTTTCTGTTACCGGTCAAAAAGTATCGCGTTCA
>CAZBJB010000047.1:0-10489 GCA_964492105.1 uncultured Zetaproteobacteria bacterium
TTTGAGGGAGTTACTTTGGAAATAGAGAGGCGTTATGGATTACTCTAATTCAAATAATTGCGCTCATTATAGGATGCTTTATGATTGATTGCCAAGCGTCAGCTTTTGCGCAAATGGGTTCAGATTCTATGAGGGCCACCTCAATAAGCTATTGCTGTTTCTCCGCGATAGCGGCTTCGTCCAACAAAAAAGGACGGCCCGGAGGCCGTCCTTGAATTGCTTAAAAAATTGCACTTCAGGAAAGCGTTTTCATAAAGGCAATAATTGCATCCTGCTTCTTTGGATCGCATATATGCTGTGGCGGCATCTTGGTTCTGGCGTGTGGATTGCCGGTGAACGCCTTGATAGCTTTATGCGAGTCACACATCCATGCGCGTAGATGCGCCTCATCCCAATGCCATGCCTTACCCGGCTTGATGTACTTGGTGAACTTGTACCTGTAGCCAGGCGACGTTCCTGCTTCACGCCCAAAGACGGCCGGTTGTGTTCCATGCCCGGTATCGCCCTTGCCCCAACCGGGACCTACTGCCTTCTTGGCCGTAAACTTGTGACAAATTTTACACTTGCTCCACGCCTGGGCGCTGGCATTTGTAGCTGTCATACCATTTACACCAAGAACAAACGCGGCAGCCGCCACAATCATCAGTACTTTCTTTATTTCCATAAAACCTCCTCACGAGAATTGAACCAAGCTTGCTACAGCAAGCCCGCCTACATTGCAAGTATGAAGTGGCCTCCGGTATTCGCCAGAGGGAAAAACACACCCCAGGGGGATCGTTGACGGCGCGTAGCTGGCCAATGAGTCTGGACTATTCCCTAGATCCTCTTGCAAAACTCTGGGTGGATGAGCGGCAATCCCACGTTGAGTTTATTTTCGAGATAGAATGAGCTTCGTGGTGGTTCCATAGGGCGAAATTCCAGCCCGAAAATGGGCCAAAGTGGGGAAACGGATCGCCTCTCACGAGTTTCGCAAGAGGCTCTCCAAACTAGCCAGAACTATTCATAAATTCTGCCATGCCCTTGCTTGTTCCTTTGTCCGCACCGAATTCCTCGTCAGTCGTCCGTATGCATGGCTACGGCCTCCTTCCCTGGCAATCCGTTGCGAACAAAGACCCTGCGCGATCATCACAGCGATTTATGACCTAGATCCTGCAAGTGCTCGCACACACATAGCGCAACCCCTTGATTCATCCAGCATATCGAAAAAACATTCATCACCAATAAGCTGACAACATGTTTTTTCAATACGCTATATAAACCCATGTCTTACACTCTGCATGCACGATCACTTGCAGGATCCAGGTGTGAATAGTTCAGGCTAGCTATATGAGCTACGCACATCCAACTGGCCACCTTTTTCATCCACCGTAAGGGTTGTATGCTCACCGGAATCGGCTAGCAGCACCCGTGCAACAGGCGTTTCCACCCCATGCTGTATGAACCGCTTCAATGGCCGTGCGCCAAATACGGGATCATAGCCTTCCCGGCCAATCAGCGACCGCGCTGCATCCGTAATAACAAGCTCAATCCCCTGTTCGGACAGTCGCTTACCCACTTCTGCTACCAGTAAATCCACGATCTGTGTAATTTCATCCCGTGAGAGCGGCGAAAACAGGACAATATCGTCCAGTCGATTGAGAAAT
Source organism: uncultured Zetaproteobacteria bacterium (assembly GCA_964492105.1). GTDB lineage: Bacteria > Pseudomonadota > Zetaproteobacteria > Mariprofundales > Mariprofundaceae > JAUZQZ01. Next base: position 1,644 of record CAZBJB010000047.1, read on the forward strand.
TCGGGGCGAAAGTGCGCGGACAGTGCTCCCAGCACTTCATTTTTGGCGGTTTCACTGATTTCTCCACGGGCACTGATACCCGAAAGCAAGATGTCGCTGCCGATATTGCTGGTCATGATGATAATCGTATTTTTGAAGTTAACCGTTCTGCCGTGACTGTCCGTCAGCCGTCCGTCATCCAGCAATTGCAACAGGATATTGAACACATCAGGATGCGCCTTCTCAATTTCATCGAGCAGCAATACCGCATAGGGCTTGCGACGCACAGCTTCCGTGAGCTGTCCGCCTTCCTCGAAACCGACATAACCGGGAGGCGCGCCTACCAGCCGGGAGACTGCGTGTTTTTCCATGTATTCGCTCATATCCAAACGAATCATTGCATCTTCCGAATCAAACAGGGTCATGGCCAGCGAGCGCGCCAGCTCTGTTTTACCGACACCGGTCGGTCCAAGGAACACAAAAGAGCCAATCGGCCGCTTCGGATCCTTAACGCCAGCTCTTGCGCGCATCACGGCATCGGCCACGGCCTGAACCGCCGCATCCTGACCGATGACGCGCATGTGCAGTTCCTCATCCAGATGTAATAATTTCTCGCGCTCACCCTGCATGAGCCGCGTGACGGGGATATGCGTCCAGCGCGCCACCACCTGTGCGATCTCATCCTCGGTGACTTCCTCCTGTAGCAAATTGCTTTCCTTCTCTCCGCCCGCCAAATCCAGTTCGGAAAGCTTCTTTTCCAGTCCCGGCAGCATGCCATGCCGCAGCTCAGCCACCTTGTTCAGGTCATAGGCGCGTTCGGCGGTCTCGATATCGTGTTTGGTTTGCTCAATCTGTTCGCGCAACTGCTGCACCTTGCCAATAGAGGCTTTTTCCTGTTCCCATCCGGCGCGCATGGCATCTCGCTGTTCCTTCAGGTTGGCCAGTTCACGGCGTAATTCCTTCAGCCGGGTTCGGCTGGCTTCATCCTTCTCCTTCTTCAGCGCCGTTTCCTCAATCTCCAGACGCATGGTCTTGCGCGTAATCTCATCCAGTTCAGCCGGCATGGAATCGATCTCAATACGAATCGAAGCGCAGGCTTCATCGACCAGGTCAATGGCCTTGTCCGGCAGAAAACGATCGGAAATATAGCGGTCAGACATCGTAGCGGCGGCCACCAGCGCCGTATCGGCAATACGCACGCCGTGATGCACCTCAAAGCGCTCACGCAAACCGCGCAGAATGGAAACCGTGTCTGCAACACTGGGAGCCTCGACCAGCACCGGCTGAAAACGCCGCTCCAGCGCCGCATCCTTTTCAATGTGCTGACGATATTCATCCAGCGTGGTGGCGCCAATACAGTGCAGCTCACCGCGCGCCAGCATCGGTTTGAGCATATTACCGGCATCGGTCGAGCCTTCCGTGCGCCCGGCTCCGACAATAGTATGCAATTCATCAATGAAGAGAATGATGCGGCCTTCGGCCTCCCTGATTTCCTTGAGGACTGCCTTCAGCCGTTCTTCAAATTCGCCACGGTATTTAGCGCCTGCCATTAACGCCGTCATATCCAGCGAGAAAATTGTCCGGTTTTTTAACCCTTCCGGCACATCTCCGTTCAGGATGCGCTGCGCCAACCCTTCGGCAATCGCGGTCTTACCCACGCCCGGCTCGCCAATCAGCACCGGATTATTCTTGGTCTTGCGTGAGAGAATGCGGATCACGCTACGAATTTCGCTATCGCGCCCAATCACCGGATCAAGTTTTCCGGATCGCGCCAGCTCGACGAGGTCGACGCCATATTTTTTCAACGCGTCGTAACTGGCTTCGGGATCATCGCTGGTGACCCGCTGATGCCCGCGCACATCCTCCAGCGCCTTGAGAAACGTATCACGGGTAATACCGGTCGCCCGGAAAATGCGTCCGGTTTCAGTGCTGTTCCCCTCAGCAATAAAGGCTAGCAACAGGTGCTCAACCGAAACATATTCATCCTTCAGTGTCTTGGCCTCATCTTCCGCCCGGATGAAAAGCTGATTTAACCGCGGGGTCATATACGCGCCACCCGGGGCATGGCCTGTTACCTTGGGACGTTTTTGCAATACGTCATGAATACGGGCAACTATCTCCCGCGGTTGTATGCCCATGCGTTCCAACAATCGTGGTGCCAGCCCGTCCTGTTTCGCCAGCAGTTCCGCCAGCACATGCTCACCATCTATTTCCTGATGGTTAAGACGTATCGCCAGTGATTGTGCCGATGTCAAAGCCTCGCGCACCTTTTGCGTCAAGCGGTTCATATCCATGTGTGATCTCCTTCTCTTCATGCGTGATAAGCATACCAGGGATATATGGCAAACACGCTGTCACGTGCAGCGCACCTTGATCCAAATCGCCTGTATGGCTTTGCATGTGGTCTTATTTAGCCCGCACGATTCATAAAAAGGGGTGAATCTCACGTAACCCATTGATATCATGGTGACGTTCAAATCAAAGCTTCGGATGAGGCAAACCCGCGAGATTTACCGTGTCAAAGACTACATCAGAATAATCACGTTTTCCTACCATCTCCGCCCATTGGCACGGCTAATTTGTTCTAAATCCACTCACTGGCGGGGACGACATTATATTTTTCAGTCATGCGCAGATAATCAAACACCATTCGAGTACGAGCTGCCATTTGCCGGATTTTCTTAATGATATTTTTTACACCTCGGGATTGAAGCAAGCCTACTGCAAATCGGCGTACACTGGACATGTTTTCTGGTCCATTTTCGATCTGGAATTTCGCCCCATGGAACCGCCATGGAGCTCATTCCATCTCAAAAATGGACTCAACGTGGGCTTACCGTTCATTCACCCAGCGTTTTGCAAGAGGCTCCATGGATATGAAACGCTATGGCATATTATTTCCCCTTTCCCAGCAACGGTTCGATCAGGTCCATGGGTAGCGGGAAGACAATCGTTGAGGATTTATCGCCGGCCACTTCCACCAATGTCTGCAAATACCTGAGCTGAATCGCCTGCGGTTGCGTTGCCAGCATTCCGGCTGCTTCGACCAGTTTGCTTGCCGCCTGCATTTCGCCCTCGGCATGAATGATCTTGGCGCGTCGGTCGCGCTCGGCCTCCGCCTGTTTGGCGATGGCGCGGATCATACTTTCGTCCAGGTCAATATGTTTGATTTCCACATTGGCCACCTTGATGCCCCATGCATCGGTCTGGGCATCAAGGATGTCCTGGATATCCGCATTCAGTTTATCACGGCTGGACAGCATTTCATCCAGTTCATGCTGCCCGAGAACACTACGCAGCGTGGTCTGCGCCAGTTGGCTGGTGGCGTCGAAAAAATCCTCGACATTAATGATGGCTTTTTGTGGATCCATGACACGGAAATAAATGACGGCATTGACCTTGACGGATACATTGTCGCGGCTAATCACATCCTGTGACGGTACGTCGAAGACCAGTGTACGCAGATCTACACGCACCATTTGCTGGATGCCCGGAATCAGCAGAATCAGTCCCGGCCCCTTGACCTTCCAGAAGCGGCCAAGCTGAAAAATAACACCGCGTTCGTATTCGCGCAGTACGCGTAGGGAACTGAATACAACCGCCAGAACAAATACAAGAATAATAACAATGGAAATCATGATGTATCCTCCTCGGGTTCAACGGAAAGAATCAGGCCATCCATGCCCGTGATCCGGACGGCTTGACCCTTCGTGATTGAGGCATTGGCCGTTGCCTTCCAGATTTCGCCATGAATATGCACGTTACCTCGCGTATCGAAATCTTCCATGGCGTGACCGAGGGATCCGGTCATGTCCTCACGCCCGGATACAACCGGCCTGCGCCTGGCCTTGAGCGCCATGTTGGCAATCAGAATAAAGAACGCCGCCGATGCTAGCGCAACGCCGATGATGAGTGCCAGCGATAATGCAAAACCCGGCACGCCCGTATCCATCAGCATGATGGATCCGATGATAAAGGCAACCACGCCACCCAGGCCCAGCGCACCGAAACTCGGCATGAATACTTCGGCAATCATAAATGCAATACCGAGCATAATCAGCGCCAGTCCGGTGAAATTCACCGGTAATATCTGAAAAGCGAATAATGCCAGAAACAGGCAGATACCGCCAATGACACCGGGCAATATAACCCCCGGGCTGGCCAGTTCAAAGAACAACCCGTAAATGCCGAGTAACATAAGGATATAGGCAACGTTGGGATCGGTAATGATGGACATGATTTTATTCGCCCAGCTCGGCTCCAGCCTTTCGATAGCCATGCCACCGGTGTGCAGGGTGTGTTGTCCACTGATGGTTTTAATGGTGGTGCCATCAAGTTGATGTAACAGATCGGAAGTGTTCGTAGCGATGAGATCAATGACATGCTGCTTAAGCGCCTGTTCAGCGCTTAAGGATACAGCCTGACGCACGGCCTGTTCGGCCCAGGCGGCATTGCGCCCTCGCATCCGCGCCATGGCGCGGATGTATGCCGCGGCATCGTTAACCATTTTGCGGTGCACACTGCTATCTCGCATACGACCAACCCGTACAGGCGTGGCTGCTCCCAGATGAGTGCCAGGGGCCATGGCCACGATATGCGAGGCGTAAAGAATATAGGTGCCGGCGCTGGCCGCGCGGGCACCGGAAGGGGCGACAAAGGTGGCGACCGGCACGGGCGAGGCAAGAATAGCCTGAATGATCGAGCGCATGGACTGATCCAGCCCGCCAGGCGTATCCATGCGCAGGATGATCAGTTGCGCCTGTATTTTCCTTGCCCTCTCCAGTCCATGCTTTATATAGCTGGATACCGCCGGACCAATGGCTCCCTTGATATCGAGTTGTAGCACCGGTAAGGCGGCACGGGCTGCGGGGGATAAACCGATCAGGAACGCTAACAGCCACGCCACGCACCATTTTCGTGGTCTTTTGCCACAAGAGAACGTGTCCGTATGCGCTATCGTTGCTGGTGCCGGAAATTGCTGATCAGTAGCAGGACAACCGAGACGGAGATGCAGGAATCGGCGATATTGAATGCGGGCCAATGGTAATCATGACCGCCGATAACAATATGCCAGTCAATAAAATCAACCACATAACCGAGTTGTACCCGATCCCGGATATTACCGACGGCTCCGGCCAGAATCAGCGTTAGCAGCCATGAAAGCAGCCCCGGAATCCTTCGTTCCCGCCACCACCACAGGCTGACGACAGCAGCAATACCGATGGTGATACCGAGCAAAAGTGTTGTGCGCAACCGAGGACGCCAGTCAGCAAACAGTGAGAATGCCACACCGAAATTGTGTATCTTGACGATATTGAAAAAACCGTCCACGACCGTCATATGAAAAAATGGAGCCTGCTGTTCGATCCACCATTTTGACAGCTGGTCCACCGTCAGGATCAGTAGGAACAGTATGATTTGTTTGTAGGTGCGGTTCATGTTTTTTTCTTCCGAGTCCATCGCTGCTTATGGGTTTTGCGATTCGTTTCCGTGATAGCAAGTTTCGTCAATATACCACCTTCCCCGGAATCCGTTGCAAACAAAGCTTTCACGCAATCAACACGGCAATTCATGAATCATGCAGGTTAGATTTCCCCTCCGGCATTGCGATCACCCGATGCTCACGGTTGTTCATCTAGCACACGCATGGAAGAACCACCCGAACCGTTCCACCATATGCGCCAGCACCCCCGGAAACATTGCGCTGTCGTCATCCGAACGATAAATGTCCTCACGTCCCTGACCACGAGAGGTGATGTGGTAGGCCGTACCGCGATATTCAATACGTAAAGGATGTGCCATGCCTTGATCGTAACCATGATCATTCAATATCTCACGTTTGAGTATCCGGTCATATGTATCGTTAACGAGACATAATACCTCAAATGAGGCCAACACAGGTCGAGAATAATGGCATCTTGAGCGCAAGAACGTGACGTATCCGCCGAATCATGGCTGCTCTTTGCAGCATGTCTCTCGCATTTTATCGTATTTACGTCCGTTGTCATCCAATTTCATCCATACATCCATTTTGCCGCACCGCGAAGGTGTGCCCGCGCCAGTGTACATGACGCCCGAAATAACTTCCAAACCAGACCGCGAAGCTCATGATTTCGCGTACAGGTAGAAGAAAAATGAATGATGAGCAGCGCATGCCGGATGTCTGTACAGAGATACAATGGATGACGAGTCTCAAAAAAATGGCACCACATGGCATGGCCCATGCCCATGGTTGCGCCTGCGCCATCAGAGCCGCCAGCAGGGTCACAGGCAGCGCATGGGTGATAAAGGAAAGGGCATGGCCTATCGGCTGAAGGATGCACACGGCACGAACCCAACGTAATTCATGATGCCACAGTGAAGAAAAAGTGGACTCATGCACTGTTGTTTCGACCAGGTAGTTGGACAGCACGGTTTTAAGCCCACGACGCCGCAAGAGCTTTGCCAGCATGTAGTCATCCGCAAGTTGGTTCGCCAGGGCTTCAAAACCACCGATGGTGTCCAGCGCCTTGCGGTGCAGGGCGAGCGTGGACCCAAATCCAAAATCCCTCAGGCCAAGCATCCAGCCCAATAATATGGACGGCAAAAACCACTCATTCATATAGAGGGCACCAAGCCCGGACCAGACGGAAGCGTCTGGACTGCCCCGGTACAGGCAGGTGACGACGCCAATGTCCGGATCCGCGAGTTGAGAAGCCAGATGGCGCAGGTATTTCGGATCCACGCGGGTACTGCTATCGGAAGTGACAAGACATTCAAAGGTTGCGAACTTCAACATATATGCAAGGTTCCCTATCTTTCGGTTGATACAGCGGACATGCTCGCCGCTTACAAGCTGGATATCCAGATGCGGAAACTCGGCCTGCAATTCGCGCGCCACGGCAAGCGCCGGGTCATTGGCGGATTGTGCTCCGAAGATCACCTGAAATGTCGGGTAATCCTGCGTGCAGAACGAACGAAGATTCTCATACAAACCCGGTTCCAGACCGCAAAGCGGCTTGAGTACGCTTATCGGTGGCACGGCGGCAGGATCGGAAACGCAGCGCCTGAACCAGACCAACATTGAAACAATACACCCAGCCAGATACAGTAAAGCGCATCCACCCAGTATCCAACCCGCACATGTCCACCCTTCCATCATCGCTCCCGTCATTTCGTTTCCCACATGAACCCGTCCCGCCGTATTTCAAAGGTGCGTCCACGCCAATGTACATGGCGACTGCAATAACTACCCAGCCAAACCACAAAAGCCATCATATCCCGTATTGGGAGAAGCACGATGGACAGAGGGAAAGGTCCCAATGCATGCACCGACATTCGATGCATCACGAACCTTAACATGATTGCGCTAGCAGGCATGGCCCATGCCCATGGCTGTGCGTTCGCCAGCAGAGCCGCCAACAGGGTGGCCGGCAAGGTATAGGTGATGCAGGAGAAGGCATGGCCCACAGGTTGAAGCGTCCGTATGGTGCGCGCCCAGCGTAATTCATGTCGCCACAGGGCGGAAAATGAGGACTCATTCACCATGGTCTCTACCAGACAGGCAGACAACACCGTTTTAAGCCCATGATGGCGCAGGCGCTTTGCCAGCATGTAGTCATCCGCAATTTGATCCGCTAATACTTCAAAACCACCGATGGCATCCAGTGCCTTGCGGCGTAGTGCGAGCGTGGCGCCGAAACCGAAATCACTCAGGCCGAGCGCCCGACCCGCCAATACGGAAGGAAGAAAATATTCGTTAATATGGAGGGCACCAAGTCTGGACCAGACCGATGCCCCGGATCGCCCCCGGTACAGGCAGGTGACCACGCCTGTACCCGGGTCGTCAAGCTGATAAGCCAGATGGCACAGGTAATTCGAACCCACGCGTATATCGCTGTCAGAAACCGCAAGATATTCGAAGGCTATATGTTTTTCCATGTGCATAAGATTGGCGACCTTGCGATTGCCACAGTGAATATGATGTCCACTTACAAGCTGAATATCCAGGTGTGAAAATTCGGTCTGCAATTGATGCGCCACGGCCAGTGCCGGATCATCGGGCGATTCCGCGCCAAAGATGATCTGGAATACCGGATAATCCTGCGTACAGAACGAACGAAGATTCTCATATAGGCCCGGTTCCAGACCACAGAGCGGCTTAAGTAGACTGATCGGTGGCGTATCGTCAGACGTGGAAATGCAGCGTTTGGACCAGACAAACAGGGCAAAAATACATCCGGTCAGGTAGAGTAAGGCGCACCCGCCCATGATCCAGCCGACCCATATCATCAGCGCATTCGTCATGCTCCCCATCCCTCCTGTAACAGGCTAGTCGGCGTACGGGACACGGGGTTCTGGATACTGGATGATATGGGACATGTCTATTTGGTTACGATTTGGCCCGAACGATTCATGAATCGTCGTGATGATTGCGCGGAAGCTTTATTCGAAACGGCTTCTGGGGAAGGAGACCGAAGCCATGCATACGGATGATCGACGAAGGATGATTTGCGCCTGTCTGCGTGCATCGCACAGGCAGGGACAAGCGGGCAGGCAAGGTCACGGCAGTATTCACCAATAGCCCAGGCTGGCCTATACTGTTGTTGATCAGTATTTTCTACAACATTTTGGCGAGCTTGTTCATATTTTTTTCCCATTGCCATTTGCATTGCTTCAAGTGTAATGCGAAGTTTGCATTAACGCCATTGAACTTTTCCAGACCCTGCGTCAACACTATTCGATTCAGGATTCCAGGCTCTCAAGGTTTCTACCGGAATACTATAGTGGACCCCAAATTCAGGACAGGTTCTTAAGGTAGATTCAAGGGTATTGTTTCTCTCCAGAAAGGAGAAGAGGATGACACGAAAACATTATAGCAAAGCGGT
>CAZBJB010000048.1:0-10448 GCA_964492105.1 uncultured Zetaproteobacteria bacterium
CTGCTTCGTCAGGCTCTGCTGGGCGAATACCGTGGCCGCTTCTATAATGCACAGGATCTGATGGATGGACTCTACGCATCCCTGGCCGATGCCAGTTCAACCAGGCTGCTTAAACGCCTTGCCGCTTATGATCTGCTGGTCATTGATGAACTGGGCTACCTGACCCTCAAACCCGAACAGGCCAATGCTTTCTTCAAACTCATGGATCAACGCTATAATCGCAAGGCCACTATCATCACCACCAACCTGGATTATCCCGAATGGTATCATCTCTTTCATCGCAAACCACTCGTCGACGCACTGCTTGACCGGTTACAGCATCATTGCATCACATTGCGCATCAATGGAAAATCTCTCCGCGCACCCGAGTCCGGGAATACCCCAGCTTAAAATCTGCTTCCCGCTGGGGTCGTCAACATACATTTACACAGCAGAAGCGCACTCGCCCTGACCACAATGCCGCATCAAATGCTCAGAATTGAATGCAAATCACTGCGCATGCGACGGGTCAATTCCTGTGAGCACAAACGGGTCAATTCCTGTGAGCGCCCAAGTTTGAGCTCCAGGCGTTGAAGATGCTTTGCATAATCCTGTTTGAAGATAGTCTCTGCTGTCATGGCGATGTAACCTCGTATGCATTCGAATTTCCCTCTGCTTGAGGGATGAAGCGTGCGAGGTTACATTTTTGCCATAGGATGTGACGAGGGGTGATTCAATGAAGATGCTTTTTTTCTCCGCGATAGCGGCTTCGTCCAACAAGGCGGCTGTGCAGTGCAAAATAACCGAGTCGTATCCCTGAAAAGAGATTGGTCATTGATTATCCTGTTGGTTATCCTTTATTTCCTTTTGTAGAATGCAAAACAACGCTTTGGGATTCGAATCCATGGTGCCTTCAAAGTATGAGTTGTGGCATTCAACCAGTTTTAGTGTATCGGAAAATATCTTCTTGATATCCGCCATTTCAAAGCGGTTCGGGGGACCTTCCTCGCGCGTTTCCTGTTTATGAAACGTTTTTAGAAGCAGATAACCGTTCTTATCCAGCAGACGAACCACGGAATGCAGGTAATTCGGCCGTTGATCCGTATCCATGACATGAAAACAGCCACGATCCATAATAAGTCCATACGTGTCGTTCAGTTGTGTGTTCAGTATATCATCGCAGATAAATGTGACTTCCGCGCCCTCCTTCCTTGCGCGTTCGCCCGCCTTGCGCACGGCCGAGGGAGAGATGTCCGCGCCCGTGGCATCGAACCCGAGTCTGCCCAATGCGATGGTCTGTGTGCCTGGACCGCACCCAAGATCGAGCACTTTTACAGGCGCGATGGATAACGTTTCGATGGCCCATGCGATATCCTTGTCCAGATGCGGATAAAACCACGGCATGGTTTCAACATCGTCGTCGCGATATTGCTCTTCCCATGGTCGTTTGATGCGTTCCATACCCATCGTCGGATCCATTACAGGCTCTCGTGCGTGCCGTCGCAAAACGGCGGGGTTTTGGTATGCTGGCACTGACATAGTGCCACGCTCTGTTGTTCTGCAATGTCGAATGCCATCGGTATAAAATCCGTTCCCTCGTGCGAGCCATCGCAAAACGGCTGATCCTTTGATCGTCCGCAGGTACACCAATGGTAAGTGCCGGGTTCCAGTGTAATGACCCTGGGTTTTTTTGCTGTAATCGTTGGTTGACTCATATCAATCTCCTTTCAGTTTTATGTACTCATGCATGCTGGCTGCATCCATCCAAGCTCAATGCGCCCGCGCCGTTAGCCGCCAGTATGAACATGCCGCCCGCGATTGAGACATCCGTCATAAACATGATCATACCTATTTGATGGGCAAAGTTATGATGAAAAATGGCGGCGGCTGCAAGTGAAAATATACCCAGGCCAGTAGCGGACCAGCGCACCTTCCAGCCGAAAACCAGCATCAGGCTACCGCCGACCTCCAATAAAATCACCAGCGGCAGCAGCATACCGGGTACGCCCATGGCTTTCATATAGCCCTGAGTGTCGGTATAGGCCGTAATTTTGTGGATGCCGGCTATCAGAAAAACCTGTGCCAGCAGAAGGCGCCCAATCAGTTCAGTCCATTTCATGTGTTTTCTCCCTGGATGGGTTCATGCAGGGCAAGCCCTGAATACATCAGTGCAATAAAATCGCACAGATCGGCTTCCAGGTGATCCAGCGAATTACGCATGAGGCTTAACGGGCTGTTGTAACGCAGCAGCGCCTGATGCAGTAGATAGGCCATGCGATGTGCGTTGCCGGATCTGATACCACCGTTGTGCATACCTTGCTCCAGTATGTCCGCCATGGCATCAATGACCCTGCTTTCATAGGACAGCAGAATGTCGCGGTGACGCAGATGATTGAGTTCAACAAGTTCGAATAAATGACGATTATCCGAAAAACAGGCATGTGCCAGACGCAACCGGGCCAGCAGAAAAGCACGCAAGGCGCCGCAGCTGGTCGATTCGGATGCGGCAGCATGAAGGCCTGCATCCAGCTTGGCCATCAATAATTTCTCGGTACTGGCCAAAGCGATAGCTTCCTTGTTCTTGAAGAAACGATACAAATTACCGGTGCTCATGTCGGCATCACGCGCAATTTCGGCCATGGTCGTTTTCCCGTAGCCGTAGTGGGCGAAGCGCTGTTCCGCCGCATCCAGAATTTGTTCCATGGCATTTGCTTGCACGCGGCACATACTATAGAACTAAATATTGAATGTCAATCAATAATATTCATTATTAAATCATGCTGGCACCCTGTCGAACAGAAATGATTGAGCCCGTATTATTCATGAATCGCCGTGATGATTGCGCAGGAATTTTGTTTGCGACGGATTCCGAGGAATGGGTGCGTAGCCACGCATTCCCGGTACAGTCCTGACGCAATTGTCGTTTGGCATCAGCTTTTATGCTTCATCAATCAGGCCATGCATCCGAACAAATTTTCTTCATCGACGTGTCTGTCTTCGACCAACTGTTGATGGGAACGGGCGATCAGGTTAAGCAGTCGCAATCCCGCGTGAATTAAAATCATCATAAACGGCATTGATAAAATAAAGTCCATACGCCGGTGCCGTAGTAGCCGCCTGCCTTCGGTTTCTGGCGGCGAGTACGTCCTCCAGATACTCCGGCTTCCACTGTCCGATACCCACTTGTACCAGGCTGCCAACAAGATTGCGAACCATATGGTACAGGAAGGCATCCGCGCGGAAATGCATCTCAATGCATGCGCCGTTCCGCTCAATCTGAATCTCACGCAACTCGCGGATCGGTGAAGCCGCCTGACAACCGCTGGCGCGAAAACTGCTGAAATCATGCCGTCCCGCCAGAGAGATGGCTGCCTGTTGCATCATTGGAATATCCAGCGGGCGGGGCATCCACCAGTGCCGCCAACGCTGAATCGCGGGGGCTGTCGTCCGGTTCCATATCTGATAGCGGTACGCACGCTCACGGCAATTGAAACGGGCGTGAAACTCCGCGGATATCATACGTACGCCCAGCACGCGGATGGATCCGGGCAGGTATTGATTCATGCCATGCACATAAGCCGTTGGTGAACGGAAAAAGCGATCTGCACAGATGTCGGCATGTACCGGCATGGCCTCGGCATGCACGCCTGCATCCGTACGCCCCGCCGCATGGCAGCACACGTGTGCTCCTTCAACTTGGGCCAGTGCCGTCTCCAGATGTTCCTGTACCGTTGGCCCGTTACCCTGACGTTGCCAACCACACAGACCATGGCCATCATATTCCAGAACCATGATAATACGCTGCATCACGCCACGCATGCCACGAACGGAAGACCGATACCGATCAGTACAAGCGTCCGCATGATTTATGAATCGCCATGATGATTGCGCAAAGCTTTTGCTCGTAATGGATTGTCGAGGCAGGAGGCCGTGGCCATGCATACGAACGGCCGGTCGGCGAAGCGTTCGATGCGGGCACAGGAACGGGCAAGGGTGCGGCAGCATTCATGAACAATGTACATGCATAGAACAGTAATTATTCGGAACTCCCGGTTTTCCTCCTGATGGCTTCAAACCAGTCACGGTTACTGTCATCCAGCAACATTTTTGCCTCCGCCAGGAATTCAGTTGCCTTGGTTGCGTCTCCCCTGTGCTGCGCGACATCCGCAAGACCGAGCAGTGCATCACCCCGTGTGTTTTCTACATTCACAGCGGCCTTGAAGGAAGATTCAGCCTCATCCAGTGCTCCTTCAGCCAGCAGGCTGCGTGCCTTATCAATATAGAGCGAATTTGGTGTTATCCCCGTATCCGGTATGGTTATCAGGTCATCCAGTTCCATGGATCCAAATTCGGTATCAGGTATCCCCCCGGCTTCATCCTTATCCGCCAGGGCAGTGTCCGCTTCAAACGCCTGCAATTCTTCACCGGTCAAGGCTTCGTGTCCGGCTTCAATGGTTGCCTGCAATGCCGTCTGATCGCCCTTCGACCGAAGGGTCCGGATCAATGCTATGTATGCTTCGGCATGATCCGGATGTTGTTTAATCGCCATCCTCATCTGATCAATGGCCTCATCTTCCATTCCATAACGGAGGTAAATATCGGCTTCGGCCATATAGTCTACAGTGGGTTCCGGCGGCGGGTCGGAAACCCCCTCCCGAGACGTCTCCGCTTTAGTCGTATCGGGTTCCATCAGCCTTGGTGTGTTATCCGGAGGGACATCTTCAGCCTCCCGTGTATTGGTTTGTATGGTTGCCCGATCTGATCTTTCAGCGACGGACACCTGCTGTGCAAGCTCCTCAAACCTGTGTACTTCATCTTCATGAGGGGGCGTAACCGTGGTAGCATTCGCGGATGTTAAAGCTACGGCAGGATGTGGACGTTCGCGCCTCAGTAAATAGCCCAGACTCGCCAGCAACAGTATGACCAGGCTACCAAGCAGATAGGTCGGCCATCGAGGTACCCCGCCACTGGATTGCGCTGCCTGCCGACTCCGATCCAGTTCAGCCTGCAAGCGGGCCAGGCTGAATTCCAGCCGTTTGATGCGCGCATTGGCGGCAAGAATACCGGCGCTGGCGAGCTTATCTGACAGTGCACTAATCTTGTCGTCAGCGGTCTTGATATCTTCCTGCAAGAGGGTGTTTTCCTGCTGTAGTGCACCCAGTTTCGCCTGTTGCGTAGCATTCAGCGCTGCCGTTTCCGGTACCCCTGCTGTCGTTCGTGCTCCGGTTTCAGCAGGTTGGCCAGTCCGTGTTTCCGCGCCCGGTCTTTCTCTGCTTTCCGTACCGGAGGCGCGGGATGAAACAACGCCGATGGCCATCTTACTCATACGCACACGCGTTTTATAGCGATGCTGCTGCGCCTCGGCGATTGCCGTATAGCGATGTTGTTTCTTTAATGCATTCCAGACCCGGTTATGCATGGCCAGCAGTTTGCTGGCCTCGGCAGGCGTCAATTTTTCTACTTCGCTGGCTTTCGGCACATCCAGCCATGTTCCGGCATTAATCAAATTGACATTTCCCTGATTAAATTTTTTCCTGTTTTTGTTGAACAGGGCCATCATCACCTGCGGTAAGGTATAGCGCGCATCCACACGCAGACGGAGAGCGACGGTTCTGATGGTATCTCCATAAACCATTGGCCCATAACGCCCGGTTCGCGCCCAGCCGTCATAAGGCTTAAAAGCGGGCTTCGCGATCCTCTCAGCTTCGGTTTTCGCTGTAGAATGCGCGGCCATAACAGGCATTCCCGGCTGGATAGTTCGTCCTGTACTCACCTGCGAATGCACCGTGGAAACTTCCGGTAACGTCCTGATCCGAACAGGTTTTACCCGTAGCAAGTTGAGAAAAACAGGATATTTCTTGAATTGAGTCGCATAGCCGTGGCGTACTTTCAATATCAGATTAAAGAACGGTGCATCCATTACGGAATCAGAAGACAGCTCCACGCGGGCGCCACGGGAATCATGTTTTACATCAGAACGAATCGCATTCAGCGCGGGATCGCGGTACACCTCCAGGATACGATACTCGGCAGGTGAAGCCAGGGTGACGAACACACTGGAAATATGTTCATTTGCTTCCAGTTGCATCGGAATTTTGGCAGCAAACATCTCACCCAGATGACTGGTCACCTTTATTTTCCCCAAGGCCACGGCACGGGCCAGGACAATACCCAACATGAAGCATACGATAAACATGAAAAGCCCGATCAGCCTCCGTATCCAGCGATCCATACCCATCTTCTCCATTTGATCTCGCCTGTTCCAGCCTGGACTACCCGAATCCAATGCTACAGGACGCCCGTGCGGGCTAGCGGACAAGAATTTCCGCAATTTGAACTGCATTTAGCGCAGCACCTTTACGTACATTATCGGCGACAATCCATAAATGTAAAGAATTCGGGCAGGAAGGATCATCACGAATGCGCCCGACCCAAACCGGATCAGTACCCGCCACATCACTGGCCAACGGATAAGTTTCGGCAGCGGGATCGTCGACCACACGGATGCCATCGGTTCGCGCCAGGATATTTCGTGCATAATCCGCTGTCATGGCGCCCTCAAAGGTAAGGTTGACAGCTTCCGAATGGCCGTAGAACACGGGCACGCGCACCGTGGTCGCGGTCACGGCAATGTCCGCATCCATAATTTTGCACGTCTCATCCATCATCTTGTGTTCCTCTCTGGTATAACCATCGTCAAGGAACACATCAATATGCGGAATGACATTGAAGGCGATGCGTGCCGGCAATACATGAACCTCGGCTTTATTGCCTGAAAGAAGATTGCGCGTCTGCATGGCCAGTTCCTCAATGGCTCGCCCGCCGGCGCCGGATACCGCCTGATAGGTGGAAACCACCACACGCTTGACAGGAACTGTATCGTGCAACGGTTTTAAGGCCACGACCATCTGAATGGTCGAGCAGTTCGGATTGGCAATGATGTGATTTTCCTTAGCCATTTCCAATGCCTGCGGGTTGACCTCCGGTACCACCAGACAGACATCATCATGCATCCGCCATGCGCTGGAATTATCAATCACATAACACCCGGATTCGGCAAAACGCGGCGCATGTGCTTCCGACGCACCACCACCGGCTGAAAACAGCGCAATGTCCAGACCTGGCGGATCAAAATCCGCCAGGTCTTGCACTACATATTCCCTGCCCCTGAACTCAATCGTTGAGCCCGCGCTGCGACTGGAAGCCAGCGGCACAAGATCGCCGACAGGGAAGTCGCGTTCGGCCAGAATTTTGAGCATGGTCTGACCCACCGCGCCGGTCGCGCCGACCACGGCAATGTTATAAGCATCTTTATGGGGAAGGAATTCGTTCATGCCATCATGCGGGCCAGTTTCCCGCACACCACGTCACCCATCTCCGAACAGGAAACCGTTCGGCTGCCACCCGCCAGATCGAACGTGCGTACGCCGTCATCCAGTGCAGCTTCGACCGCGGCATCCACTGCGCTGGCCAGATCACTGCGATTCAGTGTGTATTTCAACATCATGGATACGGACAAAATCATCGCCAGGGGGTTGGCCCTGTTCCGGCCCGCGATATCCGGCGCGGAACCATGAATCGGCTCATACATCGCATGCGCCTGACCGATGGATGCGGAAGGCAGCATGCCAATGGATCCGGTCAGCATCGAAGCCTCGTCCGACAAAATATCTCCGAACAGATTGGATGTGAGGATGACATCAAATTGCTTCGGATTGCGAATCAGCTGCATCGCCGCGTTATCCACATACATATGCGACAATTCAATATCGGAAAAGTCGTCATGCACGTGACAAACGATTTCACGCCAAAATTCGGATACATCAAGCACATTGGCCTTATCCACGTTACAAACTTTTCCTCCTCGCAGACGCGCCGCTTCAAACGCTATGCGGGCGATACGTTGCACCTCGCCCTCGGTATAGCTCATCGTGTTGACGCCCTTGCGTTCGCCATGCTCTTCAATAATACCGCGTGGTTGACCGAAATACACACCACCCACCAGTTCCCGAACCACCATCATATCCACACCGTCAATGACTTCCGGTTTTAACGTGGAAGCATCCGGTAACTGCCTGTGCACCTTGACAGGGCGATAATTGGCGAACAGGCCCAGGTCGGCACGAATCCCAAGCAAGCCCGACTCCGGTCTGAACGGCCTGTCGAGCGATGCCCACTGCGGACCTCCGACCGCGCCCAGCAGCACTGCATCCGCCTCGCGTGACAGTATTCGCGTGGCTTCGGGGTAGGGATCGCCGCTGGCATCATAACCCGCGCCGCCAATAGTAGCTATGTCCCACTCGGCGTCCAGACCGTATTCGGAATTAAGCACTTTCAACACCTTGAGTGCCTCGCGCACAATTTCCGGCCCGATTCCGTCGCCCGGCAATACCGCGATTTTCACTGTCATGGCTACTCCTTACGCTCCATCGCATTCTTCACCGCCGCCAGAAACTCATCCACATCCTTGAATTCCCGATATACGGATGCAAAGCGAATGTAGGCCACGCCATCGAGTTGCCTCAACTGTTCCATGACCAGATTCCCGACATCCACCGCCGGAATCTCCGGCTCACCCAGTTCCTGTACCGAGCGTACAATCGCCTGCACACCCTGTTCCAGTGCATCGGCTGAAACGGGGCGTTTTTCCAACGATTTTTGCATGCCTGAACGAACTTTCCCGGTATAAAATGCTTGCCGCGCACCATCCTTCTTGATCACCATGGGCAAGCGCAATTCCGCACGCTCATAGGTGGAAAACCGTTTATTACACACTTCACATTCGCGTCTGCGCCGAACTGCGGCACCATCCTCCACGACACGCGAATCAATGACGCGCGTATCATCGTTAGCGCAAAATGGACAATGCATACATCAGCCGTAGATCGGAAAGCGGTCCGTCAGGGCGCGTACCGTGGTCGCCACCGCGTTCCGAACCCCTGCATCTTCCGGTGCTGCCAGCACCTTCAGAATCATTTCACCGATCCGCACGCTTTCCGTTTCCCGCATACCGCGCGTGGTCACCGCCGCCGTACCAATGCGGATACCGCTGGTGACGAACGGCGATTCCGGGTCAAACGGAATCGTATTCTTGTTGACGGTAATACCCGCTCCCTCCAGCGCCGCTTCGGCCACCTTGCCGGTCAACCCCTGGGGCCGTACATCCACGCGGAACATATGGCAATCGGTACCACCGGAAACGATACGCAGACCCCCATCAGCCAGCGTTTTCGCCAGCACACGCGCATTGGCAATAATCTGTCTCTGATCGGCTTTGAACTGCTCGCCCAGCGCTTCGCCGAAGGCCACCGCCTTGGCGGCAATCACATGCATCAACGGGCCGCCCTGAATGCCGGGAAAAATGCACGAATCTATTTTTCTGGCCAGTGCGTCGTTATCGGTGAGAATCATACCACCGCGTGGGCCGCGCAGGGTCTTGTGCGTCGTCGTCGTCATCATATGTGCGTGTTCCACCGGGCTCGGGTACGCGCCGGCGGCAATCAAACCGGCGTAATGCGCCATATCCACCATCAGATATGCACCAACGGAATCGGCGATTGTACGCATACGCGCAAAATCAATCGACCGTTCATAGGCGGAAGCACCACCAACAATAATCCGTGGCTTATGCTCACTGGCCAGTTGCTGCATGGCATCGTAATCAATCAGTTCGTTGTCTTCGCGTACGCCATAGGCCACCACATGATACAACCGACCGGAGAAATTGACCGGGGATCCGTGCGTCAGGTGCCCGCCATGTGACAAATTCATACCCATGATAGTGTCGCCGGGGTTGAGCACCGCCATATATACCGCCATATTGGCCTGTGAGCCGGAATGCGGCTGTACATTGGCGTGCTTGACGCCAAACAGTGCCCTGGCACGTTCCTGTGCCAGGGCCTCGACCTTGTCCACATGCTCACAGCCACCGTAATAACGCCGCCCGGGATAACCCTCGGCATATTTGTTGGTCATCACCGATCCCTGTGCCTGCAGAACCGCGTTCGATACAATATTTTCGCTGGCAATCAGTTCCAGTGTGTGCTGCTGGCGGCCCAGTTCGGCGGCGATGGCGGCAGCCACCGGCACGTCAGACAATGTCGTATGAAAAAAATCGAAACGATCGGACATTAATGGACTCCCCTGTTATAAATATCGTCTTTCCCAACTGAAACAACAAAGGGCCCGTACGGGCCCTTTGTTGTGATGGTCTGCCCCATAAATTCACGGACCATCGGTGGGTTCTGACGGGACAAGGCACCAGCAAGCGGTGTCGGATCAGACACGGCGCTCGCGAATACGCGCGGCCTTGCCGCGCAACGCTCGCAGATAGTAGAGCTTGGCTCGACGCACATGCCCATGACGCACGACCTTGATGCTCTCCAACATCGGCGAATGAAGCGGAAATATGCGTTCTACGCCGACACCATTGGAAATCTTGCGTACCGTGAAGCTGCTGGAAATACCCT
>CAZBJB010000049.1:0-10332 GCA_964492105.1 uncultured Zetaproteobacteria bacterium
CCGGAGCGGAACTCGAACCCGCCAGAATAAACGACCTTGCCCGGCCGCACTGCAAGAGGCTCATATGTGTCTACATGTGAGGATTCGAGCCAACGGCGCCAGGGCGAAAAAGACGGGGGTGCTGAGTAGCGACTCACCCCGCTTCGCGGCGCCCAATCCAAGAGTAACAAAATCAAGCACCTACGATTTTGTTACTCAAGAGCTGCCATGAATTGTTCAGGTTGAGTACGTTGGGTTTGCAAGCAACGATCCGGGTTGAATTCTTCCGCGCTGTCCGCTACATAAGGCTATGGCGAATTTTTCTGTTGCCTTCCTGAATGAGGTGCTGACCCGCACGGATCTCGTTGATCTGATTGCACGCCATGTGCAACTGAAGAAATTGGGTGCGAATTTTATGGGTCTGTGCCCGTTTCACCATGAAAAATCCCCCTCGTTTTCGGTCTCCGCCGACAAGCAACTGTATTATTGCTTCGGTTGCGGTAAAGGCGGCGGGGCATTTCAGTTTCTGATGGAGCATGACGGTTATTCCTTTCCGGAAGTTGTTGAATACCTGGCTGAAAAGGCGGGACTCGATATTCCACAAGACAGCGGCCCCGTGCCGCAGGAGGAAGCGAAAAAGAAGCAAGCGCTTCAATCGCTTGATCGCGCGGCCAGTTTTTTTTCCAGGGCACTGCACTCGGCGCGGGGTAAACGGGCGCTGGAATATTTTCAGCGACGGGGATTGTCTGAAAAGATCATCCATCAATACAGGTTGGGCTATTCCCCGCCGGGGTACGGTTTTATGCAAAAGAGTTTCGGCCAGGATGATCGAATACTGACCCAACTGGAAGCGGTGGGACTGTTGTTCAAGGGCGATCATGGCTATGCGGATCGCTTTCGTGCGCGCGTCATGTTTCCTATCCGTGACCGCCGCGGTCATGTGGTGGGATTCGGTGGGCGGTTGATGGAGAAGGGAGAGCCCAAATATCTGAATTCTCCCGAAACACCGTATTACCACAAATCAGAATTGTTATACGGCTATTATGAGCACCGTGAATCCATTCGTAAACGCAAGATACTGATCGTTGTGGAAGGTTACATGGATGTGCTGGCGTTAGCAGCGCATGGTCTGCCCGCGGGGCTTGCGCCGCTAGGCACGGCCATAGGCGAACGGCAGGTGCGTGATATTCTGCGCTTGCATGCCGAGCCCGTATTTTGTTTTGATGGCGACCGCGCGGGACGACAAGCCGCATGGCGGGCGCTGGAACGGATGTTGCCTGTACTGGGTTCAGAGCATGGTCCATGTTTTCTGTATCTGCCCGAGGGAGAGGATCCGGACAGTCTGTTGCAGCGGGAGGGTGCGGAAGCTTTTGCTCGGCGCGTTGATGAAGAGGCTAAACCGGTGCTGGATACATGGATTATGGGTTTGCGCATCCTCGCTGGACGGGGTGCCGAAGGCCGTGCGCGAATGGCTAAAAAAGCCGATGTCATGCTGGCTGGTATGCAAGACGATTACCTGAAACAAGTCTGGCGGCAGGAAGCTGAAGCTGACACTGGATTGGAACTCAAGGCGCAAGGAAAGCCGGTCAAGACCATGCGTTCCGTATCCGCTTATGCTTCTCCATCGGCGCGGAATCAGGAGAGATTCCTGGCGGCACTTCTTCAAAATCCGTCTCGAATTCCTTCTCTGTTACAGAGCGCAGACAGATTTATTCTTGACGACACAGGCTTGAATGATGTATACACGCGCGTTTTGGCATTGGAGGGTTCGAGCGAATGTATTGTGCAGACACTATTGCTTGATTTTCCACGGGAAGAACGCATTCCTCTGTGGGCCAGTCAATCAGACATTTCGGATGGAGAGTACTGTAAACTGTTGTTGCTTATGCAAAAAAGGTGCTTGGAACAACGCCTTAAACAGCCAGACACGCTTGTGCTTGCGGAGAAACAGGCGAAATACCGCCTGAAACGATTACAAGAGATTACAAAAAAACTCAAAGAGGTTGATATCAATGCCGAATAAAGAGCAGGTAAAGCTTCAGAACCTGGGCGTTTTAATGGCGCACGGTAAAGCGGAAGGCTTCATTACCTATAATGATTTGAATAAACATTTGCCTGAAGGGCTGGTATCACCGGATCAGGTGGAGAAAATCATTAACCTCTTCACCGAGATGGGTATTGACGTCGTGGATCCGGAACGTGCGCCAAACAGCGGATACAGTATTCGTAAAGATCGCCTGCGCAAGGAAGATTCCGCGCTTCGGGCGGATACGACAACACTGGGAACCGTGATTCGTATTGATGATCCGGTACGCATGTATCTGCGTGAGATGGGGACTGTCGAGTTACTGACGCGTGAAGGCGAAATAGAGATTGCCCGCCGCATTGAGGAAGGCCGCATGCAGGTGCTGGAAGCGATTTGCCTGTGCCCGGCCACGTTCCGGGAAATTATGCTGTTGGGCGACAAGGCGCAGGAAGAGGATGCCGATCTGCGCCATGTTCTTGATATTGATAACAAGGTTGTAAACGCCGCAGCGATTGCACAATACGAATCACAATTGAATAAATCGGCCGATGATGATCTGGATGACGACGAAGACGAAACTGATAACAAGGATCAGCCGGTTGATCAGGAAAAACTGGATGCGGCCATCAAGGCGCGCACGGCTACGCCGGATGGTACACCCATGCAGGAAATGGTCATCACCCGCGAAGAACAATTGGAGGAGGCCATTACACATTTTAAGGCTGCCAGGAAGCTCCATGCCAGATTTCTTAAGCAGAAGAAGCAACTGAGTACCAAGCCGGATAATGCCATGCTTGCGGGTTCACTGAAACAGACCCTGGAGAACATGCTCAGCGAACTGGTCAGCATTCCGTTCTCCAGCCGACAGATTGATATGCTGGTACAACGGTTCAAGAACGCGGTTGAACGTGTACGCAAATATGAGCGGGTCATTCGTGATTGGTCATTAAAAGCAAAAATGCCGCGTAAACTGTTCATTGAGAGTTTCCAGCCCATGGAAAACGATGAGCGCTGGGTGGATACGCTGCTGACGGCGCACAAGGGTGCGGCATGGACTGAAGCACTGGAGTCTGTTGCCGGGAAGGTTCGGGAGAACCAGCGTCGCATCAAACGTGTGGAGCAGGAAATTGAGCTGGATGTTCATGAACTCAAACAGGTCGCGCGGTGGCTGACCATGGGTGAAGCCAAGGCGCGCCAGGCGAAGCGTGAAATGATTGAGGCCAACCTGCGTCTGGTTATTTCCATTGCCAAGAAATATACCAATCGTGGACTAGGCTTCCTTGATCTTATTCAGGAAGGCAATATTGGTTTGATGAAGGCGGTAGACAAATTTGAATGGCGGCGCGGGTATAAGTTTTCCACTTATGCAACATGGTGGATCAGACAGGCCATTACCCGCTCCATTGCCGATCAGGCGCGGACCATCCGTATTCCGGTGCATATGATCGAAACGATTAACAAGATGATGCGTGTTTCTCGTCGTATCGCCCAGGAAATCGGTCGTGAGCCTACGCCCGAGGAACTGGCTGAACATCTGGAGATGCCGGAAGACAAGGTACGTCAGATCCTCGAAGTGGCCAAGGAACCGGTATCGCTGGAGACGCCCATTGGTGACGAGGAAGATTCGCAACTCAAGGATTTTGTTGAAGATGAAAGTGCTGAAAACCCTCTGGATGGCGCCGTGAATGCAGCACTGTCCGAAGCGACGCTTGAAGTCCTGGGTCAGTTAACCGAGCGTGAACAAAAGGTGTTGCGCATGCGCTTCGGTATTGGTATGAATACGGATCATACGCTGGAAGAAGTGGGTAAGCAGTTTGGTGTAACCCGTGAGCGTATCCGCCAGATTGAGGCCAAGGCTCTGCGCAAGTTGCGACATCCATCACGGGCCAGGAAACTGAAGACGTTTGCTGATACTCCGGAGTCGTCGTCCGCCGTGGCCTGACTGAGCATCCGGTGTGGAACTGCGAAGAAAAGGCTCAGATGGGCGGTACATAGATGCGTTCGATGTTTAGCGCATGCCTGGTGACTGTATCCACCCTCACCAGCGTGGCATAAATACTTGCGCCCCGTTCTACCGCCTTAAAACGTTGTGGCAGTCTCTGCACCATGCGTTTTAATGCCCCCTCAACCTGCATGCCAATAATGGACTGATAGGCGCCGGTCATGCCCAGGTCAGTCTGGTAGGCGCAGCCCCTTGGGCGAATGGTTTCGTCGCAGGTGGGCACATGCGTGTGGGTGCCGAACACGAATGAGGCGCGATCATCCAGATACCATCCCATCCCCATCTTTTCACTGGTCGCTTCCGCATGCATATCCACAATGATGGCACTCACGTCCGACGGTATGTCGGCCAATGCTCGATCAGCGGCATGAAATGGACAGTCCCACGAGCCCATAAACACCTGCCCGATGAGGTTGATCACTGCAATTTTGTGTCCACTTGGCGTTTCGCATACAATCCAGCCACGCCCGGGAGCATCTTCGGTAAAATTAGCAGGACGGATTAACCGATGATCCTCATCCATCAAAGGCATGATCTGGCGTTGATCCCAGCAATGATTGCCATTGGTGAGCACATCAACGCCGATGGAAAACATTTCTTCCACGGTCTTTTCAGTTAAACCAAAACCCGCGGCAAGATTCTCGCCATTGGCAACGACGAAATCCACATGATGATGATCAATCAGATTCGGTAGATGTTCCTTCAGTGCCCGTCTTCCCGCCCTTCCGATAATGTCGCCAATGGCGAGAATATTCACGGTTTCCGGCATTCGATGATCTCCCGTTCGGTAATAATGGTATCCAGCGGTACATCATGCGCTTCCGCCGGAATGGCCGGTACTTCCTGACATGAAAAAGCCAGTCCCATGGTGGTTATAAGATACGTACCATATCGGTTAAGCCAACGATCAAAGCATCCCATGCCAAGCCCCAGACGATTGCCCGCACGATCAAACCCCGCCAGGGGGCAAATGAGTACCGCTTTCCCCATCCATGGTTCCCATAAACGGCCACCGACCGGTTCTTCCACACCGAATTTCCCCGTTCTCCAGCCTGTGTCATGGCTCGCCTCATACCATCGCATACCATCATGTTCATGGATGAATGGCGCAAACATCAGCGGGCGATCCATAGTCAGTATCCGGCGGGTATCCACCTCATCATGCATGGAACGATAGATCAGCACGGGAGCGGTTGTCAGTTGCCGCCGTTCAAGTTGTGATAACAACACATGCCGGATGTGAATGGATGCGAAAACACGCTCTTCGGGGGAGAGCGACCGCCGTCGCTTAAGCGCCTGCTTTCGATAAAAATTTTTCGTATTCATGTTAGTGTTGTAAAAAGAAAAAAGGCACCCCCGCGCTGACGTTATGGCGAAATGCTTCCGAACCCTTCAAACGAAGTGGGCGCCGCATCCTGATGTCAGGTTTCCCATGTGATCGCATACGCGACCGGGGATACACACGATCAAAATAGCCAAGCTCCCTTTCAGCATTTATCGGCTCGGGCAATCGTACCTTGCGTTCAACGCAGGGGCGCTTCCGCTAAACCCTGTGCCTGCAATATTATACCATCCAGCTCAGATAGCAAGCCACTCAAATCCTGATGCTGTGCCTCTTCTGTCTGCAACAGTTCGCCAGCCAGATTGAGCGCAACAAGAGCCAAAAGCCGATCCGATGCCACTGTTGTACCCAGATCGCGCAGTGCGTCCACCCGTTCCTGTACCCGTTGCGCGGCTGCCTGAACCTTCTCGGGTTCGTCCTGCGTCCGGATAGAAAAGCTGCGCTCCATGAGCGTGATTTTTACGGAATGGCTCATCTGCCCGGCTTGTTCGGTTGAAGCACCAGGTGATCCAGTTTTTCCATCACATGTTCCATGCGCCCCCTCGCCTCCTCGCGTTTATCATCCATGCCATGTAACTCATTTTTCATCTGCTGAACCTGATCCCGCCGTTTGCGCAATTCCCCTTCCGCCAGTCGAACCACTTCTCGCAGGCGCTGGTTTTCGGCCAGCAAGCCTTCCATTTTACGGCGGATTGCCGCCAGCGCCGTGGACAGTTTTTCCTTGCGATCGGCAAAGGCCTGTTTGGGATCGATATCCTGCATGCGTCCATTGGAGCACCGGTACGCACGATGGTCAACCTTTACATCTTTCAGTTCATCAGGAGAGCCTCTTGCAAAACTCATGAGCGGCGATCGGCTTCCCCACTTCGGCCCATTTCCGAGCTTGAATTTCGCTCTATGGAACCACCATGCAGCTCATTCAATTCCGAAAATGGTCTCAAAGTGGGATTGCCGTTCATCCACCCGGAGTTTTGCAAGAGGGTCAGGGGTTAAGCAATTCTCCGATATTGAATGTGGATGCAGGGTGTAAGCCTTTGGTTTGTGCCATGCGCGCTGCATGTCAAGGTTAAGTCAACGAACCGGCTGCGTCGATTCACGTATCCAGTCAGCATATGCTGCACTGGCCTGCACGGGCCACCATGCGAGTTCCGGTACTTCATAAGGATGGTGCCGGCATAGCCATGTCATGGTATCATCCAGTTTCTCCGATGTGGTTTTAATGGACAGGCAGTACTCCTCAGCCAATGTAATATGGCCTTGCCAAGGGTAAACGGATGTGGTGGAAGAAGAAACATGAACGCATGCAGCCAGCCGTCGTTTGACCAGATCATATGCCAGAGATTCTGCGGTGGCTTGACTATCCACGCTGGTGATCAGCATTATCAGGGATACATCCATGCTGGCACAGTAGCGCAAGTCATCATTTGACAACAGCTTCGCTAAAATTGAGGTACGCGTGCACCTATAAAAACCGAGGAGATATATAACATGATCGACGCGATTCATTCCATACTCAACGAGAACAGAACATTTTCTCCACCGGACAATGCCACGGCGCATATTCCGTCCATACAGGCATACCAGGATTTGCGAAACAGGTTTGAAGAAGATCTGGAGGGTACATGGGGTGAACTGGCGAAGGAGCATCTGAGATGGAAAACGCCATTCTCGCAAGTGTTAAACACCGAGAAGGCACCCTTTTTCCGCTGGTTTGAGGGCGGCGAAATGAACATCTCGGAAAACTGTCTGGATCGCCATGTTCAGGCCGGGCGAGGTGAACGCACCGCTATTATCTGGGAAGGCGAACCTGGAGATGTGCGCCGTATCAGTTACCGTGAATTGCTGGCCGATGTTTGCCGTGCTGCAAATTCACTCAAGACTCTGGGCGTGAAGCGCGGGGATCGCGTGGTTATTTATATGCCGATGATTCCGGAGGCCGCGGTGGCCATGTTGGCGTGCGCCCGTATCGGGGCAACGCATTCGGTAGTCTTCAGCGCATTTTCAGCGCATGCCCTGAAAGAGCGCATTGAAGATACGGGTGCAAAAATCGTCATTACGGCGGATGGAGGGTGGCGGCGGGGAGAGGTGCATGCGCTTAAACCCAATGTGGACGAGGCCTTGTCGCAAGGTTGCCGCGGCATCCGGCATGTCCTGGTGGTACGGCGTGGCGGTAATGATATTGAGATGCGGGCAGGACGCGATATAGAATGGCATGAGGCCCTGGCCGTGCAAGCGGATCAATGCGAAGCCGTATCGTGTCCGTCGGAGCATCCGTTGCTGATACTGTATACTTCCGGCTCAACCGGTATGCCAAAGGGGGTGGTTCACGCCTCAGCCGGTTATCTGCTGTGGGCGCGATTGACCATGCAATGGGTGTTCGATTTCCACCCGGAATCCGATATATTCTGGTGTACGGCGGATATCGGCTGGATTACCGGGCATACCTATACCGTATATGGGCCGCTGGCTTGTGGTGGTACGACACTCATGTACGAAGGCATGCCGACCTATCCCGATCCGGGCCGCCTGTGGAAGATATGCGCCGATCACGGCGTCACTATCTTTTACACGGCGCCAACGGCCATTCGCGCGCTCATCAAGGCAGGCGATGCATGGCCGGAAAAACATGATTTATCCTCGCTCAGGGTATTGGGTACGGTGGGTGAGCCCATCAATCCCGAAGCATGGATATGGTATCACAAGGTCATCGGCAAGGAGCGTTGCCCTATCGTGGATACATGGTGGCAGACTGAAACCGGCGGTCATATGATTGCCCCCCTGCCCTTTGCCACGTTAACGAAACCCGGATCGGCAACGCTGCCGCTCCCGGGTGTTTTCGCGGATATCGTGGATCAAGATGGTAAGCCCATGATGCCAAATGAAGGCGGCCTGCTGGTGCTGACCAAACCATGGCCTGCCATGTTGCGTGGCATCTGGGGTGATGATGATCGCTATGTTGAGGCCTACTGGAAGAAGTTTGACGGACGCTACTATTTCGCAGGTGATGGCGCACGTCGTGATACGGATGGCTATTTCTGGATTATGGGGCGCGTGGATGATGTACTCAGTGTGTCGGGCCACCGCCTGGGTAGCATGGAAATCGAGTCCGCGCTGGTATCCCATGAAGCCGTGGCCGAAGCGGCCGTGGTTGCCCGGCCGGATGATATCAAGGGTGAGGCTATTTGCGCCTTTGTCGTACTGAAGAAGAAAGCATCGGATCATCTCAAGGAGGACCTCAGAGAGCATGTGGTAAAGGAAATCGGCCCGATTGCAAGACCTGATGAGATCCGGTTTGCGGACAAGCTTCCCAAAACGCGTTCCGGCAAGATCATGCGCCGTCTGTTGCGCGACATTGCTGCCGGGCGGGATATCCGGCAGGATATATCAACGCTGGAAGACCACCGGGTGATCGATCAATTACGGAAGTGAGCGACAGCCTTACGGCCTCATCATAAGAATAAAGGTGAGAAATTATGACCATTCGCACGCGTTTTGCCCCATCACCCACGGGTATGCTACATATCGGCGGTGCTCGTACGGCGCTGTTCTCGTGGCTGCATGCACGACATCACGGGGGTGAATTTGTATTGCGCATTGAGGATACGGATCGAGAGCGTTCCACGCAGGAATCGACGCAAGTCATTCTGGACGGTCTTTCCTGGCTGGGTCTGAACTTGGATGGAGATGTGGTCTTCCAGAGCCGGAATCATGCCGCTCATGTGGCGGCGGTGGAACACCTGCTTGCGACAGGCAAGGCTTACCGCTGTTGTTGCAGCAAGGCTGCACTGGATGCCATGCGTGATACACAACGCGCGACGGGCCGGAAACCCATGTATGACGGACGCTGCCGGCAACGTACGAATACACCGAAAAATCAACCCGGTGTTATTCGTTTCCGTTCTCCCGACACAGGGAAAACGGTAGTTCATGATCTGGTATTGGGCGATGTGACGTTTAATAACCGGGAACTGGATGATTTGGTTCTGATGCGCTCGGACGGGTCGCCAACCTACAACCTCGCCGTGGTGGTGGATGACGCAAACATGGGGATTACGCATGTCATTCGCGGTTCGGATCATCTGAATAATACACCGCGCCAGATTCAGCTCTACGCGGCGCTGGATCTTTCCGTTCCCGAATTCGCGCATATTCCGCTCATCCACGGGCCGGATGGTGCCAAGATGTCCAAACGACATGGCGCGGTCGCCATTACCGAATACCGCAAAGCCGGGTATGTCCCCGATGCCGTGGTCAATTACCTGGCCCGACTGGGCTGGTCGCACGGGGATGAAGAAGTATTCAGCCGGAGCCAGTTAATCGAACTGTTTGATGTACGTGGGGTTGGCAAAGCCGCGGCACGTTTTGATCAGGACAAACTGGACTGGCTGAATGCGCATTATCTGCGTTGCGTAGCGCCGGAATCGCTCTCCACGGAGGTGATGCGGCGGCTGGGCGTGGATGTTTCCAGGGGGCCGGGTATTGCCAAAGTGGTTCAATTACTCCAGGAGCGATCGAGAAACCTGATTGAGCTGGCTGAAGGCGCACGTTTTTTCTATACCGCGCCCGTGGATTATGTGGAACAAGCAGTTAAAAAGAACTTCAGGGAATCCACATGGTGCCTGCTGGATGCCTTCATCACACGCGCCGAAGCCATGCAGGACTGGACGCCGGAATCCATCCATGCGCTGATCACCGATATTTGCGATATGGCAAGTGTCAACATGGGCAAACTCGCCCAACCGATCCGTATACTGGTTTCCGGCGGCCCTGTTTCGCCACCCGTCGACGCCACGCTTGCCCTGCTGGGCAAGGAGGAGTCTCTGCATCGGATCGGACGGGGAAAATCTGCGCTAACAATGAGCCCCTTGCAAAACTCGTGAACGGCGATCTGCTGCTCTGTCAAACAGCGTCCAAAATTGACCCCCCGTCAGCGTCCAGAATTGACCCCCCTAATACGGGCCAAATCAGGTTCGATTTTCGAAC
>CAZBJB010000050.1:0-10289 GCA_964492105.1 uncultured Zetaproteobacteria bacterium
ATTATTACGAATGGTTGCGTGAATAAATCAGATCATAAACGGTGAAACTTCAGATTGAAGTACAACACGCTCTATCCCCCGTATTCAACGGTGTGCACCTTGCTCCGGATCCTCCCCCGATATGTGCGGCGCTGACAGGCCGAAAATGTACAGGGTAGGGCTAATCACTCAAGCCAAGCACATGTTCCATGCCGTACCATCCGGCATTTTGATCCATGAGCCAGCGTGCGCCGCGCACGGCGCCTTTGGCAAATACCATACGATCGCTGGCAATATGCCTGATCTCAATGCGTTCTTCATCGGATACGAACATGACCTTATGCTCGCCAACAATGTTGCCGGCACGTACAACGGAAAAACCGATGCTGCCAGCCTTGCGTTCACCGGTAACGCCTTCACGCGTAAATACAGCAGCTTCGTCAAAGTTTATACCACGTCCACACGCAAGTGTTCTGCCCATCGCCAGCGCAGTGCCCGATGGTGCATCTATCTTGTGTTTATGGTGTGCTTCATATATTTCCGCATCATATTCCGTACCTAACACCTGCGCTGCCTGTCGAATCAATTGTAGAGCCAGATTGACACCCACTGAATAATTGGCTGCCATTACCGTCGGACACGCCAGCAGTATATTGCGCAGATCCCGCAACTGTCTTACTGAATGGCCCGTGGTACCAATCACCATGCGCATACCGTGCCCCGCCACAAATTCAGCATGATGCATGGATGCATCCGGCGTAGTAAAGTCAATCAACACATCAGCTTGTGGAAGCGAAGCAATATCATCAACGAGCGTAATTCCAAGTGCACCGATTCCGGCGATCTTGCCCACATCGCCACCCACAAAACCGGAACCCGGATGTTCGGTTGCGCCCACCAGTTCCGTGCCTCCGGATTCAGCGACGACACGCACCAGCATGCGCCCCATCCGACCGGAAGCCCCTGTTACAATAATTTTCATGATTTAACTTCTCCGGCCAGATCGTCCCAGAATCGTTTGGCCTTATCCAGAAAAGAAGTGCGCTCAGGATACACATCATCTCCCGCCTCCGCAGCAAATTCGCGCAACAAATGTTCCTGTTTTTTGCTCAGTGTCATGGGTACGACAACGCGTATGCGTACATACAGATCGCCGGTCTTGTTCACACGAATATCCGGCACGCCCTTACCGCGTAAGCGGAATACTTTGGCACTTTCGGTACCTGCGGGAATCTTGATTTTTATCCGCCCGTTCAGGGTCGGTGCATCCACTTCCGAACCCAGCGATGCCTGCGGAAAGGTGATCGGCATGTCGCAATATAAATCCGCGCCCTCACGCTCAAAAATCGTATGTTTTCGTAACCGGATAACAATGTACAAATCACCCGTTGGCGCGCCCTGCATGCCGGCCTCTCCTTCACCGCCGACACGCACCTGGGCACCGTCATATACGCCCGGCGGAATGCGTACTTTCAGTTTTTTTGTTTTACGTATACGTCCCGCTCCACTGCACTCAACACATGGAGAATCAATCCTTGTACCCTGCCCCTGACATTCAGGACATGTGCGCCGGACGGCAAAAAAACCCTGTTGCATCTGAATCTGTCCATGACCACCACAAGTCCGGCAGGGTACGGGATGCGTACCCGGACGTGCACCGCTTCCATGGCAGAGTGTACAAGTAATATGTCTGGGAATATCCAGCTCTACTTCACGGCCATTGGCCGTGTCCTCAAGAGTCATCTCCAGTTGATAACGTAAATCCGCACCACGACCGATACGGTCTCTTCCACCGCTAAAACCAAAAATATCACCGAATACATCACCAAATACATCGCCGAAATCGTGGAATGCCTGTGATTCCTGGAAGCCGCCGCGTGCCCAGAAGTCCTGCATTTGCTCATCGACGCCGGCATGGCCGTACTGATCATAACGGGTGCGCTTATCCGTATCGGACAGTACTTCATAGGCTTCAGTTGCTTCCCGGAATTTTTCCGCCGCCGCGTCATCATCCTTATTCCGATCCGGATGATATTTCATGGCCAGCTTGCGATAGGCACGTTTAACTGTATTGACATCCGTGTCCTTCTCCACGCCGAGAATTTCATAATAATCGCGTTTGGTCGACACGCCGTCTCCTTGCCCCGTTAAATTAGGGATGCACTACAAAATAGCATGTTCCTGCCCTATCCAGCCTTTACGCCACATTTCATTTTTTTGATCAACTGCATTACACCAATCCGACGTAAATCCAAGCGTATAAATAATCACGTTATTCCGTAACGCCCCTAACCTGAAACTATTTTTTTGTGTCAACGACCTCGGCGTCAACGACCTCGGCATCCTCAGCCTTTCTGCCGGCATCACCGGAACTGTCAGGCATATCGCCACTTCCCGGGGAGGTGGAAGCTTCGGCGTCAGCCTGCATTTGCTTATAGATTTCTTCGCCAAGCTTCTGCGATTTTTGCGCGAGATCCTCCTCGGCCTTCTTAATGACCTCGCTATCGCTACCTTTTAGCATCTTCTTCAATTCAGCCAGCGCCTTCTCGATAGATTTTCGGGTATCTCCATCCACCTTGCTGCCATGTTCCTTGAGTGCTTTTTCGGTAGAATACACCAGTGCGTCGGCACGGTTACGGCTCTCGATGGTTTCCTTCTGTTTCTTATCCTCTTCTGCATGCATCTCGGCATCTTTCTTCATCTTCTCAATCTCTTCTTCGGACAAACCCGATCCGGACTCAATACGAATGGAGGTCTCCTTCCCCGTTCCCTTGTCCCTGGCATGCACATGGATGATACCATTGGCATCAATATCGAAGGTGACTTCGATCTGCGGTATACCCCTTGGGGCCGGAGCAATGCCTTCAAGATTGAATAGCCCCAACTGCTTATTGGCTGAGAAAATATCGCGCTCGCCCTGCGCCACCCTGATAGTGACCGCAGTCTGTTTGTTGGCAGCCGTGGTATAGGTCTGACTCTTTTTGGTCGGTATCGTCGTATTCTTCTCAATAATCTTGTTAAAGATTCCGCCTTCCACTTCAATTCCCAATGACAGCGGAGTAACATCAAGCAGCAGGACATCGGTCACATCTCCGGAAAGAACCGCGCCCTGAATGGCCGCACCAATCGCCACGACCTCATCCGGATTCACGCCCTTGTGGGGCTCGCGACCAAAGAACTCGGCCACTTTTTGCTGCACCAGCGGCATACGTGTCTGACCTCCCACCAGCACCACCTCATGAACATCCGCAGCTTTCACACCGGCATCCTTGAGTGCCTGCTTGCACGGCGCGACGGAGCGATCGACCAGATCGGAAACCAGATCCTCGAACTTGGCGCGTGTTAGTTTGATCAGCAGATGTTTGGGGCCGGAGTTGTCTGCCGTAATGAACGGCAGGTTTACCTCGGTCTGCTGACTGCTGGATAATTCAATCTTGGCCTTCTCAGCCGCCTCCTTCAGGCGTTGCAGTGCCAGTTTGTCGACCATCAGATCAACGCCATGTTCCCGCTTAAACTCATCAGCCAGATACTGGATAATACGCTGATCGAAATCCTCGCCGCCCAGGAAGGTATCACCATTGGTAGCTTTCACCTCAAACACGCCGTCACCAATTTCCAAGACGGAAATATCGAAGGTTCCGCCGCCCAGATCGTAGACCGCGATCAGATGATTCTCCTTGGTCTTGTCCAGGCCGTAGGCCAGCGCTGCGGCTGTCGGCTCGTTGATAATACGCTGTACATTCAAACCTGCAATCACACCCGCGTCCTTGGTCGCCTGCCGCTGGGCATCGTTAAAATAGGCCGGCACGGTGATCACGGCATCCAACACCTTTTCACCCAGGTAATCCTCGGCTGATTGTTTCATTTTTTGCAGTGTAATGGCGGAAATTTCCTGTGGACTCATTTTTTTGCCATCAACCTCAATCCATGCATCGCCATTATCGGCGGCCACGACGGGATAAGACACCAAGGACTTGTGGTGTTCCGTTTCCTGTGCATCCGCCTTGCGCCCGATCAGGCGCTTGACGGCATAAAATGTCTTGTCCGGATTGGTCACCATCTGCCGCTTGGCCGGAGCACCAACCAACCGTTCATCGTCTTTGGTAAATGCCACAACTGACGGCGTGGTGTTATCGCCTTCACTGTTAGGGATGACCTTGGCCTGATCGCCCTCCATCACGGCAACGCACGAATTTGTGGTACCCAAATCAATACCGATTACTTTTGCCATTGTTATACTTCTCCATTGTTATAAAACTTTTTACGACTTCATCAACATGAAATGCTTTCAGCCTTTATGGGGATATACCCACGCTATTTCAACCCCTCCCTGCCCCGCCCCTTACACACGGATTGCGCTTCAGCTTGGTGTGTGAAGGTCAGGATTTTTCGGGTTCGGCGGGGCCGCTGGAGACGAGTACCCTTGCCGGGCGTAGTAATCGTCCATGCAATGTATATCCGGCCACGTGCTGTCCAACAACCATCCCCGCCTGTTCATCCGAAGGTAGTTGTGACAATGCTTCATGCTTGTGTGGATCAAAGATTTTTCCCACGGCATCCACCCGTTCTATCTCGAATTTCTTCATCATGCCGTGCCAGCTGTCCAGCGTCATCCGCACGCCCTCCCGCAGGCCTTCTTCATTGCCCTGCTCGACATCCAGCGCCCGTTCAAGGTTATCCACCACATCAAGCAGCGCCGTGGAAAACTTCTCGACACCAAATTTGTGGGCATCCGCGACGTCCCGCTGGTTCCGTTTGCGTAAATTCTCCATTTCCGCACGCGCACGCAGCAGTTTGTCCTTTAAATCGGAAATTTCGTTTCGGGCAACCTGCAACGCATCAATCGCTTCCGCTTCCGTCTCCGGGCCTTGCGCCCCGGCTTCGGGCTTACCCACCGCGCCTTCCTGTTCTACCGCACTGTTTTTCCCCTTTACCTGTTCTTGCTGCTTTGTTTGCTTATTCAATTATATCTCCCAACATCCGGCTCACCCATGTTTCCATACAGACCACAATAGGCGG
This sequence comes from uncultured Zetaproteobacteria bacterium, assembly GCA_964492105.1. Lineage (GTDB taxonomy): Bacteria > Pseudomonadota > Zetaproteobacteria > Mariprofundales > Mariprofundaceae > JAUZQZ01. The sequence continues at coordinate 4,999 of CAZBJB010000050.1, forward strand.
CAATCCGTTTATACCATTCCTTCATCTTCTAACCTGAACTGTTCATAAATACTGTCGCACCGAATCCCTCGTCGGTCGTCCGTATGTATAGCTACGCCCTCTTTCCCCGGAATCCATTGCAAACAAAGGCCCGGCCTGTCTGCGTGCGGCACGCACAGGCAGGCGCAATCATCACGGCGATTCATGAATAGTCCAGGCTAACCCGTATGGCGCACGCTTGCACTCTAGCGCTAGTCCCCTGTCCCGTAAATTCGCGGGCCATCAGTGCATTGCCAATGCTGTCCTCAAGATCCGACATTGACATGCGGCGCATGCCGCAACCCTTTGATTCGCATGGCATTCCGAAAAATCACTCATCACCAACGAGGTAAATACATTATTTTTCGAAACGCCATGCAAACCAAATACTTACACCCTGCATCCAATGTCAATGTCGGGTCTTGGGCTGTCGAAAGGTTTTGACATCCTGATAACGGCGCTTATACTCCACCGCCTTCTCGAAAAACGGTCGGTTATGTGCCCCCGGTCATGGAGTAATATACATGCGTACTTGGACTTATCATCCCGGCAGTGTTGAGCGCAAATGGTATGTCATTGACGCCAGGGATATGGTTCTTGGCCGTCTGGCGACCAGGGTTGCCAGCATCCTCCGCGGTAAACACCGCCCTCAATATACACCTTATGCGGATTGCGGCGATCATGTGATCATTGTTAATGCGGGAAAGATTAGCGTAACAGGTCGCAAGGAAGAACAAAAAAACTACTACCGGCACACCGGGTATCCGGGTGGCCTAAAAACGATCACGCTGGAAAAACAGCGCACAAAACATCCGGAACGCATCATTGAAGCGGCAGTCAAGGGTATGCTGCCGAAAAATTCACTGGGCCAAAAGATGCTCAGGAAGATGCGCGTTTATGCAGGAGGCGAACACCCGCATATAGCACAACGACCTAGAACCCTAAACCTGGACTAAGCGGGGAATAAGCAGATGGCAGAATCCATGTATCGTGGCACGGGACGCCGAAAAAGGAGCGTGGCGCGCGTTATCATCCAACCCGGTAGTGGCCGGATTGAGATCAATGGACGTGATGTCAGCCACTATTTTCCGGTAGAGATCGTTCGCCAGCATGCGCTTTCACCCTTGGCCCTGACTCAGCTGTCCGGACGTCTGAATGTGCGTGTCAAAGTACATGGCGGCGGAACCAGCGGTCAGGCCGGTGCGGTTCGTCATGGCCTGGCTCGCGCACTCATCGAATACGACGCGGGGTTGCGCCCGCAGGTTAAGCTGGCAGGCATGCTCACGCGCGACGCGCGCAAGGTGGAACGCAAAAAATACGGCCTGCATAAGGCAAGAAAGGCGCCGCAGTTCTCCAAACGCTGATTCCAGAACATCTTACAAAACTCCGGGTGGATGATCGGCAATCCCGCGTCGAGTCCATTTTCGGGATGGAATGAGCTTCATGGTGGCTCCACGGGACGAAATTCCAGCTCAAAAATGGGCCAGAGCGGGGAAGCAGATCGCCGCTCACCAGTTTTGCAAGAGCTTCCATCGTTTGTAAATAAAGACATTGGCAATCAAGAGAAGGCTTCGCGGCCCTCTTTTTTATGGTTGCCCGTGTGGCTCCGCATGTGACTTTATTGATAAAGCTATTAGTATAGCCGGACGATGGAGATTTCTGTTGCGGTGCTGGGAGCTACAGGTTATGCCGGAAGTGAACTGATTCGGCTGATCGAAGGCCATCCGTATTTTACCATCGGACATCTCGCGGCCCATTCTCAGGCGGGTAAGAAGGTGTCCGAAGTATTGCCCGGCATCAGTGGCCCGACAGCATGTATGGTGCTGGTCACCTCTGATATGCCGGTTCCGGATGACGTGCAACTGGTATTTACAGCGCTACCACATGGCGCGGCGGCACAAAGCGTGAAGATGGCGCTGGATGCCGGCAAAAAGATCGTCGATCTCTCTGCTGATTTCCGGCACCGGAGCGCCACCACATACAAGACCGCATATGGGCTCGATCATCCGTATCCGGAACTGTTGGAGGAAGCGGTGTTTGGCCTGACTGAATTCTCCAGAGCCGATGTGGTCAACACAAGGCTGGTAGCCAACCCGGGCTGCTATCCAACATCTACCCTGCTGCCACTGGTACCGCTGCTTAAAGCTGATGCTCTCAATACAGATCGTATCATTGTCGACTCAAAATCTGGTGTATCCGGTGCTGGAAGAAGTGCAAAAACAGATTTGCTGTATTGCGAAATGAACGAAGGGGTGCGCGCCTATGGCTTGCCACGGCATCGGCATGCATGGGAAATGGAGGGATGGGCCAGGGGGTTTTCAGGGCGGGCGATACGCGTGCAATTCGTACCACATATTCTGCCCATGACTCGTGGCATGCTCACCACACTGCACCTTGCCGGTCAAGACCCCGAAAGTTGGTATGCCATTCTCGATCAAGCATTCAGGAATGAGCCCTTTGTCCGTGTACTGCCGGAAGGAGCGTTGCCTTCAACCAAGGGGGTGAATGGCAGCAATCGTTGCGATATTGGCTTGATGGTTACGGGTACGGATACTGCTGTCGTCATCAGTTGCCTGGATAATCTGCTAAAAGGTGCTGCCGGACAGGCCGTGCAGAATGCCAACATCATGTTTGGCCTTGATGAGTCGTCGGGCCTGAGCACACAGGCGATTTGGCCTTAACTGAACATGTTTCGCAGGCTATCGCGCCAGCTCTTCAAACGATACCAGTTGATACTGCTGGAACTTCGGGATGGACGCAGGGTGCACAATATGCGTATCAATCTTGCCGGGTTGATTACACTTATCATGGTTATATCGCTCAGCTCCGCGGTCATGGCCTGGTTGTATGCACCACCACGCACCGGAGAAAGGCTTTCAGCCCGCTACTATCAGTTGCAACAGCAACATCAGACCCTGCATGACCGGCTGGCCACGCTGAATGGCGAGTTTACGCTAGCCAGGGCGCAGGTGGAGGGCCTCAAACATGAACTGCTATCCAGCCAGAAGCATAACGAATCATTAAAACAGAAGCTGAACATCTATGTAAGCATCCTCAACGCACGAAAATCAGGCGGGGTGCGTATCCTGCGCGCTGCGGCTCACATGCAGGATTACGCAACACTGGATTACAGCCTTGCGCTGGTGAAAGGTGGTAACTATCCACGCAGCGTCAGCGGCAGCATACGCATCATTGCATTTGGCGACAAAGGGCAGAAGCTTCTTCTCAGGCTGGGCAAGGATACAGATGTATTGCCATACCACATGGATACTCACATCTTTCTGGAAGGGGAAATTCCCTGGCGCCAGCACTGGCAGCCATCCATGCTGCGCATTACCCGGATAAATTTGAAGGGAGAAGAGCGTGACCAAATGACCGTTAAATTGAGAGGGGATGCGGTAGGGATCCATGTATCGAAACAGGTTACTACTACCGAAAAAAGGGAGGTGAATGATGAAACGTGGAAGAAACACGGTAAATAACAGCAATATAGAAACCATTATCGGCCATGATGCCCGTTTCAAGGGTGAACTGGATTTTGAAGGTATGGTACTTATCGAAGGGCACTTCGAGGGTAAGATTCGTTCACGCAATGGCGGTACGCTGATTGTCAGTGATACAGCGCAAATTACCGGCGAGGTAGACGTGCCCAATCTCATTCTGCACGGTGCCATCCGTGGCAATGTACGATCCAGTGAGATCCTGAAAATAACGGTTACCGGCAAGTTAACAGGTGATATCGAATATCATCTCATTTCCCTGAGTGAAGGCGCATTGATCAACGGTCGCTGCACCCGTATTGATGAAAAACACCTCATGGCCGCCACTGCGGGAAACCACTCTCCGGGAACCAATCCAAAATTGGTGCAATCGGCATGATGATGACTTATTTGCACTGGCGGTCGGAGATGGCCCCGTCATTGTACTGAGCTTACCAAAACGCACCGGTTCACTCGACCTGCAGCCATCGCCCATGCCGCGCGCGTCAATTGATATCGGATCCAACACTTTTCGCCTGTTGATTGCCAGGCTTGTTGCGTATCAACAGGCATGCCCGCCATGGGAGACGATCCATTGTACGCACCGCATCGTCCGGCTTGGCGAAGGCCTGCAGGATACGGGTAAATTATCCAGCGCCGGAATGCAGCGCGCGATGACTGCATTGGAAGAATTCGCGGACATTATCACGACGTACGGTATCAAGCCGGAGGCGGTACATGCCGTAGCTACCGCCGCCATGCGTGAGGCGGAAAACGGAGAGGAATTCAATCAGCGTATCAGACAGAAAGTCGGGCTTCATATTCGTATTCTTGATGGTGAGACTGAAGCTGTCATGTCACTGCGGGGTGCGGCTGCAGTGCTGGAGAACGATGTGCGCAACGATATGCTGTTGATCGATATCGGCGGTGGAAGCACCGAGTTTATTCGCGCCGAACAGGGACGATTTCGTGACGCCATCAGTTGCAAGCTGGGTGTGCTGCGTCTGGTAAATACACATTTGAATAGTAATCCACCGAGTGCCGCCGATTACGCCGACATGATTGCTTCCAGCAACCGGCATCTGGACCGTGTTGCACACCGCTGGAGGAGTCATCGCATTCCCGCATACCTCGTCGGCACGGCAGGCACGCTGACAACATTGGCCGCCATTCATCTCGACCTCGTGCCGTATGATACCGAGGCTATCAATAACCATGTCATCACCCGTCCGGACTTTTTCGCATTGCGAGATCGTTTGTTAAGTCTGCCCCATATTCAACGGCAAGCCATCCGCGCCATTGAAGAAGGGCGCGCTGATTTAATGGTGGCGGGCCTTGCCATTATCGAAACGGTGCTAACACGCTGGAATTATGACAAATTGATTGTCGTGGATGCCGGATTGCTGGAAGGCGCGTGGATTGCCGCCAAGCCTCAATCGAAGTAGTGATCGTGGCCGCATCCTGTGCCGCATCCATACCCTGCTGTACATGTACACGTTCCGACGCCTCGCCCATGCCATCCCTGAAAACCATATGGCATCATCAACATGCGCGCATGCCAGAAACTCAGTAGAAACCGCCGGGAGTGGCCCGGAACAAATCTTTGACCGACATATTCCCAACGAATGAACCGGGAAAGGAACAAATAGATCACATGGAACTGTGCTGGTTCAGCGGGAATTGGACAAACGCCTGTTTGATATAAGCTACAAGCGACCCCCTTCGGGGAGTATAGTGGACCCAAAATTCAGGACAGGTTCTTAAGGTAGATTCAAGGGTATTGTTTCTCTCCAG
>CAZBJB010000051.1:0-10032 GCA_964492105.1 uncultured Zetaproteobacteria bacterium
TGCCTATCGTGTTCGTCATGGCTTTTGGTATCTTCTGGATGGCGCAATGATGATGAAGTCATAAAAAGTCCATCCATGGCCTTTTTACTCCACGGAAAGCGAGAAGTGCGATTGTCACTTTCCTTACAAATCAACAGCTTGCGATGCAAGCCATTGATTTGCGCGCCCATCCATGGACGCTCTGATGACTTCTTACGAAGTCATCAATGATGATGGAATTAGCACACTTTTTTGGCCATACCCTGCTCGAAACCATGCGCGATCTGGCACCCATCATTCTGATACTGGGATTTTTCCAGTTTGTGGTATTACGCAACCCCATGGTCAAACCCTGGCGCGTGTTACGCGGCCTGGTTTACATCATGTTGGGCATGGCCCTCTTCCTGATGGGTCTGGAAAAAGCCATCTTCCCGCTGGGCAATCTCATGGCAAAACAATTAACGGCCCCGGAATTCCTGTTTGGCACGGTTACGCAAGCATCCGGGCATATTCACTGGCAGAACTACGGCTGGGTGTACGCCTTTGCGCTGGCGATCGGTTTTGCCACGACCATCGCCGAACCGGCCCTGATTGCCGTGGCCATGAAGGCCCAGCAGATTTCCGGCGGGGCAGTATCCGCGTGGGGATTGCGCCTTTCGGTTGCCGCGGGCGTAGCCATTGGCGTCGCTCTCGGTTGCTACCGCATTGTCACGGGTACGGATTTGTGGATGTACATCATTGCTGCTTATATTATGGTGATGCTGCAAACCCTGTTTTCTCCGAAAAGGATGATTCCCCTGGCCTATGATTCCGGCGGCGTCACGACCTCCACGGTGACCGTACCCCTGATTGCCGCACTGGGGCTGGGGCTGGCCAGCAACATTCCTGGCCGCAATCCCATGGTTGATGGTTTCGGCCTGATTGCGTTTGCCAGCGTCTTTCCCATCATAACCGTGCTGGCCTATACATGGATCGCGGAACGATGGACATCATACGCTAAAAAGTCGTTACTCAGGAGTCCCGACAAAAAGTAACAAGGAGACACAACATGCATTTTAAACTCATTATCGCACTGGTCGAAGACAGTACAACAGACGCCATCATGAAGGCGGCGCGTGAGGCGGGCGCGACCGGCTCCACCATGCTGGGCGATGCCCGTGGCGAAGGTCTGAAGCCGCGCAAAACATTCTTCGGGCTGAACCTGGAAACACAGAGGGATATGCTGCTGTTTCTCGTGGAAGAACACTTGAGTCGGCAGATCCTGGAGCGTATCGCGGCAGCGGGCGGTTTCGATGATAATCCGGGTCGCGGCGTAGCTTTTCAGGTGGATGTGGAAGATACGATTGGCCTTAAAACACAAATAAAAGCCATTGTCGAGGAAGTCGAGGAGCAAATCTTATGAACGAGCCCAAAGTTATTCGTGTCAAGGATGTCATGAAGCATGAATTTGACATGGTGGATGGTCTTTCCACCGTGCGCGAGGTGTTGAATATGATGAAGCATGTAGAAACAAAATGCGTCATTGTCAACAAACGTCATCAGGATGATGAATATGGTATTGTTGTGTTGGCGGATATCGCCCGGCATGTTCTGGCCAGGAACAAGTCTCCGGACCGCGTCAGTATTTATGAAGTCATGACCAAACCAGCCGTTCTCATCAATCCCGGCATGAATATCCGGCATGCCAGTTCCCTGTTCGCGCGTCTCGGCCTGTCGCGCGCACCGGTTGTCAATAGCAATGGTGCTATTATTGGTATCGTTAGCCACACCGATATGGTTCTGAAAGGCCTGATGAGGCTCTATTAACTTGCGTCATGTGCAGATGAGCCTCTTGCACAGTTCAAGCGCCATCATCCTGCTGATCCCTGTTGACTGACTCTCTATTGTGACGGCTACTGTGGTGGTGCGCGGCTGGTCAGGCCATGTTGGTTATCGCAACGGCGCGCATCCCGATTCAGCGGGGCAGAGCCTGAAAAATGCCGAAGGTGTCCATGACGTTAAACCCGTGAGCATGTAAAAGCATGATGAAAAAAACATCATACACCTGACATCATCCTGTCATCATACGCCGCTACCTTGCCCCACGCACTGTCGAAAAGTACGGGGGTTCAATACATATATCGGGATATTGACCCCCAGATTTTTAAGGAAGGTGAAATAATGAGCGATATGGCTACAAACAACCCTCTGTCTTATAAAATTTTCTTTCTGGACTCCGGATGGCACTCCAAAGCGATCAAGCTTCTGGTGAGTCTTGTCATGTTAACCGTTTATGCATGGATTCTCGCTGGCGTGGTCGCCTTGTTTCAAGAGCTTTATCATACGGTGCTGTCAACGTGGATACATGGCGCCGAGGTCATGATTAAAGATATCGTCATCATCCTCGCCGCCCTTGAACTCATCAGGACACTTCAATCGTACCTTAAAATTGGCCGGGTAAAGATTACCTTCATTCTGGATGCGGCCCTTGTGGTTCTGATCGGTGAACTTATGAGCTCATGGTTGCGAAGCTATACCCTTCCGGAGGTGATGATGAACGTTGGTGTTATTTCATTTTTGACCATCCTGCGCGTACTTATGGTGCGATTCTCTCCCCGGTTTTGATTGAGCCATCGCGTCTGTTGGCTATTGTGATGACGCGAGGAAATACATCCACACTCAACGCCCCAGTTTTTTCATAATCTTCGGCAGTTGCTCCAGTGCCGCCTGCCTGCCTTTTTCGATTTCCTCTTCCGGATTGGAGAAGTCATGCCATTGCGTAAACCCGACCAGTGGCTCGATCAACACATCGGCATACGCTTTCTTGTATTGCCGCAGATACAATGACTTGATACGCGTGGCCCAGTCCAGCATGCCAATCACGTTTTTTGGTTCTTCATCGGGGCTGGGACGTGAGCCTACATTTACGGCAATGACAAACTGATTCGGATTGGCCATCATCTTTGCTTCCTTGGCGGGTAATTCTGCGGCCAGACTGCCATCAACAAATCGTTCTCCATGAATCACTACGGGATTGAATACACCGGGAATCGCCATGCTTGCGGCAATGGCATGGGCCAGGATGACATCAACATCGGGGGAAAATATCCGGCACTCTCCCGACGGAAACTTCACGGCCAGGATATGAAGGGGAATCTTCAGATCATTGAATGACTGTTCCTGACAAAAGATATGCACGATTTCAATCAGCACATGAACATCAACGACAGCAATACCGGTCGCCGCCCGTGTAAACAGAATGGATTGCCGCGCCGCAGCGGTCAATCGCGACAACCAGCTCCGATCTTCCACCTCCATGCCATCCAGAATGGGCAAATCCAGGCGATTGAACAAATCCGACTCCAGAAAGCCCTTGGCCCGTTCGATACAGGACTTAACATCCGGATCCAGCGCATACATGGCCCCAAATAGCGAACCAATACTGCTACCCACAATCACATCAGGTTTCAGATCATGCGTTTCCAGCACATCCAGCACGCCCAGATGAGCCAGCCCCCGCCCGCCGCCTCCGCCCAGCGCCAGTACAAATCCCGTATTCCCCTTGCCAAACAGCTTTTCCAGCACGTTCACGCCTCCTGCGCGCCCTGTTTTGGTAATTGCGCGGCTTCCGACAACTGCCCGCACAACACGGCAGTTTCTTCTTCCGACAGAACATGACCATCCCTCCGTGTCAGAAAAAACACATCCACGGCCTTCTCGCCAAAGGTGCTGATATTGGCGCCACGCACATTGAAACCCGCATCCGCCACCTCGCCCGCGAGCAGGCTCAACAAACCGGGATGGTCAGCAGCCGTCACCTCAATGGCCGTCTGGCGGCTGGATGCCAGTGGCAATGCATGCGCCCACACGGGCACCTGCTGCATCAACACATAAGATCCCGGCCTGTATGTTCTCACTGCAAGATGGCCGCCTGTTGCCTGTGCGATACGTTGCTTCAACCTCGATACGTCACGTTGTTCGGATAGCGGTTTTCCATTACTTCCCTGAATGTGAAATACGTCCAGCACCTTCCCATCCTTTAACGCGTACGCCTGGGCCGCCAGAATATTGATATGACCGGACGCCATTGCAGCCGCAATATCCGCGAACAGACCCTGGCGATCCGATGCCAATACAAGGATCAGACTTTCACCCCGATCGTCATCCACCAGCACATCAACGCCGACATCACCTTGTACACCAGCCATGATGCGACCGGCCCGGATCAAGTGCCGGGGAGGCAAGCCCAGAATCGCTCGCCATGGCAAGAGATCCAATGCCCTGGCCAGGGCCTCGTATTCACCGCCATCCACCTTTTTCAATGTGCTCGCAATGCGGATTTGGGCACGTGTTCGTGTGCTGACGCTCGCATCTTCCTCACCCATCAGGTAACGCTCCGCAGCCAGGAAAATATCTCGCAGCAACGTTCCCTTCCAGCTATTCCAGATATGCGGACCGACCGCGGCAATATCGGCCACCGTGAGCAACAATAAATAACGAAGACGTTCTACATCGCCGATCGTCCGGGAGAATCGTTCGATCACAGCGGGATCAGATAAATCCGCCCGTTGCGATGTCATCGCCATCAGCAAGTGATTGCGTACCAGCCATGCGACCAGATTGGTTGAATCCTCATTCAACCCCAGGCGCTGACAAATATTCATAGCATACGCTTCGCCCAGTTCGGAATGGTCGCCGGGCAATCCCTTGGCAATATCATGAAATAACAGTGCCAGATACAATATTTCCGGTCGCCTGATTTTCTGGCTGACGGGAACCGTCAGCGCCAAACGCTCGCCGTGCAGGCCATGCACGATATTGCGCGCCTCGCCAATGGCCCGGATGGTGTGTTCATCGACCGTATAAGCGTGATAATTGTTGAACTGCCCCAAGCCCACCGCATGCCGGAATTCGGGGATAAAGCGCCCCAGGACACCTGTATCATTCATTTGTTTGAGTGAAGCAGCCACGTTGCGCCGATCACGCAATATCAAAAGAAAAATATGGCATGCCTCCGGATTCGTGCGGAACGATTCACCAATCAGCAGTACATGTTCACGCACCTGACGTAATGCCTGACTGGAAAGCCAGCGATGCCCTTCTTGCGCGGCATGGAAAATCCGCAGTAATCGAAGTGAATCTTCATCAAAGATATTTCCATCACGCACCCCAAGCCATTTGCCCTCCAGCGTGAATCCGTCACCAATATTCTTGCGGTGCGTCAGCCAGTGGGGATGCAACTCTTCCTGAAAATGCATGGTCAGAAGACCGGAAACGCGGGCAACGCGTCCGGCATGGCGGAAATAATCCTGCATGAACGTTTCCACGGCATGCCTTCCGGGTTCGCCTTGGTAATCCATACGCCCGGCCAGGGTCATTTGCTGTTCAAATCCGAGTCGGTTCGAAGCACGTCCTCCTTCCAGATGCAAGCCGGTGCGGCAACGCCAGAGAAAATCCTGAGCCTGCATGAGATGCCGATACTCCGTACCGGAAATAGAACCTTGCCGGACCAGGTCCGCAATATCCTTGCTTCCATGCCAAACCTTGGCCAGCCAGAACACCGTCTGCACATCGCGCAAGCCTCCCTTGCCTTCCTTGATGTCCGGCTCCATCAGAAACGCCGTACCCCCCGTCTGCACATGCCTATGTTCCATTTCCTTCAGTTTGGCCTCAACAAAATCCTTGCGTTTACGCGAAAAAAACACATCTATCTTCTTCTGTAGTACCGCGTAAGCGATCCCATCGCCACAAAGCAGGCGTGATTCCAGTCCTGCCGTGGCCGTATTCCAGTCTCCACGTACATAAGCCATGGTTTCATCCACGGTACGGACGGCATGACCCAGCTTCACATTCATATCCCACAATACATAAACAAAACGTTCAATGGCCGTATTGGTGCGTGGATCGGCCTCGCCCTTCAAGAGGAACCACAAATCCCAATCCGATTGCGGGCATAGCTCTCCGCGCCCATAGCCCCCCACGGCCAACAGATCAACATCATAGGCATTGGTTCCCGCAATGTTCCGCCACATATCGACAAGCAGCGCATCCACACCGGCGCACATCCTGCGTACCATGGCCTCACCATCATCTCCCGCATCAAACATAGTGCCCAGCTCCGCACGAAGGGATTCCAACCGCGTGGCGTATGCATTGGAATCCTCGTTTGCCAGATTCCCTGCCTTCTCGATCATGGTTGTCCTTTTCCTGCCTGACACATCGTCACCAGTTCATCCAGCACATTCAGGGCATCCACCGGGCGCATCGCTTCCACCTCCAAGGCCGACAAACGATCGGATAAGCCCTGCAAGAATCGTTCCCGTTCTTCCTTACCCGCGCGCTCGGCCTCAGCGAACAGGCCCAGCTGCGGCTTATCGGATTCCGAGGCCAGTTCCGCATCGTGTTTCAGCCGGAATAGATGTTCCCGTGCCCGTTTCACCACCGAAGGGGGCAGCCCGGCCAGTTTGGCCACGGCAATGCCATAGGAACGATCAGCGGCATTGTCCTCCACCCGGTGCAGAAAAATCACCTCGCCATGATGTTCGCGCACCATCACGGAGGCGTTAAATGCCTCCGAACATTCATCCGGCATGGATGTCAGCTCATGGTAATGCGTGGCAAACAATGTCAGCACATCCTCGCTGGCCATGAGATATTCGGCCACGGCCCATGCAATAGCCAGGCCATCCCATGTACTGGTTCCCCGCCCGATCTCATCAATAATAACCAGTGAGCGCGGTGTAAGCTGATTGAGAATATGCGCGGTTTCCATCATCTCCACCATAAAGGTAGAATGCCCGGAAGCCAGTGCATCGCCCGCGCCGATGCGGGTGAAAATACGACGGGTAAGCGGAATCCGCGCGGAATCCGCCGGTACGAAACAACCGGTGTGCGCCAGCCATACCAGCCAGGCCACCTGCCGCATATAGGTGGACTTGCCGCCCATGTTCGGCCCCGTCAACAGCATGAAACGGCGGCGCATGGTATGCATGTGCGTATCATTGGCTACAAAACTGCCCGCATCCAGACACTGTTCCACCTGAGGATGCCGCCCGCCGGAAATCATGAGGCTGTGTCCACCATGTATTTCCGGGCGGACATAACGGTATTCAGCCGCCAGTTTGGCAAAACAGGCCAGCACATCCAGTCTCGCCACGGCAGCGGCTGCCGCCTGAATATGATGTGCACGGCCAGTCACATCCTGCCTCAAACCCTCAATCAGCGCCCATTCCTGTTCCAGCGCAGTCTCTTTGGCGCGCAAGACTTCTTCTTCATGCTGATGCAGTTCATCGGTAATAAAGCGTTCGGCATTCACCAGTGTCTGCTTGCGCACATAATGCGCCGGCGCCTTCTCCGCCATGCTTTTCGGTATTTCGATAAAATAACCGAATACCCTGTTGTATTTTACACGCAACCTGGAAACACCGGTCGTGCTACGTTCACGCGTCTCAAATGCGCTCAGCCAGTCATCCGCCCCTCGCGCCAAACCGCGTAATCGATCCAGTTCCACATTAAACCCTGGCTTAATCACACCACCATCGCGAACATGCGCCGGCGGCGGATTCACCACCGCCGCATCCAACGTTTTCGCCAACTGTTCAAGCCCTGTTAACGCCTCCCGAATCCCTGCGAACAGACCTGCGCGCTCCCCCAACATCTCCGACAAGGAGGGAAGCGCCAGCAGCGATCCGGCCAGGCCCAGGTAATCCCTTGGCGACGCGCGATCCAGCACCACGCGCGTCAACATTCGTTCCATATCCCGAATACCCGTCAGCTGCCCTCGAATGCCTTCCCGCGCCTCCCCATCATCCAGCAAGCTCTGCACTGCATTCTGACGCGCATCAATTGTGGGCATATCGTTCAGAGGGTGATCCAGCCAGTCTCGCAACAGGCGCGCACCCATCGGCGTACGCGTCACATCCAGCACGTCAATCATGCCGCCATGCGCGTCGCCGGAAAGGCTCTCGTACAACTCCAGATTGTGGCGGGAACGCGCATCAATACCCATGTACGCATCCGATTCATGAAATATCGGCAGTTGGAGATGCGCCATGCTTTGCTTCTGTGTCTGTTCCAGATAAACCAGAACCGCACCCACCGCAGCCGCGGCAAACGGATGTGCGGCAAGGTTTAACGAAGCCGGTTCATTCACGCCATAGACTTGCTTGATGCGTTCAGCGGCCACTTCCGTTGAAAAGCTCCAGTCACCGGGATGATGCACAACCACGGAAGATCTCAGCCCATCGATCCCATCCATGCCGGACGGCAGAAGCAGTTCCGAAGGCGCCAGTACGTCCAACTGTTCTTCCAGTGGCCTCCCGCCTCTACCCTCAATCAGACAAAATCCGCCGCAAGAGAGATCAACCGCAGCCAAAGCCCATGCCTCCTTGCTTCCGGACAGGGCAGCTAACGGTGCGGCGCGTCTTTCATTCAGTAGTTCCGATTCGGTAATGGTTCCGGGCGTCACTACGCGCACGACTTCGCGCCGCACCGGCCCCCTGGATCCGTCCGGCGGCTCCATCTGGTCGCAAATGGCGACACGCAGGCCTGCCGCCACCAGGCGCGACAGGTATTGCTCCGCCTGATGCCAGGGCACGCCCGCCATGGGAATATCCGCGCCATTGGCCTTGCCGCGTTTTGTCAGGGCAATATCGAGCACCCTGGAAGCCTCCACGGCATCATCGAAAAACATCTCGTAGAAATCGCCCATGCGGTAAAACAGCAGACAATCCGCATATTCGGACTTGATGCGCAGATATTGCTTCATCATGGGCGTATGGGTGGAATGGGCAGGCGTTCCGGACATATGCGAAAAGTAGCAGCTTATGGTGCAATGGATAACCGGAAAAACAGAGTCCCGTTCGGCCTGGGGAACATACGGGGCGGGAGGAGCTGGCCCAGGACAGCGAATCCCAACACCTGTACGGAAGGAACGGAGGTATATTCGGCGGCGTTGGGATGAAGACAACATGGCTTACCCGGGGAGGTCTTCCGCTGTCCCGCATAAGCGGGTACTGCATCGGCAACGGTGTGGGATGCAGAGGCAGAAGTCAGCAGAGGCCATAGTAGGACGGGTATAGATGGTTGCATAAATCCCCGCATGTTGCGCCAGCTTTAATCATAGTGGCTACAGAAACAGCATCGAATGATCGGCGACTACTTATGCAACCATCACCTGTCCGAAGGGCCGAACAGCGAACGACATTGAACGACTGAATTCTCAGCAGGAGTGTGGATACAGAAGCAACGCAAGTTGGCGCCGGGATATGCGGTGAGCCGGAAGCTGACGTATCGGGTAAAAGAAGTGAGTTGAATCGTTACAGACAAAAAGTTAGAGCAAATATCGTGCCACAGGCGCAAAAGATTGCCGATGCCATGCGCATGGCCCGTGATCCCTGAGTGCCTCCAGATGAATTTTTGTACCGTACCCCTTGTGTGCGGCAAAGCCGTAAACCGGAAAAATATGCCCCAAACGCTGCATGAAACGATCGCGCACCACTTTGGCGACAAGCGATGCGGCGGCAATTTCCTGTACCGCATCATCACCACCAACGATAGCTTCGACCGGGCATGGCATGTCCGGAACGCGATTGCCATCCACCAAAACATTTGACGGTTTCACTGTCAGACCCTCAACAGCCCGCCACATGGCCAGCATCGTGGCATGCAGGATGTTGAGGTGGTCAATCTCCGCAACCGTTGCATGGCCAATCGAATACGCGACTGCATATTTGCGGATATGGTGATAAAACCGAATGCGGTTCTTTTCGGAGACCTTCTTGGAATCACGGTATTTCCCCCACATCGGGTCATTGGGCGAGAGAATCACCGCCGCCGTCACCACGGGGCCAGCCAGTGGCCCATAGCCTACCTCATCTACACCCGCTAGTATGATAAAAAATCACGTCGCTTTATGATTTGGCATTGTGCTAGTTAACGCTTGCAGTCGTTTCAGCATTGCTTGAACTCTCCCTTCCCGAAAAAACAGGGTGGAAACTATAAAGTCACAAAACATTGATTGTCAAACAGCGTCCAGAATTGACCCCCCTAATACGGGCCAAATCAGGTTCGATT
>CAZBJB010000052.1:0-9999 GCA_964492105.1 uncultured Zetaproteobacteria bacterium
GTGACAGACCTGCCGACCCCAAGAGCCACACCCCCGCCAAGGTACTACTTTAGCAAGGGGACTTAGCCTCCGCTACCATGCAAAATCCAATGGTAGACCCCCGATAATTTTTGGCCATTGACACACTGATTCCACACGCGCCCACCGTCGTGTAGCTTGCGGAACCATGGCAAAGACGAAACATCCGAAGCATGGCGAGTTCGCACCACGAGAAGCTCTGAGAATGGCGACGGAGTATCCACGCGCGCTACGCGACCGCCTGGCCAAAATGCATGCCAGTGGGCTGGAGGCACTACTTCTTGCCTGCAAGGATGATGATGAACGGCTCACGCTGCTTGGATATATTCCGGAGGCGTTGCGCGGCGATGTACTGCTTGAATTGCCCGAAGGTATGCAGGAAGATCTGCTGGCTTCACTGGCACCCAGCGAGATCGAGGAGGTAGTGGAGCACCTGGATTCGGATGATGCCGCCGATATTCTTCAGGCTGTTAATAAGGAAGTGGCCGATGAAGTTATCGATCGGCTTGAACCGGAGGATCGCCGTGAAATTGAGCCTCTGCTGGAACATGATGAGGAGTCCGCCGGCGGCCTCATGCAGGTGGAACTGTTCAAGGTACGGGATGACTGGAAGGTTCAAAAGGTTCTGGAAGTACTACGCCGTTTCGGCCATGAAATTGAAAATCTGAATTACGTCTATGTCGTAGATGATGATGACCGGTTGACCGGGGTCATTCCCTTACACAAGCTGTTGTTCTGTAGCCCTGATGATTCGGTTTCACGGCTCCTGCAACAGAATTTTCCACAGGTCCATGCCGATCAGGACCAGGAAGAAGTGGCACACATTTTTGAGAAATATGACGTGCTGGCCTTGCCTGTTGTCAATGATGACGGAACGCTCGTCGGTCGTATTACCGCTGATGATATTCTGGATGTAGTACAGGAAGAAGCAACCGAGGATATGTTCCGTCTGGCAGCCTTGTCCGACCATGACGATCTGGCCGAACCGGTGGGCATCACCGCATGGCGGCGAGGCGTATGGTTAGCTGTCAACCTGGGAACAGCTATTCTCGCCTCCGCAGTCATCGCTCAGTTTGAAGTGACCCTCTCACGGATTATCGCACTGGCGGTGTTGATGCCGATTGTCGCCAGCATGGGCGGCATTGCCGGAACCCAGACGCTAACCGTCATTGTGCGTGGTATTGCTCTGGGACGCGTGACCTTTGAAACGGAACGGCGCGCCCTGATAAAAGAGGTGATGGTCAGTATTGTTACGGGGTTGAGCTTTGCCGCGGTAATGGGATTGATTGCCACGTTCTGGTTTCCGGTGCTGGGCGCCAAACTGGGCATGGTGATTGCCGCTGCAATGATGATCAACCTGCTGGCGGCAGGGCTCTCGGGAGCGTTGATTCCTTTAACATTACAGCGCATTCATATCGATCCGGCACTCGCTTCCGGCACGGTCCTCACAACAGTCACTGATGTGGTTGGATTCTTTGCTTTTCTGGAGCTGGCCACGGTGTTTCTGCTTTGATCGGCGCGAACATCTTGCAAAACTCACGTACGGAGATGCGATTGAGCAAAATACAAAATGTGGTTGTTCCACATTGAGTTTTTTGTGATTGAGCAGCGCATCAATTTGACGCAAAGGCTAGCCTGAACTATTCATGAATCGCCATGATGATTGCGCCGGGCCTTTGTCCGCAACGGATTCAGAGGAAGGAAGCCGTAGCCATTCATACGGCCGACCGACGAGGGATTCGTTGTGGGCAAAGGAACCAGCAAGGGCATGGCAGCACTTATGAATAGTCCAGGCTAAAGGCCGATGTTCGGCTGCCCAAGCAATTTTGGAGGTTATTCCATGTTTGATATCCAGCACCATCGCCTGATAATTCTCGGTTCCGGCCCAGCCGGTTATACGGCTGCGATTTACGCTGCTCGCGCCAATCTGCATCCGGTGGTGATTCAGGGCCACGAGCCCGGCGGCCAACTGACGACGACGACGGATGTGGATAATTACCCTGGTTACAAGGATGGGGTGCCTGGTCCGACCATGATGGAGGATTTCCGCGAACAGGCGGAACGTTTTGGCACGAAAATGATCCGGGATCACATTGATCATGCCGATCTGACCACTTCTCCGTTTCACTTGAAGGGCGAGGGAGGCGAATACACCTGCGACGCCCTGATTATCGCTACAGGCGCTTCAGCCCGATATCTGGGACTGGAATCCGAACAGACGTTTGCCGGACGCGGCGTATCAGCCTGCGCAACCTGCGACGGGTTCTTTTTCAAGGGTCAGGAGGTTGCTGTGGTCGGCGGTGGTGATACTGCCGTGAAAGAAGCGCTTTATCTGGCCAAACTTTGCAGCAAGGTAATGCTCATTCATCGCCGTAACGAACTGCGGGCCGAAAAAATTATGCAGAAGCGCCTGCTGGCCATGGAAAACGTAGAGATCAAATGGAACTGCGTAACCGATGAGATTCTGGGCGATGACTCCGGTGTCACGGGCATACGTATGAAATCCACTGTGGATGATGCGGTGGAAGAACTCGGGGTGAGCGGCGTGTTCATTGCCATTGGACACAAGCCGAACACGGACTTTATCGGCGATCAGCTGGAAAGGGATGAGGTGGGCTATTTGCGGACGCATGGGACAGGCACGGCAACCAATGTGGCAGGCGTGTTCGCCGCAGGTGATGTGGCTGATCCCGTTTATCGCCAGGCCGTGACCAGCGCGGGCGAGGGTTGCAAGGCCGCTCTTGATGCCGAGCATTGGCTCGCGGCACGGGGCTGATGATATTCGACATGTGGTTATTCGGCCATGGGTATGACCGAAGCGGGCAAGGGAGGTAACATACACCCGCATGGCAACCTTCGAACTTTGCATTGAGACACATTTCGCCGCGGCGCACAGCCTGCGCGGTTATCCAGGCGATTGCGCCCGTCTGCATGGGCATAACTGGCGGGTGGAACTCTGTGTAACGTGCAATGAACTGGATGAACTCGGCTTAGCCGTGGATTACCAAGTACTGAAGCGCGCATTAAAGAGCGCCCTTGCGGGATGGGATCACTACAATCTGAACGATATTGCGCCGTTTGATGCCATCAATCCAAGCAGTGAAAATATCGCACGCATTTTGTATGAAACCATGGCGAAAGGCTTGAATAATAAGCGTCTGCATGTTTCCCGCATTGTTATTGGCGAGACCTGTACGGCGCAAGTCACTTACTGGCTCTAGCCTGAACTATTCATAAATACTGCCATGCCCTTTGTTCCTTTGTCCGCACCGAATCCCTCGTCAGTCGACCGTATGCATGGCTACGGCCTCTTTCCCCGGCAATCCGTTGCCAAACAATAGGAACAAAGAGGTGCGGCAGTATTTGTGAATCATGCAGGCTGGTTACTCCTATCCCGGTTGGCGGTATCGCACCTGCAATTTGGAGAAGAAGCCTCCATAACACCCGCCCCTGGCGAGGAAAGCCTGAAAAACCACTCTGATCGGGTTCAATGCGCCTGTATCCCTGTGTAAATGATTTACAACGGTGGCGTATTGAATAGGCTCAGGGTTCCCGCGTGAGTAGATGGGGTATACGGAGGGAATATGACAGATCATTCTGAACAACCGGATAATCCTGGATATAGCCTGAACAATGAAAGCGGTATGTTCACAACCCCGAACAAAAAAATAGAATTAACAGAAGCTGATTATGCGGGCGCACCGAGCCTGGAGAATGGGCTGGAATCAACAAAAAGTTATAACGAATTCGGCGACGTATCGGCTGCTCATTCCACATCACAAACACACACGGGCATGGCAATGACATTTGGCTTGATCGGCGTGGCCGGAGCGGTTGCGGCTTTGTGGATGAACTTCACGCTATCTGATCGTATTGACCGATTGGCAACACAACTGTCCAGCAGTCAGAAAATTACAACAGTTTTCGATCAGCGTAAGGAAATAACATCGTTAAACCAGCGGATGGGTACACTTGAGACAACAGTTTCATCCCTTATGGCCGCCACCTCAAAACCGGCGCCAGCCATGATTACCAAAGCAGGATCCTCCGGTTCGTCCACCATCGCAGTAAAAAAATCAAAGACCCTAAAACAGGAAAGCCAGGGTAGCCCCCTCAATGTACGAGCCCTTACGGCACCCCCGATAAAACCGAACACGACCGACATGCAAATACCTTCAGGACACCATCAAGGCGTATGGGTAATCAACCTCATTTCGCTTGGCAATGCCACATCCGCCAACCATGAACTGAAGCGCCTGGGACGGCTGGGTATCCACGCCGAAAGCACGAAAGTGGATATTCATGGGAAAACGTGGTATCGCATCAGCTTGCCCGGATTCCCAAGCGCTGAAGAAGCAAACCGGCAACGCAAAGTGCTGGCGAGCAGACTGAATATTCGGGACACATGGATCAACAAACGTTAAGCTGTATACTTCACCAATGATGCCTCCGCTTCGGAAGCCTTGGGCGCAACCATTCGTATGCGAACCTCCAACCCCCCTGTTGTGCGATTGGCCAGCGTTAACTCCCCTCCATAGCGTGCCGTTGTCTCGGCTACAATCGCAAGCCCGACGCCATGCCCGCCACTACCGATGGCGCGGCTGGTATCGGCACGGTAAAAACGTTCGGTCACATGCGGCAGGTGTTTTGGCGTGATGCCCCGCCCTTCATCCGTCACACGCAACTCCACGTGACCGTTTCGCCGCGTCATCATCAAACGTACCTTGCCGTTCTTCGGAGAATAACGAATGGCATTGTCCACCAGATTGGTTAGTACCCGGTGAAGATCGTCAGCATCCATGGGAAAGGACTGAATATCCGTATTCGCATCCGCTTCAAACTGTACGTTGGCAGCTTTCGCGATCGGCTTGATCAACGCGCGGAATTCATGGATCACCCGTGGTAGATTGCAGTGGCTGTCCGCTCCCGGTTGCTTACCGGCTAAGCGGTCAAATGTCAGCATGGATTCCAGCAACTGATTCAGACGTTTCGCTTCCCGTACAATGATTTCCGTCGCCTCCCTACGCAAATCTTTATCCTTGTCAAAGGTTTCGATACTGCGGGCATAGCCCAAAATGGAGGTCAGCGGCGTTTTCAGATCGTGCATCAAATCGCGTACCAGCCGCTCGCGCTGTGTTTCCAACTGCCGCTGCCTGCTCACATCCAGACAAAAAAGCAAGGCCTGTTCATTGCCCAGCGGCGCCAGGCGCACCGCAAGCGTGCAGTTTCGCATGTGAATATCAGGCAAATCAGAGGGCTCGGGAAGCCGGCTCAATGCCTCTTGAATGGCCTTGTTCCACATGGGTTGCCGATACAGGGCCGTCATCGGCTGAGGTAAGGGGAGACGCCTGGGTAATCGAAATACCCGCCGTGCTCGATCATTCAATGCCACAACATTACCCTGCATATCCAACCGAAAGACGGTTTCATTCATGGTGGCAAACAACGCATCCATGCGATCACTGCGTCGTTGCAAACGCCCGGAAAGTTCCTCATGCTCCGATCGTAAACGCCACAAATCATCCCGGAGACTGTTCATTTGCCGACGTTGCCACAATGCATGCGTCCACCAACCGATGAACGGCAGCGCCAGCCACCATGTGGAAATCATATAGCCTTTAGTGATGAAAGCATATCACAGAGACTGGAGAGCCTCTTGCAACTCATGAGTACAAATTATCCATCATTCGGGTTAAAGCGATAACCCATGCCGCGAATGGTTTCCACGCAGTCACCGGCACCACATTTTTTCAGCGCCTTACGCAAACGCTTGACGGTAACATCCACCGTTCTTGGTTCAACAAAGGTGTCCTGGCCCCAGACATGATCCAGCAGATAGTCGCGGCCACGTGTCTTGCCGGGTTTTTTCATCATCAGCTGTAACAGGCGATACTCCAGCGGACGCAAGGTGACGCTGCATCCGTGAACGACAATCTCATAAGCATCAGGATTCATCGCAATACCACCTTCGCTCAGAGGTACCCCCTCAACCGGCGCGCTCCTGCGCAACAATGCCTGTACGCGCGCCACCAGTTCATCCGGTTCAAAGGGCTTGGCCAGATAGTCATCCGCGCCTTCATTCAGGCCCTGTACCCGTTCCGCCGTCTGCCCCAGCGCTGTCACCATAAGGACAGGAATCATGTCCTCCTGACCCGTGCGGCGAATAAAGCGAAGCACCCGCATACCATCGGCACCGGGTAGCATACGATCCAGCACCACCAGCTTCCACGGCTCTTCCTGTAGCAGTTCAATGGCTTTGTTGCCATCCGCGCAACAGCGCGTTTTGTGTCCGGCCGCCTGGATATGCATCTGCATCAAACGTGCGATTGGCGCATCGTCTTCCACAATTAAAATTCTCCGGTCTTCCCGGTCCATGTCGCCGTTTTACCTGCCATTGCCAGATAGACGTGAGGATTCACCCCCCGCATGATTCACCCATGCAGCCAGGCCCCCGGCTTGTTCCTTTTTCCGCACCGAATCCATCGTCGGCTGTGCGTATGCATGGCTACGGCCTCCTTCCCTGTAATCCGTTGTGAACAAAGGCCCTGCGCAACCGTCACGGCAGCATGGGTGAATCATGCGGGATAAATCCTCATGCCTTATCATGGAGGTAACCGTGATGGATGACAAGTACTCAAGCATGCATGCCCAGGGCATAATCCCTGAGTGCCGCATATTCAACCTCCAGGGCAAGCGACATACGGGAGAGCAGACGAAACATAAAACGCAACAGCTGATGGCCCAATACAGGATCTTCCAGGGTAATCAGGTTGAAATACGCCCGTTTCAAGGTTAGCGCTATCAGGTCATCCTGCGTCGTCACCGTCGCCGAATGCGGTCTGTTTTCCAGAAATGAGAATAACCCGAAAACATCGCCGGCTTTCAGTGTAGAATAAATATTGCCGGATGCATCGCGCACGGAAACTTGACCGGCAAGCAGCAGGTACATCGTTCGTTCGGACTGCGTGCCGACCTCGTAAAGAATTTCACCCTTCTGGATATATTGTTCTTCAAAGCAGGAAAACAATGCCATGGCGTCATTGACGTCCAGTTCTTGTCCCACAGGCATGCCGCGAAAACGGGCAAACCACGGATTGGCGGAAATGGACGCGATCAATGCTGCCGTTCCGGACTGTGCCATATCAAATACCCCCGTTAACCCGGCTTATTCCAATGAGCCCGCATGGTTCATAAATACCGGCGTAATCATCACAGTGATTCATGAATGACGCGGGTGAGAGGCCCATGCGATGTGCTGACCGCAAAGTAATGCCCACGCATGACACAGGGATGTCATTCATGTGACATGTATGTGACACAACGTATATGTCACACGGATGTCATATTCGTCGCCTATGGTTCGCCGCATCTCAATTCACAAGGAGGAAGTGAATGTTTCATAAGTTTCATAAGTTTCATAAGATAAGAACTGCGGTAATGGCGATTGCGTTGCTGGCGGGCATGGCTCCGGCGGCATTCGCGGGTGCGCAGCTGGACAACAAGAGCCTGACCGACGTGCTGGTGGCCAAGGGCATATTGACCAGGGATGAAGTCAAGGTCATCAAGCACAATAATGAAGGCAAATTCAAATTTGGTGGCACGTTCTTTATTGATGCCAGCCACAAGGTGAGTCGGAATACCGGCAGCGGCTGGCCTGTTCTCAAACAGGGTGATCAGAAACAAAGCAGCGGTGCACATCTCACGCGTGCTTATCTGACCGCGCGTTACTATATCAATGATACATGGAAAGTACGCGTCACCACCGATGTCCATCAGGAAAACGCACTAACAGGCAAGAAGTCCAATATTTTTCTGAAATACGCGTATATTCAGGGGGATCTTTTGCCTGCCGCCAGTCTGCGTCTGGGTGTGATTCATACGCCATGGATCGATTACGAGGAAGGACTTTGGGAACATCGTTATATTTCAACGGTTCTGATTGACGGGCTTGGCATTGAATCCTCGGCTGATGCCGGTCTCGGCGTGGTCGGCAAGGTGCTGGGTGGTCTGGTTCACTATCAGTTTGGCGCATTCAACGGGGGTGGCTATACCAACATCACCGCATCCAAGGCGGTGGATTTCAGCGGCCGCATCGGTGTGGATCCCATCAAGGGGCTGACCGTTGACTTCCAGTATCGCGATGGCTACCGCGGGCAGAAAACGTTCTCCGGCGGCACTCAGAAACAACCCGTATCGCGGCAGAACTTTTATCAGGGGATGGTGACATACGGTCATGCCGATGACTGGCGCGTAGCTGCGGGCTATGTGTTTGACAAGGACAAGGCGTTCTCCTTCGCCGGCGCGACCAAGGGCAGTAAAAAAGCAGTACGTAACAAGGCATGGGATATATGGGGTCGTGCCAATCTGATGGAAACATCTGCGGGCAAGTTGGCCGTTTTCGGCCGCTATGATCATGCCAAGATCAACCCCTACAATGATCTGGGCGCACTCATCAATAGTGATGAAACCAGCAATCGCTACCTGATTGGATTTGAATTGAAACCTGCCAAGGGCCTGGCTTTGTCTCTGGTCTATGATTACAAGAAGACGAAGAACCGGATCGGCGGCGCAGGTGCGACCAGTGCAAGCGTGGCGGCAGGCCAGGATATCAAGAACTACAGCATCGGCTTGTATTCGCTGCTCGCGTTCTAGTAAGCCCGGTTTGGAGGTGGGCTTCCGCCCCCAATATTTAGACGTACACAACAAAGGAGATCACATGAAAAAAATGATTTTTGTAGCAGCATTGATCGCGGTGGGTGCCATGAGCGCCGCACCTGTCGCTCAGGCAACAGTCACACTGAACGGTGCGGGGGCCACCTTCCCCTACCCCGTTTATTCCAAGTGGGCGTATAGCTATCACAAGAAGACCGGCGTAAAGCTGAACTATCAGGCCATCGGTTCCGGCGGCGGTATCAGGCAGATCAAGGCTAAAACTGTGGATTTCGGTGCTTCCGATGCGCCGTTGAAGCCCGCAGAGCTGGACAAGTTCGGTTTGATGCAGTACCCGATGATCATGGGCGGCGTGGTGCCGGTCGTGAATATTGCCGGCGTCAAGGCCGGTCAACTGAAATTGACGGCACGCAATATCGCCGACATTTATCTGGGTAAGATTACCAAGTGGAATGATCCGCGTATCACAGCCAACAACACGGGCCTTTCACTGCCACATGAGGCCATCACCGTGGTACACCGCGCCGACGGCTCCGGCACGACCTGGATTTTCACCAATTATCTGACCAAGGTCAGTGGTGAGTGGGCCAACAAGCTGGGCAATGCCAAGGCTATTTCGTGGCCGACAGGCCTCGGTGGCAAAGGCAATCAGGGCGTAGCGGCTTTCGTGGGAAAGGTGAAGGGTTCCATCGGCTATGTCGAATACGCCTATGCGTTGCAGAACCATATGGCTTCCGTCCTGTTGCAGAATCACTATGGTAATTTCGTTGCACCGACGGCCGCTAATTTTCAGTCAGCCGCCGCAGGTGCGGACTGGGCGCATGCCAAGGGCTACTACATGGTGCTGACCAATCAGCCGGGCGCACATTCATGGCCAATTACCGGAGCTTCCTTTATTCTGATGTACAAGACCCAGAATAATCCGGCCCAGGGCAAGCAAGTGCTGAAGTTCTTCGACTGGAGCTACAGGCATGGAGCCAAGGCAGCAGAGGCGCTGGACTACGTGCCGATGCCGGCGGCCGTGTCCAGCATGGTTCGCGCAACCTGGAAAAGGGTTCTGCATGATCGTTCCGGACGTGCGATCTGGAAGTAAGCAACAAATATTTACGGCTATTTAACCTATTGTTTCATCTTCTCAAGATATAACGCCGTATGAGCGGAGGGCCGGTGCATCACCGGCCCTTTTATTTACGAAAGAGTTCTCCATGATGGAATCGCGAAATGCTGTTGTGCGATGCGATGTTTGCGATAAGTATGAGCCTCTTGCAAAACTCTGGGTGGATGAGCGGCAATCCCACTTTGAGACTATTT
>CAZBJB010000053.1:0-9830 GCA_964492105.1 uncultured Zetaproteobacteria bacterium
TGGATGGAGAAGCAACGCAAGTTGGAGCCGGGATATGCGGTGAGCCGGAAGCTAAGGATCTGTAAATAAATAACATGGCCATTTCTCCATCCAGCATTGATGCCGGAAAACATGCGTTCGCGGAACCGCTGTGTACGGGGAAGTCAGTAATGGCTCTCCCTGCCTGATTACGTTGCTGCACTTTCGCACAGGTTAGCCCCCCTGCCCTTTACGCATAAAACAGTTCTGAACCTATAGAGATGTGCCGTTCATCCTTTCGGCATAAATGGTCGTGATGATTGTGGATATTGGAGGCTATCCCGGTCGCAACAGCGTTCCGCCGACTGGCAACTTATGGATCAAATCCAAGGTAGAGGTAAGCCCGACCCATCGGGTAAAATCTCCGTCTCCATCACGAACCTTTGGTTCTATCCCATGAACAATGAATACAAAAATAGTGTAAAACGGGCTGGCCGAATGTTTACCAACTTCCTTTGCGGTGGATGATTAAAAATTGGTGGGCTCACCAGGACTCGAACCTGGAACCAACCGGTTATGAGCCGGTAGCGCTAACCAATTGCGCCATGAGCCCGCGCTGATCCGCACAAGCTAATGCGCAAGTCTTTGCGGAGCAATCGAAAACGGCATAAGATCCGCAACCCCAATGAACAGAAGGTCTTGATGCAATTTAACGAACTCAATCTCCCTGAACCGCTACAACAGGCAATCCATGACCTTGCTTTCACCAAATTGACAGATGTGCAGCAGGTTGCCCTGCCCATGACGCTGGCGGGAAAGGATGTGGCCGGACAAGGGCGCACGGGGACGGGTAAAACGGCGACATTTTTGATTACAATCATCAATCACCTGTTGACCCGTGCGTCAAAGCAAGGGCGTACACAACATCATCCGCGTGCCCTGATTATTGCGCCTACCCGCGAATTAATTATTCAGATTTACGATGATGCCAAAAAACTGGCCAAACATACCCCGTTGAAACTGCACGCCGTCTACGGTGGCGTGGATTACGAGAAGCAACTGAAGGCATTTGGACAAGGCGTGGATATTCTCATCGGCACCCCGGGCCGTTTGATTGATTATCTGAAACAACACGCGTATTCGTTGAGCAAGGCTGAGATGCTGGTTATCGACGAAGCGGATCGTATGTTTGACTTGGGGTTTATCAAAGATTTGCGTTTCATGTTGCGTCGTTTACCCAAGTATGACGAGCGCCAGTCGCTAATGTTTTCCGCAACGCTGTCGCACAGTATACTGGAGCTGGCGTATGAGTATATGAATTCGCCTGAGAAGATTCGCGCCGAGGAAGGCGATATTACAGCCTCCGGCATTGAGGAATCGCTTTATCATACGGGTATGGATGAAAAATTCCCTCTGCTGGTTTATCTGTTGCGTCAGTCCAATGTGCAACGTGGCATCATTTTCATCAATGAAAAACGTACCGGTGAGCGTGTAGCCCGCAATCTGGCGCGCTATGGTTTCAAGGTAGGCATACTCTCCGGGGATGTGAGACAAAAAAAACGTATCCGTATTTTGGAGGATTTCGGTGACGGTAAGTTACATTTGCTGGTAGCTACGGATGTTGCCAGCCGTGGCCTGCATATAGGCGGTGTCACCCATATCTTCAATTATGATTTACCGGAAGATGCCGAGAATTATGTACACCGTATTGGACGCACTGCCCGTGCGGGCGCAACGGGCGTTGCCATATCATTTTCGTGTGAACGGTTTTGTTTCGGCCTGCCGGATATTGAGAGCTATCTCAGCCGCGTCATTCCACTCAAATCCATTGATCTGTCCATGCTGGACATCGGCGAACCCATGCAACCCACGGCTACGGCTGAAGGCTTAAAAAAAGAGGATCGGACTGCGCAGGATAAGCGCTCCAACAGATCCGGAAAACACAGGGGCGGTCGAGTGGGGAATCTCCAACGTCGACGCAGGTAAAATAAAGATGGGTATTTTGAACCTCCCGCAACACGCGTGCGCGGGGATCGGCTTTCCCACTTCGGCCCATTTCCGATCTGGAATGTTGATCCCTTGCTGGCTGAGCAGCATAAAACATGGTCAACAGGAAAACGCTACTTCGACATTGTGGACTGAATCAATCGTTGAATTCCGAACCAGCCCCAGTAGATACGATGGTGATAAACTACCCCGCCGCAAGCAGCGGGGTATTACAGGCATAACGATTCTCATATCGCAGCAAGCTGCGGGGAATTAGACCCAAAGAGATTAAACCACCTGAAAGTTCCATGACCTCAATAAGTTTGATTTGCTTCCCCCCCCCCCCCGGCGTTGCCCTAGCCTGCATGATTCATAAATCGTCGTGATGATTGCGCCTGCCTGTGCGTGCCGCACGCAGACAGGCCGGGCCTGTGTTTTTCGGCGCAATATAGGCATGCAGCGTTTGATGAAGCTGTCAATTGGCGTTATGCTAGCAGGATGGTACCCATACCCCGTAGCTTGCTTCGGGGATAGTGTTGTATCCATGGATTACGCGAGGGTTACCCCGTTTTGTGAATAACGCAGGTTAAGTCCAAACGCAAGCGAGTTACTCATGCATTACAAGTTTATTGACAAGCACTCACTGTACAACGGGTTCTTCCAGCTGGATGCCTTCACGGTGGAGCATGAACGTTTTGATGGCGGCAATCAGACCATTGTGCGTGAGCATCTGGAGCGCGGAGATGCCGTAGCCATACTGCTGTATGATCCGGCCAGGGATACCGTGCTGTTCATCAAACAATTTCGTATTGGCCCGGCCGTACGTAATAATGCGAGCGAGCAGGATGCGTGGCTAATTGAGATCGTGGCTGGCATGGTGGATAACAACGAAACACCCGAAACATGCGCACGGCGTGAATGTGTTGAAGAAGCAGGCTACGTGCCGGAAAGACTGCAACCCCTGGGTGGTTACTATACCACGCCCGGTGGTTCATCCGAATATATTTATCTGTACCTGGGTGAAGTGGATGCGGATCAACCCTGCGGTAACGGCGGTGGACTGGACGAGGAACACGAGGATATTCGCACCCTGTGGGTAGATCGGAAACAGGCGACGCAGTGGGTGCATGAGGGACGTATCAATTCCGCAGCGTCCATGCTGGCTCTGCTGCTGGCATTCGGAGGTTGAGTGATCTACCACATGAACCCACATAACTCATAAATGCTACCGCTTGTTCCTTCGTTTGCAACAACTCCTTCGTCGGCCGATATGCACGGCTACGCGCCCCTTCTCAGGAATCCGTTGCGAACAAGGTGCCTGCGCAATCGTCGCGGCGATCCATGAATAAACAACTCCGCCGCAAGCAAGAGGCTCAATAGCATTGATCACAGCACGGCAAGCTGCGGGGGACAGCGATTAAATCCTCACGCCTAACGTTCATCGCTGGTTGACTTGCCACCCGGATGATGAAACATCCCGCACAGACGTGGCTTGCTCGCCGATCAATGTTGGCGACATCGGGGCTTGGCTGAGGTGATCGAGTCTTCCGCGTCCCGTCCTTTTATCCGGCGTCGCAGCCCCAACGGCTGCGATGATTGTTTGTCTCCACCATACGGGTTGTTTCATGTTAAAGCCCTTAACCAGTGGTGATTATGGTAACCATCAGAAACGCCGGGACACCTGAAATTATGGATAGATACGTCAGACTGTCGAGCCTCTTGCAAAACTCTGGGTGGATGAGCGGCAATCCCACTTTGAGGCCATTTTCGGGATTGAATAAGCTGCATGGTGGTTCCATGAAGCGAAATTCAAGCTCGGAAATGGGCCGAAGTGGGGAAGCCGATCACTGCTCATGAGTTTTGCAAGAGGCTCTGTCGGATATGTTTCCTGTACATACATCATGGGATCCATGCTCGGGTGATATTGATGAAATCGCTGCCTGCTGATCATCGACCTTTTGCACCGCGCGCCAATTGCGTGATATCGGCAACCATCGCATGAAGGCGTGATGAAGCCAGCGTGTGCGTCATATCCGACTGATGTGGGAGGATCAACAGTTGTGTACCGGATTTCAGTCGCGGTCTTATGGCCTCGGCATGATACCGTGGTAATTGTCCGCCGGTGTGATCGGCGTCATTAATGATGATCCATGCCGGATCACGCTTCATATGCTGCAAGTGCTTCAGGGTGAGTAGCGCATGATTGATACCGCCGAGCCTTGCACGCACGACCAGTACAACTATACAGTCCGGCATGGCTTCCAGCCAGTCGCTGACCATGAAGTTTTCCGCTAGCGGAACCATCAGGCCGCCCACGCTTTCGATCAGGGTAATGTCATGTTCCGGGATCCTGAGGGTACACCATCGTACCAGTTCCCCCGGTTCAATGCGCAACCCTTGTTCCGCTGCTGCCTGGTCGGGTGCGGCAAGTGCGGTAAAATCATAGAGGTTTATCGCCTCTGCTTGCGTATCCGGCATCTCCTGTGCTCGTAGCAATACTTTTATGTCCGGGTTCATTGTTCCTGGGTCACGGCCACAACACACCGGTTTCAGGGCGCACGTTTTCAGTTTCGTTTCCGCAAGTGCATATGCCAGTGACGCCGTAACAAGAGTCTTGCCCGCATTCGTGTCGGTTGCCGTAATGAAAATGCTAATTCCCATGATAAATGGGGATCACCTTATTATAGGTACGTGGTGCCTCAGCATACCATGCCTGCGCATACAATACCTCAAACGTGGCGCGAATGCGGCCATCCTTCATTTGATGCCCGGTGTTATATACTGTGTTCAGTTGACGTAACAGGCTGCGGCCATACAGGCCGCCGGGCCGGTTGGAAATGGCGCTGGCGGATGCGCCCAGTGCCTTGAGTTCACGTACCAGCGCCATGGTATCCGGGTACGTCAGTGTGAACAGGTCCGTGTCCGTGACCGGCAGTTCCACCGGTAATTCCATCAGGGAGTTGCCCAGGCTGGTGACATCGGGGAAAGGAAGTACCAGTCCTGCATGCTCATGTTTGATGGATGCCAGCGACTGCCGTAATTCGGAGAGCGTACGGCGGCCAAAGGTGGACAACAGCATTAAGCCACCCGGAGCCAGTATGCGGCGCATTTCAGACAGCATTTTCCGGGGGTGTACAACCCACTGCAGGGTAAGGTTGGAACATACCAGATCGAATGAGGTATCAGGAAAGGGGAGCGATAACGCATCCGCCGTAACAAACTGCATTTTGGCCTGCCACGGCAAACGTCGAGTGTGTTTCCTTTTCGCAGCTTCGATCATGGAGTCGGCTATATCCACTGCTATCATGTGTGCCCGTTTGAAACGCTCTCGCAACAATCCGGTGAAATATCCCGTACCACAGCCAATATCGAGAATCCGCGCCGGTTTCAAGCGAATAAATTCGGCATGCGCAATAAGCCGATTCGCCACCTCGCGTTGTAACACCGCATGCGCATCGTAGGTGTCCACGGCTTGTGAGAAGCGCTGACCTACCCTGTATGGATTTATGTGAGGTTCAGACACCATTGCTCCAGGTGTTCGTTAAATGTTTTATCTTGTGTCAAATGGGGCGCATGGCCGCATTTCATGATATCCAAGCTTGCATTGGGAATATGGTTGGCCAGATATCGGCCAGCATCCGACGGAATGATAGTATCATGTACGCCGTGCATGACCAGCGACGGGATCGAAATGTTCGTCAGTTGATCGCGTAAATCCAGTGTGTTCAGTAATTTTAAACCTGCACGTAACGCTTCCGGCGAAGGCGGATGTTTACGATCCACCGCTTGCCTTGCAATGGCGTTAAAGCGGCCGCGTGGTAGTACATCGCCATACAGCATCATCGTGAAGAATTGTCCGGTCAGTTTGTCGGAGTTGCTTTTCAGTATCTGCTCAAATGCATGAAACTGACGATCAGAGCATCCCCGTGGCCAGTCCGTTTTCGCACGGAAACAAGGGGTGGAGGACAGCAGCACGATCCCGACCAGTCTTTTCGGGCTCTGATGCGCCAGTTGTATGGCCATCATACCGCCCAGCGACCAACCGATAAGAATACAGGGTTGATCCGGCAGCGCGGCATGCAATGCATTGAGCCAATATGCGGCGGGAACACTCGGCGTTCCGCCATGACCGGGAAGATCAATGCAGTGTACCAGCCAGTCCTTTGAAAAATATGCGCTCTGGCCATGCCACACCTGACTGGACTGGCCCCATCCGGAAAAGAAGACCAGTGTCGGCCTCATGTTTCGACCCGGACTATTCGCAAATACCGCTGTACCCTTGCTTGTTCCTTTGTCCCTGCCTGTGCGATGCACGCAGGCAGGTACACCGAATCCTTCGTCGGCGGCCGCCCGTCTGCACGGTTACGGCCTCCTTTCCCGGAGTCCGTTGCGAACAAAGACCCGGCCTGTCTGCGTGCGTGCACGCACAGGCAGGTGCAAGCATCACGGCGATTCATGAATAGTCCGGGTTAACAATCATGGCAAGGGCTTCGACCAGATATTTGATCTCTTCATCCTTATGGGCCGCCGAGAGGCTGATACGCAAGCGGGCCGTTCCTTCCGGTACTGTCGGCGGGCGAATAGCGGCCACAAAAAAACCAAGATCGCGCAGCCCGGACGATGCACGCAGTGCAGCCTCATTTGATCCAAGGATGAGTGGCTGGACAGGCGTGCGGGATGCCATCAGCGGCAATCTTGCCTGCCGTGCCAGTTGAAGGAACAGTTGCAAATTATGCTGTAAGCGACGAAGCGGGTTTTCCTCCCGTATCACCCTCAGCGCCGCCAATACCGAAGCAGGAATACAGGGAGGCAGTGCGGTGGAATAAATCATGGTACGCAGGCGTTGGCGAAGGCCTTCTATCATATCCGATGTCCCCAGAATAAATGCGCCATAAGCGCCCAGTGCCTTGCCACAGGTTCCGACTTCAATCAGGCGCACATGGGCCTGTACCCCTGCTTCCGCGGCAAGCCCGCGCCCATCCGGGCCCAGCGTGCCCAGACCGTGCGCATCATCCAGTACGACAAGCGCATCATGAACGTCCGCCAGTTGCATCAAGGCGCAAATATCCGCGCAATCCCCATTCATGCTGAACACGCCATCGCTGACGATCATGCGCCGGGATGCATGATGTTTTTGCAGTAATTGCTCCAGTCCGACCATATCCAGGTGGGCATATCGATGGACCTCTCCGCGGCAAAGGCGTGCGCCATCCACAAGCGAAGCGTGATTGAGTTTGTCGCAAAACAGATGCGTTCCACGATCTGATAATGCATCCAGCAATCCGATATTGGCCAGCATACCCGATCCCGTAACTAAAGCCGCTTCATATCCTTTCCAGCGAGCCAGATCCTCTTCCAGTTCATGCAACAATGGATCATCGCCACTGACCAGACGCGAGGCGCCACTGCCAAAACCATGGTTTTGGATAGCCATGATGGCCTCGTTTTGAATGTCGGGATGGAAACTCAAACCCAGATAATCATTGGAGGAAAAATTGAGTAGCCTCGCACCATCTACTATCATCCGAATGCCTGATCGTTGACTATGTAAAAAAGTACGTCGACGCGATGGCACCACGGAAGAAAACCAATTGCAGCTGTCAGACATAACAGGCATGCTGGATGCCATGCCATCACTGTCAACCTTCATACGGTCATGGATTCACTTGCGGGATGTGCTGTTTCCGCCTGTGTGCGTCTTTTGCCATACGCTGATTGTCGCACACCACACCTGTTGCGCGGCGTGTGCTGATGCTATTCGTGTTTGGCCACAACAAACGTGTCATTTGTGTGGGATAGTTATGCCAGGGGATATTGCTCCGGGACCCTGTGGCCATTGCCTGCGGAAACCGCCACTACAAGTTCATACGGAAAGCCTGTATACATACGCTGGGCCCGTGCGTACGGCCATTCTGGCGTGGAAACTGCAAGGGAATGATGTGGGGCTGCAATGGCTGATGGGTGCGGCGGAAGCAAGGCTGGTCAGCGTTTTTTCACCGAGGGATACGTTACTGCCCATACCCATGCCCATCTCCCGGATGCGAAAAGCAGGTCGCCACCATGCCGCGGACTTGTGTAAAGCCATTTGTAAAATGACCGGTAGCCAAATGGATTGTAACGTTTTACGACGCATGGGGATGCAACAACGGCAATCCTCCCTGTCCCGCACGGAACGATGGAATAATCTGCGTAAGGCATTCCGGGTGGATAGCAACCATCTGCACATGGATGAGCAGAATCGGCTGTGGGTTGTGGATGACAT
This sequence comes from uncultured Zetaproteobacteria bacterium, assembly GCA_964492105.1. GTDB lineage: Bacteria > Pseudomonadota > Zetaproteobacteria > Mariprofundales > Mariprofundaceae > JAUZQZ01. Next base: position 8,207 of record CAZBJB010000053.1, read on the forward strand.
TCGCACCACCGGGGCGACACTGCACCATGCTTGCCGCGCATTAAAACCCATGGGGCATCCCGTACATGCGTTTTCACTGGCGCGTATAGTTGACAAGGCGTAGAAAAGACATGAAAACGATTGGAGTGTATTCATGGACTTTTTGCCCTTACTGCATACGGGCCAGGACACTGCTGAAGAAAAAAGGTCTGGATTCATGGCCGACAGGTTAGGACTGACGCGGACGGTGTGGGGTGGCAGCCCGGGCGTGACTGTATTGAATAATCCGGGGCAGATACCTTGTAAAGGGCCCTATTCCTTTGACAAAAACTACATCTCAGTGGATTCCACCCTGGGTTCGTAGAACCACATCTGATATATAGACACCACGATCTGAACGCCTATGGAGAAGATCATCAGACCCCCGCCAATAATAACCGTATAGGAAAAGTCCGGAATAAATTTGGTCGCATACCATGAAAAAATATCCAGCAACATGGCCAAAAATGGGATCGCCACGGTAATGCGTTTTACCATCACAGGCATGTCACACAATATGAAAATGTGGCCGAGTAAGAACAGAATAAAGGATATGCCAAAGAGATGAATGTGCGAAACGCGCACCAGACTCAAGATAGAAGCACCTGTATTTTCCCTGGTCAGTTTTGAAACGTCGGCAAAAGAAGTGAGTGGAGGCAATCCCAAGCCTGCCTTTTCAGCGTGACACATAATGCAATATTTATTGAGGATTGGAGCCACCTTAGCCTCAAACTCCTGTTGTTTATGGCCGTGATCAAGCCAGTCAAAAATAATTTTTCGTTTCCCCGCGATGGGCAGGTTTCCAGCCATTGGGCCATGCAGAGCCGCACCCAGCCGGGTTTGCTGATTGGCACCGTAATATGCAATACGGATATCCTCTGCGCTTAAGCCCGGCTTTCCATCCAGTCCTTCATGGGTCAGGTAGACATAAACAACAGCGAAGATCGTACCAATACCAATCGTAATGAGAAATATGGTATCAAGAATCTTCTCACTGACAGAGGCGTCAGAGAAACGACGATATTTTGGCATGGAATGAACTCCCGAATGAAGAAGAGTGTTCAGGACATGAGCTTGCATGATTCACAAACACTACCGTGCCCTGGTGTGTTCCTCTGTTCGCACCGAATCCCTCGTCGGGTGTTCGTATGCGCGGCTACGGCTTCCTTCCTCTTGAGTAACAAAATCGTAGGTGCTTGATTTTGTTACTCAAAAGTTACTCCTTCCTCAACAATCCGTTGTAAACAAAGGCTCGACCTGTCTGCGTGCGGCGCGCACAGGCAGGCGAAATCATCACGGCACTTTATGAATAATGTAGGCTAGAAAGGCGCATTGGTGGTGTCAACGGGGAATCCGGTAGTATTCGTGCATAATCCGGGCTATATTCCTCCGGCTCGCAGTAAGGCGGCCTTGCCGTTCACAGAGAAGACCACAGCGAATATCGGGAAGGGTGGCTGAGAGGTCGAAAGCACCGGTCTTGAAAACCGGCAAGGGGCAACCCTTCGTGGGTTCGAATCCCACCCCTTCCGCCACCCAAGAACAAATATTGAACCCAAGATCCGACATTGACATTGGATGCAGGGTGTAAGTATTTGGTTTGCATGGC
>CAZBJB010000054.1:0-9385 GCA_964492105.1 uncultured Zetaproteobacteria bacterium
TTTCTCGCACCTTTTGGGATCTTTGTTCGACTGCCCAAAATCAAAGACAAAAACAACAAGGTGCGTCCCGGCGATGTACAATTCGTACTGGAGAAAGCAGGCGGAAAATCATTCGCTCATGTCTTGCACCGCCTGGTACTCCGATCCATGCAGCAGGCCCGTTACACTCCTGAAAATGAAGGCCATTTCGGATTGGCGTACCCCGTCTATTGCCACTTCACCAGCCCTATCCGCCGTTATGCCGATTTAACCGTACATCGAAGATTGAAAGCCATACTGCACAAACACAATCCGGATACGGTGCAACCGGCATCGCAACTGGCCTCTGTTGGCATGTGCGTCTCCACACAGGAACGCAAACAGCAACGCGCCGAATGGGATACGCAGGCCATGCTGGCGGCACTGTATCACCGGAAGGATGTGGGCCGGAACATGCCTGCCATAATCTCCGGCGTGACCAGGCGCCGTATCTTCGTGGAGCTGGAATCCACGCTGGCTGAAGGATCCCTGAGCGTGGATGATCTGGGTGACCTGTTTGTGCTGGACGAAGCCAGCCACCGCCTGCATGCCCGCAAGGGAGGCCTCAATTACGGTCTGGGAGACAAGATTGAGATCGTCATCGAATCTACGGATCCCGTGCGTGGACTCATTAATATCAGTTTACGTAAAACCTGGACGTGAGAGGCTCGTGATAGTCATTTTCGCCAGAAGTCGGGAATGAGCAATACAAAGAATGTATAAACCTCAAGACGGCCCAGAATCATACCGAATGCCAATACCGCCTTGGCCGCCATCGGCAGTAATTCATAATTGTGCGCCGGACCCACGCCGCCAAAGCCGGGACCGGTGTCTGAAAGGCAGGCAGCCGAAGCACTCAGAGCCGTGAGTATATCCACGCCGGTCAACGCAACCGTGAGGGTAATGACAAAGAAGCTCACCATGTACAAAATGGAAAATCCCCATAACGATTGCGCCACGCCTGAGTTCAAGGCCTGGTTCCCAATCTTCACATGCATGACGCCATGCGGGTGCACCAAACGCCACAATTCGCGTCGGGCATGACGGAACAGCAGTAACAGACGCACCACCTTCATGCCACCGGCCGTGGATCCGGCACATGCACCGACCAGCATGATCAAAATCAACAGCAGGATCGGGCCGGATGACCATGTGCTGTAATCTCCAACGGTAAATCCCGTGGTGGTGGCAATGGACACGACGCTGAACACGACTTCATCCCAACTGCTGCCAGCAGCCCCGGGCACCACCAGCAAGCCAATGAACAGCGACAGGAAAAACAGCCCTCCCAAATAGAATCTGAATTCATCATCGGCCAGATACAGTTTGAGTGAAAGGCCACGCCGCACGGCGGCAAAATGTAATGCAAAATTTACCCCCGAGGCGAACATAAAAAAGATCGCCAGAATATGCAGCGCCGGTTTCCTGTAATATCCGAAACTGGCATCGTGTGTGGAAAAACCGCCGGTGGACACCGTCGTCATCGCATGGTTGACGGCATCGAAGAAACTCATACCTCCCCACCAGTAAGCCAGCGCGCATAATATGCTAATGCCAAGGTATAGCGCCCACAATACTTTAGCCGTTTCGGACACACGGGAGGTCAGCTTGTCCTTGACCGGCCCCGGAACTTCGGCGCGCAGTAATTGCATACCGCCGGTGCCCAACAAAGGAATAACGGCAACAACCAGCACAATAATACCGATTCCGCCCAGCCACTGCAGCATGGAACGCCAGAACAGGATGGAAGGCGGCATATGATCCAGTCCGGAAAGAACGGTGGCCCCCGTCGTCGTCAGACCGGACGCCGTTTCAAAGATGCCGTCCACGAAGGAGTGACAGATGCCCATCACCCAGAATGGCACGGCCCCAAGCACCGACAGTAATATCCAGGCCAGCGTCACAATCAGAAAGCCGTCACGATGTCCAAGATGCGACGGTGCGGGTCTCGACACAAACCCCACGATCATTCCGGCTAACATGATGATCCCGCCGCAAGAAACAAATTGTATGGCATGGCCGGTATGGTGGTAATAGACAGCTATTCCTGCCGTGACGGCCATACCGCTTCCAAATAACACGGATAACATGGCCAGTGTCCACACAATGCCCCTTGGATGCATCAGTCAGGCAGCCGCTTTTGTCCGTACCGGCATACAAAAGTCAGACAACGTACCCGGAACGCCGATCTTCCATATTTTCCCTCTTACATGCATAATGGCTTCATAAAATCAGAAGAATTCCAGGTGAACTTCGAACAGCTTTTCCGTTGCCTGAACTGAACGGCTGTCAGTTACCATGACGATATGGTCACGCGCCTGAATACGTGTATCCCCTCTGGGAATAACCACTTCATCCTTACGCAAAATAGCGCCAACCATCGTTTCAGCCGGGAGTCTAAGATCACTTAACGGCGTATCCAGAATATCGCTGGTTTCCAGGGCCTCGGCCTCCAGTACTTCCAGGCTGCCATCACCCAGCGAAGACATGCCCAGAATACGGCCTTTACGGAGGTGACTCATCACGGATGACACCGTGGTCAGACGCGGAGATATCGTCACATCCAGTCCGATTTCACGGACAAGATCGGAATAGATCGCACGGTTCACCAGTGTCATAATATGGGGAATGTTATATTTCTTGGCAATCAGGCTGGCAAGAATATTCGTTTCATCATCATTCGTCAGCGCAAGGAAGGCATCCATCTTGTCCACGTTTTCCTCTTCCAGTAATTCACGATCCAGGGCATTACCGGAAATGACAATGGCCTTGTCAAGATGCTCAGCCAACCAATGCGCACGTGCTTCGTCATATTCCATGATTTTTAACGTCACGTTCAATGTTTCGAATCGTTGCGCCACAATGAAACCGATATGTCCGCCACCCACCATCATCACATGCTTGCGTCCGCCTTCTTCGTGCTGCATGCCCGCGGTGTGCAAAAAATCATTCACATGCTTACTGTTCATCGCCGCATAAATGGTGTCGCCCGCCAGCAGCACGGTATTGCCTTTGGGAACATGCCATTGCCGGTTATGTTCGTGCGCCACGATATTGACAGGCAATCCCGCCATGGCGTCACCTGAATCCATGAGTGAAACACCGGCTAATTCACTCTTGGGAGGAACGCGAAGCCCCACCAGCGTAATCTTGCCGTCGGCAAATTCCTGCGCATCCGCCGCTGACGAAATCTGAAAGCGTTTGACGATCGTCCTGGCCGCCTCCGTCTCGGGAGAGATAATCAGATCAATAGGCAGGTTATCCCTTCCACACAGTTGCGCATGCTGAACATATTCAGGCTCCCTCACCCGCGCCATCTTGGTCGGTACCTTGAACAACGAATGCGCCACCTGGCAAGCCAGCATATTGACCTCGTCATTGGTCGTGGCGGCGATCAGGACATCCGCATTGGCGGCATCAGCCCGCTCCAGCACGCTGGGCAGCGAAGCGTGGCCATGCACGGTCTTCACGTCCATACAATCCGAAACGCGCTGGAGCAGTTGCATATCCTTGTCCACCACAACCACGTTGGCTCCTTCCCTCACCAACCTCTGGGCAACATTAAACCCCACTTCGCCTGCGCCGAGAATCAGGATATTCATGTGCAATTCTCCCTGAATTCATTTAGACCAAAATTTTTAATCTTGCGGTGTAACTGACTACGTTCCATGCCAATATCCTCTGCGGTACGGCTCACATTCCAGTGGTTTTTATTCAGGTGAAACAGCAAATAATTTCGTTCGAATACCTCCCGGGCAGAACGGAAATCGCCAGTTCGATCCGTATCAGTCCGCATATTTTCATGATTCAGTGGCGGCATATCAATAGCCGCAATAGAACCTCCGGGTTTGAGAATATGGCAGCGTTCAATGTAATTGCGCAATTCTCGCACATTACCGGACCATGGATAAGATTGTAGCATCGTGATCGCCTCCGGCGTAAATCGAACCGGTTCACCGCCCAATGCCACGACCTGCTCATTCGCCAGTGTTTCCACCAGGGGCGGAATATCCTCGACACGATCGCGCAAGGCAGGCATGCGGATATTGACCACATTCAAGAGGTAATAGAAATCCTCACGCACGATACCATCCACGAGCGCCTGTTCCAGGTCATGACTGCTGGCGGCAATAAGCCGCACGTTGACAGGCAGACGCATTGAACCGCCAATGCGTTGAACGGCATGATCCTGCAACACACGCAAGATCTTCGCCTGTGCGGCCAGGCTTAAGTCCGTCAACTCGTCAAAGAACAGGCTGCCGCCATGGGCCATCTCGAAACGACCCCGTTGGGTATGTAAAGCACCGGGAAATGCGCCTTTCTCATGCCCGAATAATTCGGAATCCATGCGGGTCTCTGGAACGCCGGCCGTGTTCGCCGCCACGAATGCCTTGCCCGAACGCGTGGAATATTGATGCAGGAGCCGGGCGGCCACGGCTTTTCCGGTACCATGCTCACCCAGAATCAAAACCGGTACATCCGTTGCCGCAACGTGTTGAATCATCTCTCTGACATCATGAATGGCCTCACTTTGACCAATCAGATCACACTGCGGCCGTTGCTCGGTATTTTGTTTCAGCTCGAAATTCTCCCGTGCAAGCTTACGTTTCTCCATGGCATTTCGCGCCAGAATCAGTAACCGATCCGAAGAAAGCGGCTTCTCAACAAAATCAAATGCACCCTGACGTGTCGCACGCACGGCGGTATCAATCGTGGCATGTCCGGACATCATTACGACCGGTACATGGCTATCTATGTTCTTCAGCCGCGCCAACGTTTCAAGGCCGTCAATACCAGGCATCCAGATATCCAGAAGGACACAGTCCACTTGCGATTTATGAAAACGAGCGACGGCCTCCTCTCCGGATGCGGCGCATGTCACCAGGTAGTCCTCATCCTCAAACAGCCCTTGCAGCGAATCGCGAATGGCCTGTTCATCATCTACGATCATAATGCGATTCATGCTGCCTCCATGGGGTGGCCAGACAAGGGAAGGGATAAACAGAAATGCGTGGGATGCCGCAATGACTCAAGCTTTAAATCTCCTTCGTGTTCCTGGGCAATGCGATGCGCAATCGCCAGCCCCAGTCCGGAACCATCCTCCTTGGTGGAGTAATAGGGCTCAAAAATCTGTTCGCGGCTTTTATCAGGAATACCCTCTCCTTCATCCAGTACATGAAATTCAGCCGTAGTCTCCCGTATATTGGCATAAAGGCGTACTTCACCGCCGTTTTTCCGTGTTGCGGCGATCGCATTATCGAGCAAGTTGATCAGCACCTGGCGCACCTGATCCGCATCACATATACAGGTAGCGAGTTCATCGGACACCTCGACCGTAACACCTTGATAGGGCGCATAAAGTTCACGCATGTCCTTCAGCAACAACGCCGGATCGATTTCACCCGGACGCGGTCGCGGTAATCGTGCCAACGTGGAAAAATCGCTGATCAACCGTTGTAAACGCGCCACCTGCCCGATAATGGTATGCGTGCAGGCATCAAATACGTCAGCATGTTCCACCTGTCCGGAAAAACGTCGATCAAGACGCTCCGCCGCCAGTTTAATGGGTGTCAATGGATTCTTGATTTCATGGGCCAATCTTCTGGCCACCTCCGCCCATGCCTTATGCCTTTGTGCCTCGGCAAGACCGCTGACGTCGTCCATCACGATCAGATAGCCAGACAGTCCGGATGCACCGGTAGCATGTAATCTCGCACCCCTTGCCAGAACGTGCAGGTTTTTTCTCCCCACTGTAATATTAAGCTCTCTTTGAAGCGATTCCTGCCCCTGATTACGCAATTCATCAAAAAACTGGCCCGTACCGTGCAAACGACCGCTGCACAGGCTGGCTATATCCTTGCCGGGCAACCATCCTGACGGTAAATTAAGCAATAATTTTAATGACGCATTGAGTACGCGAATCCGGCCATCGGCATCGGAAAGTAAAACCCCTGTCTGCAGGTTAGCCAACAATGTTTCCAGAACATGCCGGCGTTGACGGCTGTTATTCAGCGCCCCGGTGAGTTCCTGCTGTGTCCGCGTGAGCGCATCCACGTTATCCCTGAGTCTCTCGGTCATGCGATTAAAGGAGTGTGCCAGCGAACCCAGTTCATCATGGGTGGTCTCGGCAATGGACACATTCAAATCACCTTCGGTAACACGGTGCAACGCCTGCGCAAGATGGCCAATAGGCGAGGTCAGACGGCGGGCAAACACGATCGCAACACCACCGGCAACCAGTACCACCAGTAGTGTGACAATCGACATGGTATTGGCAAACAATCCCCGGATAGCCTGGCGGTTCCTCTCCAGTTCACGGTAGGTTTTATAATCCGCTTCCACGGCTCGTGCGCTCTGCACCACGCCGGAAGGCAGCGTAATCTCGGCACGAAGCAGGCCCACGATGCCATGTTGTCCATATAACGGGACATAACCCACCACCATTTCCCGATCCCCTGTGGTCAGCAGGCCGGTGACCGCACGCCCCAATGCTGTTGCCAACTTGGCGTTCTCATCCAATGGCTCAGTCTCCAGCGCTTCCAGCCCGCTTTCCTGCACCCCGGCCAATAACCGATCGTTGGTGTCAAACAGCTGTAATCGCTGCCATCCTTCCTTGGACTGGATCTCCGCCAGCCGGGTATTCAAACTGGAATAGTCAATCGGCGGGCCCACCGCGCTCGCCAGCGCGGAATCATGTCCATACGTAACCATCCCCTGTTTCAACTCTCCTTCCACACGCCCATAAAACCCGCGTGCCAGATTCAACGCACGATCCAGCAGCGTGTCGACACGCACATCGAACCATACATTCAGACTACGCTCGACCATCTGGCTGGCCGTAATCTGAATGATCATGGATGGCACCATCAGCATGCCCACCAGTGCCATCACCAGCTTGGCCCTGAGACGGGAGCCGGGACGTGGTTCGCTACGTTGCCGCAACAGACGCAGCCCGTATTGCATGGACAATCCCGCCAGAAGCAACATCAGGATGATGTTCCCCCATGCAAGCCATGAATCCGCCTCGCCCCCGGAACTATGGGGCCATAGAATAACAACGCCAATCAAAAGCAGGACGGACATCAGGACGGGCAGCAATTGCATCAATCCAGGAGCTTTCATGGCAATGCGAACACTGCGGAAGTCTCAAGGCTGCTGGAACCGAACCATGTCGCCATCCAGCCACGGTGCATATCAGCTTCCGTTTCGTTGATTTTGATGCCCATCCGATAGCGATGGCCAGCTTTCAAAAGGCTGCGATCGATCACGGGAAACTTCTCCAGCCGCGTAAGAAACTGCACAGCCCGTTTCAGATTAAAAATACGTTGTGAAATACCACTGGTACTGTCAATGAGTTGCCAGCTTTGTGAAACCAGATCCGGCACCACCCGCCGCTTTACGATCACCGTGGCAACCGCACGATTCAACCAGTATTTTCTGACAGCACGAACATCAATCTGCCAATTGATACTCATCTCGGTACCCTCACGCAACGCCTTGGCAAGGTGCGCACGGTCATGGCGGCGAACCTGTACGGTACACGACACAACCCTGTTGCCGACATGCACCGCCATGCGGACGCCTGAATCGGCATAAGCAACCATGCTCATACTCAGACACAGGCACACAATGCCAACAAGCCAGTGTACCGGGAATACGCAATACCGTTTCATCAGCGTGAAGTGTAACAGCAGCATCGTTCATGCAGAAGCCGCATCATATCCATAGCCTGTTTTGCCAGTGGTGTTATAGAACCTGTCGAACTCACGAAAAACTTACTCTTTCCCTTTTGTTTTTTCATGGGTTACCCTCCACCCAATGCGACCCACATCGATCTCGGAAACCACTATCCGCAAGGATTACACCGTATTGACGCGTGATCTCAATGGTTACGGTTTCATGCATGGCGGACGACTTTTAATGCTGGCCGATGAAGCAGGTTTTCTCGCCGCTCATGGCTTCTGCAAAACCGACTGCCTGACTATCGCCGTGCACCAGACACGCTTTTATCGATCTACCTATAAAGGAAACCATCTTGTCTTGCAGGCACAGGTTGTGTTGACCGGGAAAACGAGCCTGTGGGTTCCGGTATCCATTTCGACTGGGGATGATCGATTGATTATGCGGTCAACAGTGGTTTATGTGGCAGTTGATACGCACGGGATGCCGACCGGGATCCGTGCCGTGACAGCAAACACTGATGCTGAGAAACAATTGCAGGTTGATATCATCCACCTGCGATCCTTCATCCGGTCATGCCGCGAAGGAGGAATACGGTCATACTAGCCCGCCCGGAAGAGACCATTGAACGACCTTGCTGACACGCCGCTGCTACGTGTGGCAACCTTTAATATTCAGGTCGGCATTGGCAGCCGCCACCTGCGGCACGTCTTGACGCACAGTTTTCGTTATCTATTGCCCCATAGCCAGGTGCTGGCCAATCTCAACCTGATTGCTGAACAGTTAAAGGGTTTTGACATCATCGCCTTGCAGGAAAGTGACAGCGGTTCATTCCGCACCCGCCACATTCACCAGGCACAATACATCGCATATCGCACTGGCATGCCCTATTGCCATACCCAGATTACACGCGATATCGGGCATATCGCCAGTATCAGTCTGGGGCTGCTGTGCCATTATCCATGCACAAGGCTGCTTCGACACAGTCTTCCAACCTCAAGGCATGGCCGTGGTCTCATGGAGGCCGTATTACGCATCAATGACCGGGAACTCGCCCTGTTTATCACTCATTTATCCCTGAAGAAGTCGAACAGGGCACGGCAAATACAGTTTCTGGTTCAGCGCCTGAACCGTTATCAGAGCGCTATCCTCATGGGGGATTTAAACTGTGAACCGGATGCTTCGGAATTCAACCATCTCCTGACGCATACCGCACTGGAACCTCCGGCCGGTTATCCACGCACATTCCCGAGCTGGTGGCCACAACGGCAACTGGATCATATTCTGGCAACAAACGATTTGACGGTAAGAGACCTTCACTCCCTCCCGTTTATATGCTCGGATCACTTACCGGTCATTGCTGACATTTACCTCAATGGAATATAACCTGAACTATTCATAAATCGCCGTGATGATTGCGCAGGGCCTTTGTTCACAACGGATTGCCGAGGAAGGAGGCCGTAGCCATGCATACGGACGACTGACGAGGGATTCGGTGCGCCTGTCTGCGTGCATCGCACAGGCAGGGACAAAGGAACAAGCAAGAGGCTCAAGGGCATGGCAGAATTGATGAATAATTCAGGATAAATACGGTTCAGGATAATATCCTTGTCACATGGACAGATAATCCAGTAGGGTTCGCCTCGCTTCAGGTGCCTGCCTAGGGATTCATTCCCGGCGGGTGAAA
>CAZBJB010000055.1:0-9021 GCA_964492105.1 uncultured Zetaproteobacteria bacterium
TGAGCCCGACGAGCTACCACTGCTCCACCCCGCGTCAGGGGAGCGGAAATATAATGGCAAACCCATCCGTGTCAATGTCGGATCTTGGGTGTAGTTGGTCGATCAGTTCAGGTTAACATGAAAGGTACCTTTCATCATACGGGGCGGCGAAAGCGAGATGATCGTCAGGACGATAATTTACCCGGCCAGGAGCGAGGCGAGTGCCGCGCCCGGATCGGACTGACACATCAGCGATTCTCCAATCAGAAAACCATGGATGCCTGCTTCATTCATGCGGCGGATATCTTCCGGCCCGTGAATGCCAGACTCGGTGATAACAGTTTTCCCTTCGGCTACATGGGGCAGTAAATCAATGGAAATCTGCAAACTGGTATTGAAGCTGTGCAGGTTACGATTGTTTATGCCAATGAGCTGCGTGTTCAGCATGCGGGCACGATCCAGTTCCTTCCGGTTATGGACTTCGGGCAGTACGGAAAGTCTCTGTTCACGTGCTGTCGCGCATAGTTCCGCCGCCAGCGTATCATCCACCATGGCCAGAACCACGAGTATCGCATCGGCGCCCAGCACCCTTGCTTCGATAACCTGATACGGATCCAGCATGAAGTCCTTGCGCAGAACAGGAAGGTTCACATGTTGGCGCACGATACCAAGAATCTCGGCACTCCCCTGAAAATACCGCTCATCCGTCAGCACCGACAGACAGGTTGCGCCGCCATTGACATACGCCATGGCGATGGCGGCGGGGTTGAAATCAGATCGTATCATCCCCCTGGACGGGCTGGCCTTTTTTACCTCGGCGATCACGGCGTTCTCTTTCCGCTCGATTGTTTTCGCTAAACGACCGGCAAAGTCTTTCGGCATATATGCAGGCGCCTGTTGCAGGAGCGTTGTTTCCGGCGTTCGTTGCTTGCTATGAGCGATAAACGATCTTTTATAGACCGCGATCTCCCGCAGGATCGAATTCAAGGAAGTCGCCGGGTGAATTCAATGAGTTGATTGAGTTTGGATTGCGCGCGACCGGAATCGATCGTCTCCGCAGCAGTTTGCAGGCCATCGGGAATGCCCGTTACCTGACCGCAAACCCACAAGGCCGCCGCCGTATTCAACAGGACGATATCACGGCCCGCACCGGTTTGCCCGGCCAGGATATGGCGGATGATGGTGGCATTATGCGCGGCATCCCCGCCGGCCAGTCCTTCCACGGTGGTGAAAGGGATACCGAACGCCGCCGGATCCAGTTGAAAGCATTGCGGGGGATGGTTTCGTTCAACCATGATCGCATCAGTTGTTGTCGTTGTTGTGATTTCATCCAGTCCATCGGCGCCATGAACGACCAGGGCGCGTTTAACCCCCAATTGTCGCAAGGCATTAGCCAGCAGTTCCAGTTTGTCTTTTGCATAAACCCCGATCACCTGATATTGCACGCCGGCCGGGTTCGTCAATGGCCCCAGCAGGTTGAAGACCGTGCGTGTGCCAAGTTCACGACGTGGACTCGCGGCATATTTGATCGCGGGATGATGGGTCGGCGCAAAGAGGAAACCGATACCCACTTCATCAATGCATTGAGCCACTTTATCCGGCGGAATATCCAGCCTCACACCCAGGGCTTCGAGTACGTCGGCACTGCCGGATTTTGAGGAAATGGCGCGATTACCGTGTTTGGCTACAGGCACGCCCGCCGCTGCCACCACCAACGCGGCGGCCGTGGAAATGTTGAAGGTGGAAGCACCATCACCGCCCGTACCGCAGGTGTCGAGTAAACCGGTCGTCCGCGGATGAATACGGGTTGCGGCGGCACGCATGGCGCGCGCCGCACCCGCCAGGATGGGAGATGTCTCGCCGCGGATGGAAATCCCCATCAGCAGCGCTCCGATCTGGGCCGGTGTGGCGTCTCCCCGCATTATTTCACCGAATACGGACTCCGTATCGTTCGCATTGAGTGTACCGCCGGCCTGAATCAAACGTATGATTTCCACGATACTGCTCATCTCATCTCTCCGTGCCAAAAAATATTCAACCGCAAGGAACCTAGCCTGAACTAAATCCTTTATCATAAAATATTTACGGGCGGACATCCAGAAAGTTCTTCAATAATTTGTGTCCATGCTCGGTCAGAATCGATTCGGGATGGAACTGGACGCCGAATGTCGGGTGCTCCACATGTTGTAATCCCATCAGTTCGTTTTTATCCGTCCATGCGGTTCTTATCAGCACATCCGGTAATGGCTCCTCGACAATCAACGAGTGATAACGGGTCGCGGTGAACGGGGAAGGGATATCCGTTAAAATGCCACGGCCATCATGTATGATCGGGCTGGTCTTGCCATGCATCAGGCGCGGTGCGCGGACGACGTGACCACCAAAGGCCGTCGCGATGGATTGATGGCCAAGGCAAACGCCAAGAATGGGAATCCTTCCGGAAAAATACCGTACCGTATTGACCGAAATTCCCGCCTCGTGCGGCGTACATGGTCCCGGTGAAATCACGATGTGGGAGGGACGCATTGTTTCAATTTCATCCAGCGAAATTTTGTCGTTACGATGCACTTCCGGTGTTGCGCCCAACTCTCCGAGATACTGAACCAGATTGAAGGTAAAGGAGTCGTAGTTGTCGATGACCAGCATCATACGCCACTCTCTTCAGGAAAGTGTTGATTCATTCCGGGTGTGTTGGTGTGATGTTCAAAATAGCCAAAGCCAGGGCGGAAGAGGTCGCCGCCAATGACGGATCTATTGGCGAGGCAGGTATGGGCTATCTTGAACGCATGGAAGCCAGTCATAAATTGTTCAGCCCTTCCTTAACAATGGCGTTGGCGTGGATTTTGTGTTTCGGCCAGCGCAACCGCACGGAACATGGCCGTGGCCTTGTTCACGCATTCCCTGTGTTCATTGGCGGGGACGGAGTCGGCGACAATGCCCGCACCCGCCTGAATATGCACCTGGCCTCCATGAATGACCGCCGTACGGATGGCGATGGCGGTGTCCATCCGCTCACCGCCAAAACCGATATAGCCAACACATCCGGCGTAGGGGCCTCGCGCCACAGGTTCGAGTTCGCGGATGATCTCCATGGCGCGTACCTTCGGCGCACCGGAAACCGTACCTGCCGGAAAAGTAGCAGCCAGCAGATCAATCGCGTCCATACTCTCGCGCAGCTCTCCCTCGACCTGGGACGCGATATGCATCACATGTGAATAACGCTCAATAGCCATGGATTCGGTCAATTTGACCGAGCCATACGTACAGACCCGGCCCAGATCGTTACGCCCCAAATCCACCAGCATCACATGTTCGGCGCACTCCTTGACATCGGCCAGCAGTTCTGCTTCCAGGGCCTTGTCCGCATCAGGCGTGGCACCCCTCGGACGTGTTCCGGCAATGGGACGGACCACGGCCTTGCTGCCTTCGCGCCGGACCAGAATTTCCGGCGATGATCCGACCAGAACGGTATCGCCGATGTGCAGGTAGAACAGATAGGGAGACGGATTAATGTGGCGAACGGCACGGTAGATGTCGAACGAACCACAAACCAGCGGTTTGGAAAAGCGTTGTGATAATACCACCTGAAAAATATCGCCAGCATGAATGTATTCCTTCGCTTTGGCAACGGCGGATTCGAAATCGGTTTGCGCGGTTTGTGCTTCTGGCGCCGCGTTGCCGGTTTCCGGCATATCCAGATTCATAGCCGTGATTTCCTCGCCTTCGTAAAGGCTCTGTTCCATGCGGTCGAGTATGCCGACTGCCTCATCGGCTTCATGTTCCGGCAGGCGCACGCAGCAGGTTAAGGTGCCGCGCAAACTGTCAAATACCATGAACCGGTCCACCAGTAAAAACGCTGATTCCGGTGCACCAACGGGATCGGGTAAATCATCCGGAATATCTTCAAAATACGAAACCAGTTGATAGCCGAAATAACCGACAGCTCCGCCAGCGAATGGCAGATCATCGACGGCCATGCATGGTTGGGCGATAACCTGCTCACGCAGCCATGCAAGGATATCGCCGTCATGAACTTCCTTGCTGCCATCCCGATGATATAGCAGGGTTTTACCATTGCTGGCTATGGCGCGGCAGGCGGGACTGATGGCGAGAATACTAAAGCGATCCCAGTGCTCCCCGCCTTCCGCTGACTCAAGCAGAAAGCAGTCGCCTTGATGCACCAGATGTGAGAACACGCCCGGCGGCGTCAGACAGTCAGCGGATAGCGTACGGCGAAACAGGTGATAATCATTCATTGACGCATGATTGACAACGGCATCGGCCTGTGGCCCAATGCACGGCCTTTATTTTCGATGGACATCGGGGCCATAGCTCAGCTGGGAGAGCGCTACAATGGCATTGTAGAGGTCGGCGGTTCGATCCCGCCTGGCTCCACCAGATACAATATCGTCAAAAACAAAACCGGATCCGCACGAAAGGGTACGCGCGGTCTCCTTATACCCGGCGCGCATGATTAAGCCTGGACCATTCATGAATAGTTCAGGCTAGAACCGCGCCAGGCTATCCTGATGAATTTTAATATCATGATGAACCCGAACGGATGCCATCCAGCGGGCGAAACGAACCGCGCCCCTGGCTTTGGTAAGTGCCGAACGAATCGCTTTTTTTCGTTTGGCGAATGCCGCATTGCTCGCTGCAATCACACGATCGACCTGTACAACGGCAAAGCCTTGCGGCACTGCGAGGATATGATTGACGATATGTCCTGTTTTCGTAGCAAAAGCAGCCTGTAATACACTTGGCGTAAGCCATGTCGCACGCCTGTCGCCAACGCCATTGCTGCGTACCAGCTTGGCTTGATAAAACACAAGCCCGTATTTCTGTCCCAGTGTGGTCAGTGGTGTGTGTGCGGATTTGTTCAGGATGGTCTTCGCCTTGCTGCGTGCGGCCTCGTTTGCGGCCTGCCGATGCGCGGCTTCGTAGACTTTTTTTGCCACCTCGGTGAATGGCAGGGTAGCGGGTTCCTGACGTTTCAATACATCTACTGCGGTAAAACGGCCATCTCCCAGTTCCGTGACATCCACGGGTGCGCCGGGCCGGGTAGCGAATATCTGCGAACGAAAGGCGGGATCCCTGGAAAAGAGCGGGTCAGCCCGCGCTTCAGCCATACTAACGGGCCCGATAGTGCGAACTTTCATGTTCAGGCTTGCTGCCGCGGCCTTGAGACTATCTTCCCGCCCCAGAGCATCATCCAGATCCTGTGACAGTTTATAGGCTTCATCGTTCGCCCTGGATCGGGCCAGTTGCCGGCGTAGTTGACCCCGCACCTCAGCCAACGGTTTTGTTCTCGCTGGTTTGATATCCGTCAAGCGAATAATGTGGAAACCGAATTGTGTTTTCACAATACCGCTTGTTTCACCCTTCTTCATGGAGAAGACGGTTTTATCAAACGCAGGCACCATGGTGCCATGCGTAAAGTAACCCAGATCGCCTCCCTTCCTGGCGGTGACATCATCCGAGAATTTTTTGGCAACCGCAGAGAATGACTGGCCAGATCGGAGCTGTTTCAGAGCTTGTTCAATTTTGGCGTGTGCCCGTTTGCGCATATTGGCATCCGCATTTTTGCCAACGCGGACAAGGATATGGCTGGCGCGTCGTTGTTCCGGTACAGTAAACCGAGCTTTATGTTTCTTATAGGCGGCCCTGATATCCGAATCGTCAATCTCCATACCTTTGGCGATGACCGCAGGATCAATCACCACCGCAGCCAGTGTAAGACGTAGCGGGGATCGGTAGTTGTTTTTATGGTTATTATAGTACGATTGAGCATCCTTATTCGTGACCTTGATGCCGGGTTCAATGTCCATCGGACGCACGATCAGGGAGGCCAGATTTCGCTTCTCATATTCATTCTCAAATTTTTCGTGCACCTCCGCGTCGGTGACCGCAGCGCTTTGTGTGAGGGCTTTCTGCAAGGCATCCACCATCATGTCCAGCCGCAGATCCGTTTCGTAATCCGCAGGCGTTCGGAACCCCATGTTTCGGGTGAGTATTTCATAACGCCGAGGGTCGAAATTGCCCGCCGACAGGAATGCCGGATTGGTGCGCACGCGGGCAAGCAAAATGCTCTTGGGGGTCACCAAACCCATGCTGTCGGCTTCATCAAGCATCAGATGGCGGTTAATCAGGATTTGTAACGTAATGTTCTTCAAGCCCATGTTTTCCGCGGCTTTTTTTGAGAAAGACTTACCGATCAGGGCGCGGTACGCGTTTAACTGTTGCTCATAAGCACGAGAAAATGCCGAATCAGAAATAGGATTACCATCCACTTTGGCGACGGTCTGGACGCGACCCCCAAGAAAGTAGTCACCGACACCCCAAAGGACAAAGGATAGAGAAACGCCACCCAGAATGAGTTTTGCCAGCCATGACTGGGCATAATTGCGCATATTCTCCAGCATAGAAATCCCCGTCGAGAATCATGTGAGCTAACGAACTCCCCATTGAATGGGTTGCGGGACGCTACCTAAGGGCGTGGGGTCACGCAATAAGCAAGCCCTGAACAGGTTTGGTACATGGAGCCTCTTGCCATTGTGCGTGGGTGATCATGATGCGGCCATCTTGGCGTGACATGCACGTGTGTCGGATGAATGATTCCAAACATCGGTCAGCGCGGTACAAACGGTATAAAAGGAGTCATCGCAATGGCGACCGGATGTGATGCTGGCTTCCTGCATTTTGAATTTCGGGTTATGCTTCACCGCTGGAGAATGCAGCCACCCTGAACGATTCACAAATGCCACCGCGCCCTTGCTTGTTCCTGTGTCCGCAACACATCCTTGTTCAGACATTCGTAAGCACCGTTCCGCACCTCTTTGAAAGCATCCGTTGCGAACAAAGACCCGGCCGGCCTGAGTGCGTGCACGCACAGGCAGGCGCAATCGTCACGACGATTTATGAACCGTTCAGGCTACATTCTTAATGAAGGGAAGGAACAGGAATGAAACTGGAAATCGTGGATCAAAATCTGGATATGCCCAATGCGACACTCACCTTGAGTGGTGTGGTGAATATCCATACCGCGACGCAATTGCGCCAACGCCTGAAGTCCGTCCTGGATGATCGGCATAAAGAGGTTCGCGTGGATTTGAGCAATGTCAATTTTATTGATTCAGCTGGTATCGCCACATTGGTGGAAGGGCTCCAGTGGAGTCGTGGCGATGGCCGACGGTTTGTGCTCTCAGGTCTGTCGGAGGATGTGCTGGATATTTTTGAACTGGCCAAACTGGATACGACATTTGAAATCGAAGAAGGAGTGCCAGCTACGTGATTTGTTCTGATTTACGCGCCTTTATTGCTGAACTTGAGAAACGGGGGTTACTCAAGCGCATTCAAACCGAGGTTAACCCTGAGCTTGAAGTGACGGCGATTGCCAACAAGGTGTTGCGCGCCGGTGGCCCGGCGCTGTTATTCGAACATGTCACGGGCAGTGACATGCCTTTGCTGGTTAACCTGTTTGGCACGACGGAGCGTATTGCGCTGGCCATGGGGTGCGATTCCATGAAGGAGTTGCGGCAGGTTGGGGAATTACTGGCCTACCTGAAGGAACCGGACCCTCCCAAGGGGTTGAAGGATCTTTGGGACAAGCTCCCCGTATTAAGAAAGGTGCTGCATATGGGACCTAAAGTGCTCAAACAAGCGCCGTGGCAGGACGTGACGTGGATTGGAGGCGATGTGGATCTGGGCCGCCTGCCTGTCCAGACCTGCTGGCCGGACGATGCCGGGCCGCTCATTACATGGGGCTTGGTGGTGACCCGCGGTCCGGACAAGGATCGGCAGAATCTGGGTATTTACCGCCAGCAGGTGATTGGGAAAAACAGGGTAATCATGCGCTGGTTGAAACACCGCGGCGGGGCACAGGATCATCGGGAAGCAAGAAAAGCGGGGGCCAGCGCGTTCCCTTGCGCCGTAGTGATTGGGGCTGATCCCGCCACCATGCTGGCGGCGGTGGCACCTATTCCTGACACCCTGTCTGAATATCAGTTTGCGGGATTGCTGCGTGGCGAGCGGACGGTGCTTGTTGATTGTCGGAGCGTACCGCTTCAGGCGCCTCTATCCGCCGAGATCGTACTGGAGGGGCATGTATCGCTGGATGAATATGCCGATGAGGGGCCTTTTGGTGATCATACGGGATATTACAATGAGGTAGAGCGTTTTCCCGTGTTTACGGTAGAGCGCATGAGTATGCGCCGGGATGCCATATATCATTCAACATACACCGGAAAACCACCGGATGAACCCGCGATGCTGGGCATGGCATTCAACGAGGTGTTTGTGCCGATATTGCGCAAACAATTCCCCGAAATTACCGATTTTTACTTGCCGATGGAGGGATGCTCCTACCGTGTGGCCGTAGTTTCCATGAGAAAGGCTTACGCCGGCCATGCGAAACGGGTGATGTTCGGTATCTGGTCCTATTTACGGCAATTCATGTACACCAAGTTCATTATTGTGGTGGATGACGATATCGACTGTCGTTCGTGGGCCGAGGTGATCTGGGCTCTATCCACCCGCTGTGATCCGGTTCGGGATTTCACCATGGTGGAGCGTACACCCATTGATTACCTTGATTTCGCTTCGCCGGTTGCGGGTCTGGGATCCAAGGTTGGCATGGATGCGACCCGCAAATGGAAGGGAGAGACCAACCGGAGGTGGGGGCGGCCCATCGTGATGCCGGAAGATATAGAAGTACGAGTTGCATCCATCCTGGAAGAGATTGGAGTCAGTTGTAACCCCGGGATTCGAGAGCCTCTTGCAGTGCGGCCGGGCAAGGTCGTTTATTCTGGCGGGTTCGAGTTCCGCTCCGGTAAGGTTTAGCCGGCCGCCGGGAAGTGCCCCTGGTTCGGCGGGAGTAATCCCAAGGATTAAGCACAGCGTTAGCGAACCAACAGGCCGTCAGCTGAAGTGATAGGGCCTCAGCAACCGCGGCTGGTTATCCATGAAGAAGGATGGATAAAATGTATCACCTAGGCCGAGCTTATTTTGTTTTTTTACTCCAAGAACGTCTTAACCTCTTGATAA
>CAZBJB010000056.1:0-7949 GCA_964492105.1 uncultured Zetaproteobacteria bacterium
TCACCAGTTCGATGTCATCCAATCTTTTGCGCACCCTTACGCATCTGTTTGGCCCGCAACATGTCACGTAGCGAGCTTTCTACACATTCATACAAATCAGGTGCCCGGCAACTTGAGTACCAGCCGGACTTCGTGGCTGAAACAGGGGACGCGATATACGTGCCGGAACCCAGGGCTCGCAATCAGATGGAAGCAAGCGATATGCTGGCCAAAAAAGATACAGCCAGGCCTCAGCGCACAAAAAAGGAGCCACCCGAAGGCAGCCCCTTGATTGCATAAGAGGCTCATAAGCAAGACATTACACAGAATAGTACATGTCCACTTCATACGGATGAGTACGCAAACGCATCTGATCCACTTCCTCCATCTTCAGCGAAATATAGGCACCGATCATGTCGTCGTCCATGACACCGCCAACCTTGAGAAAATCACGGTCAGCATCAAGCGATCCCAGCGCCTCCTCCAACGAACGTGCGACAGTCGGAATCCGTGCTTCTTCCTCCGGCGGCAGATCGTACAGGCTCCTGGTTGCGGCCTCGCCCGGATCAATTTTGCTGGCAATACCGTCCAGACCGGCCATCAACATCGCGGTGAAAGCTAAATACGGATTCGCGGTCGGATCCGGAAAACGAACCTCAATACGGCGTCCCTTATCGGGGGAAACCGGGATGCGGATCGCAGCCGAACGGTTACGATTCGAGTAGGCCAGCATCACCGGCGCTTCGAAACCTGGCACCAGACGCTTGTACGAATTCGTCGAAGCATTGGTAAAAGCACACAGTGCCTTGGCATGCTTGATCACGCCTCCGATATACCACAGAGCTTCCTGGGTTAGCCCGGCGTATTTATCACCTGCAAACAGGTTCTTGCCATCCTTCCAGATGGACTGATGGGTGTGCATGCCGGTGCCATTGTCGTCATAAACAGGCTTCGGCATGAAGGTTGCTGTCTTGCCGTGGGCGTCGGCCACATTATGCACGACGTATTTGTGCCACTGGACACGATCCGCAATATCAACCAGCTCACCGAAACGCATGGTCATTTCACATTGACCGGCGGTCGCCACTTCATGGTGGTGGCATTCCATACGCACACCCAAATCGGTCATTACCAGTGACATATCATTGCGAATCTCATACAGAGAATCCACCGGGGGCACCGGGAAATAACCACCCTTCACTCTGGGGCGATGGCCTGTATTGGTGCCGTCAAAGGTTTCATTGGAATTCCAGGCAGCCTCTTCGGACTGGATCCTGTAGCCACAGCCGCCCATTTCATTGTAATACGTTATACCATCAAAAATGAAAAATTCCATCTCGGGACCGAAATAGGCCGTATCGGCAATGCCTGCGGACTGGATGTATTTCAGGGCGCGATGCGCGACCTGACGCGGACAGCGGTTGTAATCCTGACCGGTGAGCGGGTCAATAATATCACCGATCAGCACCAGCGTGGATGCCTCAACGAACGGGTCGATCTTGGCCGACGTCGGATCCGGGACGATGGCCATATCGGAACTGTCGATATCACACCAACCGGCAAGAGAAGAACCGTCAAAGGCAAAACCGTCCTCAAAACTGCCTGTGTTCAACTCGGAAATCGGAAAAGTAACATGTTGCCACTTGCCCTTGGTATCGGTAAAACGGATATCAACGAATTCGCACTCATGCTCCTTCACCATATCCATCGCATGCTTGACTGCATCACTCATGGTTACTCCTCTCCTGTTTTATACAATTTTTTTAATTACCCTCACAAATTACCCGTGATCCGTTACAACGCATCCCCGTCGCGCTCTCCGGTGCGAATACGCACCGTCTGCTCCACGGGAAGCACGAATATCTTACCATCGCCAATCTTGCCCGTGCGCGCGGCGTTCATGATGGCCTCCACCGCCGCATCCAGCTGATCTTTAGCAACCACCACCTCTATTTTGACCTTGGGCAGGAAATCTACCACATATTCAGCGCCGCGATACAGTTCCGTGTGTCCTTTCTGCTGTCCGAACCCCTTGACCTCCGTCATGGTCAAACCATGAATGCCGATGTCATTCAACGCATCTTTCACCTCATCAAGTTTGAAAGGTTTGATTACCGCTTCAACTTTTTTCATGAATACTCCTTTTTATCAATGCTCCTCCCATTCACGAAACCCGTGCGTTATCGGATAGCGCCGGTCGCGGCCAAAGGCTTTTTGCGTAATCTTTACGCCCGGCGGAGCCTGTCGCCGTTTATACTCCGCCAGATACAACATTCGGATCATGCCGCGAACATCGTTCAAATCAAATCCTCGTGCCGCGATGGAAACCACACTCTGCCCCAATTCGATATGAGCCTGCAAGATGGCATCGAGCGTTTCGTAGTCCGGCAATGAATCCGAATCCTTCTGATCCGGACGTAATTCAGCGGAAGGTGGTTTTTCAATGATATTCAGGGGAATAACGCCCCGCTTGCGGTTCAGATACTTCGCCAGTGCATATACCTGTGTCTTGTACACGTCCTTGAGTACGGCAAAGCCACCCGCCATGTCACCATAAAGAGTGGCATAACCCACTGCCATTTCGGATTTATTGCCGGTGGACAACAGCATGCGCCCGGTCTTGTTTGAAATCGCCATCAACAGCAACCCGCGCATACGTGCCTGAATATTTTCCCCGGTTACGTCGGGTGCGGATGTTTCCCATTGTTCAAACAGTCCCGCGAGCAGCGTCTCGACCGACATAACCGGACGCGCAATGGGCAGCGTAACCGTCTCCACATCCAGATTGTTCGCCAGTTCTTCGGCATCGCTGACGGAATAAGGGCTGGAAAACCACGATGGCATCAGCACTCCCAATACATTCTCCGCTCCAAGCGCCTCACACGCCAATGCCGTAACCACGGCCGAATCAATACCGCCGGACAACCCGATTACCACCCGTACAACCCCGTTACGATGTACATAATCACGTACCCCAAGCACCAGCGCCTGATGTATCTGTTCGATGGCCGACGGGATTTTCGTCAGTTGCCCACAAGGCTCGGTGAGATCCACCAGCACATCGGCTGTTTCAAACAGCGGCGCGCGCTTCACCACCTTCCCCGTGATATCCACGGCGTGGCTACCACCGTCAAACACCACTTCATCCTGCCCGCCCACCTGATTGACGTAGATAACGGGAACACCAAAACGGATCGCACACTGTTTCATCAGCGCTTCGCGATCACGTTGTTTATCCACATGAAAGGGTGAGGCATTCAGATTAATGAGTACATCGCGGGGCTGCATTGCAGCTTCTTCCGCTACGGCATTATTCCACAAATCCTCGCAGATGCCCACGCCTATACGCCAGCAATGTACAGGGAACACCTCATGGCCCGTTCCCGGCATGAAATAGCGTCGTTCATCAAATACGCCATAATTGGGCAGCGCCCGTTTATCGTAGATACCCAATAATTTCCCGTCCGCCGCCAGTGATGCGCTGTTTGTCAGCTCGTTCCCGTTCCTCCGGGGGTGCCCAAATATTACAACCGTCTTTTCACTGGTCGCTATAATTCGGTTGACGGCGCATTCCACCGCATCCATGAACGGTGATCGCAGTAACAAATCCTCGGGGGGATAACCGGTAAGCACCAGTTCCGGCAACACCAGCACATCGCAGTCTACGGCTTTTGCGCGCGCCATCGCACCCAGCACCAGTCCGGTATTAAACGCCACATCACCCACCTGCGGCGCCACCTGCGCCATCATGATCTTCAAACCGGACTCTTCTTTTCAGGCTGCGCTTTATCCATAGAGCCTCTTGCAAAACTCATGAGCGGTGATCGGCTTCCCCACTTCGGCCCATTTCCGAGCTTGAATTTCGCTCCATGGAACCCATTCAATCCCGAACATGGTCTCAAAGTGGGATTGCCGCTCATCCACCCGGAGTTTTGCAAGAGGCTCGTCCGGGTTAGTTCTTCGACTTATCCACGATCTTGGATCGGCCAATCCAGCTCATCATCGAACGCAGTTGCTCACCCACGCGCTCGATTTCATGTCCGGAAGCCAGCCGGCGTTTGGCGTTCATGGAAATTTTACCGGAATTACACTCTTCCACAAATTCACGGGCAAACTCACCGGACTGGATTTCCTTCAAGATTCGCTTCATCTCCGTCTTGGTTCCTTCGTTCACCACGCGCGGCCCACGGGTGAGATCGCCATACTCGGCTGTATTGGAAATGGAGTAACGCATATTGGCGATCCCACCTTCATAGATCAGATCCACGATCAGCTTCACTTCATGCAGGCACTCGAAATATGCCATTTCCGGTGGATAACCGGCCTCGGTCAGGGTTTCAAAGCCCGCAGTGATCAATGCGGTCAGGCCACCGCAAAGTACGGCCTGTTCGCCGAATAGATCTGTTTCGCATTCGTCGCGAAAACTGGTTTCAATCACACCCGCGCGGCCAGCCCCGATTCCCCTAGCATAGGAAAGTGCCAGCGCCCTGGCATTCCCGGAGGTGTCCTGGTTCACGGCAATCAGACTGGGAACGCCACCGCCTTCAGTGAATGTGTGGCGTACCAGATGCCCCGGCCCCTTGGGGGCAATCATGATGACATCCAGATCACCGCGCGGTTTGATGGTTGCAAAATGGATGTTGAAACCATGGGCAAAAGCCAGTGCCGCGCCTTTCTTGATATTCGGCGCAATGGCATCGCGGTAGACCTGCGCCTGATTCTCATCCGGCAGCAATAGCATGACCACGTCCGCGTCTTTTACCGCATCAGCGATTTCGGAAACCTTCAATCCGACATTCTCTGCTTTGACGCGGGATGAAGAACCCTTGCGCAGTCCCACGGTGATATCCACACCGGACTCTTTGAGATTCAGGGCATGGGCATGCCCTTGAGAACCATATCCCAGAATGCTTACTTTCTTGCCTTGAATGATTGAAAGATCAGCATCGTCGTCATAATAAACCGTTATTGTCATGATGTGTCTCCTGTACTGTTAACCCGTATTATTCATAAATACTGCGCCCTATCAAGCCCGGTTCAAAAAGGTCGCACCACCACTAGAATGACTATGGCAATCAGAATCAGCGTCGGAATTTCATTGTATTTGCGGTAAAAGGTATGTGGACGAGTATTTTTACCCGCCGCAAAGGTATTGATGATCATGCCGTTGTGGAGATGAAAGGCCAGAAGTGCAACAACAAGCATCATTTTCAGCCAGAACCATATTTCACCGGATATGCCATCCCATCGTATCCAGGCCAGCGCAATACCCAGCGCAATCGTGAGTAGCATAGCCGGCCACATGATGACACGATACAGCTTACGTTCCATCACACATAACTGTTCGTGCACGGGGCCGTCCCTGTGCCCGGCGTGATAGACGAAAATGCGCGGCAGGTAAAACAGGCCCGCAAACCATGAAACCATGGCGATGATATGAAATGACTTGATCCAGAGCATGCGGTAATCATAGTCGATGCCCTGGTAAAAAGTCATCAATGCACCATGGAGTACCTTTTGACGATTTTATCCCAGTTTGTTTCGGACGCTGATCGCTGTCAGTTTCTTCTGCTTCTTCAGGAAGGTATTGCCCGGTTTGGTCACCGGATTCATGCGTTTTGTCTGATGACGAACCACGTCCATTTAGCCATCCAGGTTGACACCATTCCTTTGTCTAAAATCATGCAGAATCTATCATTCAGATATACGCGGTGGTTCAACCGCCGGGAGCAGCGCATCGGCCATCTTTTTCAAGGACGGTACAGGGCAGTATTGGTGGAACGGGATAGTTATCTTCTGGAACTTGTGCGCTATATTCATCTCAATCCGCTTCGGGCTGGCATGGTGCAGGATGTGGTGGATTATGCATGGTCCGGCCATCGCGCCTATGCAGGTCTGGATTTGCTGCCATGGCTAACAGAGGATTATATGTTGATCCAGCTTGCGCACGAGGGCAAAGAAGAAAACAGGTCACGGCGCTGGAATATAACAACAATACCGAAGCCTGGCCCTGTTTCTGTTTTGGTTGACCATGCGGAAACCCAATATTCCGGTATATTAATATATGACGCCTTATTTGCTGTAATTTATTGTCGTATAATATAGTATATGACGCATGAAATGGAATTGGCAACATAAAAACTGGCCGACATTCACCTATAATTCCTTAGCGTTAAAGGAACTGGAAGAAAGATTCATCATTGAATCAGCAAGGTTGGTTGGTGCATCCACCATTATTACCAAGGACGAAAAAAGATCCTTCACCATTGATTTGATGAGTGAAGAGGCGCTTAAAAGCTCCCTGATTGAAGGCGAAATTTTGAGGCGTGATAGTGTTATATCGTCACTTCTTCGTCAAATGGGGCTTGCTCCGAACTACAGCGATCATCAGGCCAATGATAAAGAAAAGGGTATTGCTGCGTTGATGGTCAACAATTTCCAAACCTTTGATCAGCCGCTTACCCGTGACATGCTGTTTAAGTGGCATCAATGTGTGGTCGGTGGCAAGCACTATTTGCACGATATTGGTCAATATAGAACCAGTGAAGATCCGATGCAGGTTGTATCCGGCTATGAAGGCAATTACACCGTCCATTTTGTAGCGCCGCCTGCAGCTATTGTATCGACAGAAATGGATGCGTTTGTGGATTGGTTTAATGATACGGCCCCAGAGGGAAGTGACCCGTTACCTGCGCTAACCAGGGCAAGTATTGCACATGTGTATTTTGTATCAATTCATCCATTTGAAGATGGAAATGGTCGGATTGGGCGTGCATTAAGCGAAAAGGCAATGGCTCAAACGATTGGTCGCCCGGCACTTCTTGCCCTGTCGAACAATGTTGAAAAGACCCGTAAGGACTATTATAGCCAATTGGAATCGAACCAAAAGGGAATAGCTATCGATTCATGGCTGTCCTATTTCGCTCATACGATGCTTGATGCCGTTGGCAACTCACAACGGCTTGTTCGCTTTATTGTCGAGAAAAGCAGATTGTATGATCGTGTTCGTGGTCAGATCAATGAGCGCCAGGAGAAGGTTTTGCTTCGCTTGTTTGCTGAAGGGATGGATGGCTTTAAAGGTGGCCTTAATGCCGATAAGTACATGAAAATCACAGGAACCATTCGTCAGAATGCAGCCAGAGATCTGCGGAAACTGGTTGATTGTGGTGTGCTGACCAAAACAGGAAAATTAAAAGGAACGCGCTACTGGCTCAATATTGGCGCGGAGTTTGAAGATGAGAAGAAAAAGTGTTTACTGGAACAGAAAAGCCTTGGTTCTTCATGATGGTGTTCAGGTATGTGGTGCGTTGAAACGTTACTCCGCGCCCTCTACGGTAAAGGCTTTGCAATCTTTTCTCACCGCAGGAAGAATAGGGGAGTAGGGTCAGGCTTCGATATTGTGCTTATTCAGATGCATTATCGTTTGGCATCATGGCACGCAAACCACGCATTCACCTTCCGGGCGGCATTTACCATGTCATGCTTTGCGGCAACGGAGGTCAGGATATTTTTGTTTCGGACGCTGATCGCTGTCATTTTCTTCTGCTTCTTCAGGAAGGTATTGCCCGGTTTGGTCACCGGATTCATGCGTTTTGTCTGATGACGAACCACGTCCATTTAGCCATCCAGGTTGACACCATTCCTTTGTCTAAAATCATGCAGAATCTATCATTCAGATATACGCGGTGGTTCAACCGCCGGGAGCAGCGCATCGGCCATCTTTTTCAAGGACGGTACAGGGCAGTATTGGTGGAACGGGATAGTTATCTTCTGGAACTTGTGCGCTATATTCATCTCAATCCGCTTCGGGCTGGCATGGTGCAGGATGTGGTGGATTATGCATGGTCCGGCCATCGCGCCTATGCAGGTCTGGATTTGCTGCCATGGCTAACAGAGGATTATATGTTGATCCAGCTTGCGCACGAGGGCAAAGAAGAAAACAGGTCACGGCGCTGGAATATAACAACAAT
>CAZBJB010000057.1:0-7711 GCA_964492105.1 uncultured Zetaproteobacteria bacterium
AAATAGTCTCAAAGTGGGATTGCCGCTCATCCACCCAGAGTTTTGCAAGAGGCTCTGAAGTTTCACCGTTTTTGACCACTGCAACGTATAAGAGAAAGCATATTAAACCGGGATTTGCTAGAAATAGCGTGTTAAACAGCGTGTAAAATTAACCCCCTAGAGGTCAAAAACAGCGTCCAGAATTGCCCCCCTCCAGAGTGCCCGGCAGATAGCAAATTGCCGAAGGTAAATAAGGAGTGTTAATCGTGGAAACGATAGCCAAAGTGAGGCGTGATTATCATGTCCATGGGAAGAGCCTAAAGCAGATTGTACGGGAGCGAGGTCTATCCCGTAATACGGTGCGAAAAATCCCTTTATTTCACCTGAAACAGGTCACTACAATATGACGGGTATAGCGCGGGACGTAACACGGTCGAGCGAAACGAATTTACAGCAGCATAGGGACATGATCGCATTTTGGACTTTTTATGCGTGTGTTATGAGCCCCTTATGTATAAGACCGAATCAATTGCCGGATATCCCTTGTTTGTATATCTTCGGCAATCAATGCATCGCCAATATCCTTCAGCAATATGAAGCGAATGCGCCTGCCCACGTTTTTCTTGTCGTGTTCCATCGTATCCAGCCATGCATCCAATGGAAACGAAGGGATTTTAACGGGCAAGCCGACCTTCTTATATAATGCCCGGATTTTATTCTCCAGACCGGGCGCTGCGTGGCCCGACTGTTCGGACAGGCGCGCTGCCATCAACGTGCCCAGCGCCACGCCCTCGCCATGCAGATACGCCGTATAATGCGTCATCGCTTCGATGGCGTGCCCGAAGGTATGGCCGAGATTGAGTAATGCACGATTTCCCTGCTCCGTTTCATCGGCCATGACCACCTCGGCTTTGTGTCGGCATGAACCCAGGATGGTATCTGATATCGTGTCTGCATCCAGCGCCAGCAGGGCAGTCATGTTCGCATTCAAGTAGTCGAACATGACCACATCCCGGATCAGGCCGTACTTGATGGCTTCGACGATCCCCGCTCGAAGTTCGCGCAATTCCAACGTTTGCAGGACACGGGGATCAATCCAGACCAGGCGCGGTTGATAGAATGCACCGATCATGTTCTTGCCACGCGGGTGATTGACCGCTGTTTTACCACCAACGCTGGAATCCACCTGTGCCAGCAAGGTGGTGGGAATCTGCACATAAGGCACGCCGCGACGGTAGCATGCGGCTGCGAAACCGGCCATATCTCCGACCACGCCGCCACCCAGGGCCATGACCGGTTCATGACGCGACAGGCGCGCCCGCATCATCGCATCCATGATCTGATTCCAGTGCGTAACATTTTTATATTGTTCTCCATCAGGCAGGATGTGTTCATCCACGTGCCAGTGGCATGCAGTCAAGGATTGGCGGATACGGTGCAGGTATAACGGGGCTACCGTCTCATTGCTGACCACCATGCATCGGGAGATCTCCGGAAATAAATCACACATCACGGCTCCAAGGTGATTCAGGCATCCGGGTTCAATATGGATATCGTAGGAGCGGGTGCCGAGTGCAACCCTGTGCGTATACGAAAAAGGTGATAACCCGTCCATGCTGCAATGATGCCGAAAATCCGTCATTTGTTTACCTTTTTCTATTTTGATACTAGCCCAAACAAGGTGGCGCGAGCGCTTGGGCTGGCGCTCCCCTCAGTGGAATCCTGAGACTGTTTTGAAATGGTGCATCGTGACCAGGCATGAACCCGGCAAGTGTGGCAACGGATCAATTGGATAGCACAATCCGATTCCCCTGACCTGGCCGGTTTCGCAGAATCCGCGGCGTCAGAAAGATGAGTAATTCTGTTTTGTCATCCCTTTTACTATTCTTTTTGAACAGCCAGCCGAGAATCGGGATCTTGCTGAGCCCTGGAACACTATTGGTTGTATTCTGCTTGTTACGCGTATAAATGCCGCCAATCACAATCGTTGCACCATTGTCCATGAATACGTCCGTTTCGATTTTTTTGGTATCGATGATGGGAAGGGAGCCGCCGACGGACGAAGCCGACACGGAATCCTTGGTGACCAGAATATGCAGGAGAAGACTGTTCTCCGCCGTAATCTGTGGTGTTACCTCCAGGCTCAGATCAGCTTTTTTGAATACAACATTCGTACCGTTGTTCTGGCTTGATGTCAGAAATGGCACATCCTGACCCTGGCTAATGGTCGCTTTCTTCAAATTCATGGTGACGATACGCGGGCTGGAGATAATCTTGATTTCCTTGTCTGCCGCCGCCGCCGAAAGCTCCAGATTGAGATTAAACGCACGATTCAGCGATCCAATGGCCAGTCCGATCTGTCCGCCAGCGCCGGCGCCAACGGCTGCCGGTAAATCCACCAGAAATCCTCCCGGAGCTGTCGAGCTATTACTGATTTGATTCGTTACTTTTCCTCCGTGCCCGGATACCTGCCCCCCCCAGCGTACACCCAGGTTGCGTGAGAAATTATCCGTAGCCTCGACAATTCTGGCGGAGATCAGTACCTGTTTTTGCGGCTGATCAATCTTTGCAATCAACCGTTTGATATTACTGATCACCGCTTGCGTGTCATGTACGATCAGGGTGTTGGTACGTTGATCCGCCAGCACGCTTCCTCGCGGACTGGACAAACCAAAGCCTCCCGGCGATGCACCCTTGCCTGTGCCGGGAGTTTTTCCACTTCTTTTGGCCCCTGCCAGTATCTTTTTGACATCGGCTACCTTGGCATAACTCAGAGAGATGAATGCGGTCACCAGCGGTTCAAGGTTCTCCGTGGTTTTTTGTGCTGCCAGACGCGCATCATTTTCGGCTTGCAGTACCTTTAAAGGTGCAATACGCATTACATTACCCTGCTGTACCTTACCCAGTCCGCGTGCGGAAAGAATTAAATCCAGTGCCTGATCCCATGGTACATTCACCAGATGCATGGTTAATTTTCCGCTAACATCACTGGACATAATAATGTTCAGATTGCTCATCTCGGCAATCAGCTTCAACGCATTCTGAATTTCAATATCCTTGAAATCAAAGGTAACCTTCTGACCGGTATAGGCAAATTTTTCGCCGGCCTTGACGCCTCGGCGCTCCGCCGCGATATCTTCCGGTGTGAGCGTCAGCGTCAGCAGATTGCCTTGCTGAAAGGATGAAACCTCGGCTTTCTCCCGCAATCGGGCCACGATACGCACCTGATTCCCTATCGTATAAGCATCCACCTGTTTGACGGGGCCGGGAAAGTCCCGCACGTCCTGTGTACGCTGTTGCCCGGCGGCCAGTGATGCCTTTTTGATATCTAGCACGACATTGCCCTTTTTTTCATAAATATTCACAACGGGGTTGGTAACGTCCGTTCGGATTTGCAGATACGCTATACGGTCATCCGGCTGGAAATGGACATCTTCGACCTGGACGACGGATGTTGTACGCTTAGGGGTAATGCCGCCAAACCGTACGATGAGCCGTTGTTCGTTAGCATCAATCTGATGACTCTCCCGTCCGTCCTTGATCAGGTTGACAACCAAGCGCACACGCCCTGCGGCCTGCCCAACGGTGACGCTACGGACATTCTGCGTCGCAACGCTATAATGTTCTTTGGGCAGCATGGATTTCGCACCCCATAAATCCAGGATCATGGTGTGCCCCTGATGGGTCATAAAGGCATCGTGACTGGCATTCATGTGATCGCCGCGCAAGACCAGTTCGGTCACTGATCCGCGATCACGAATGGCGATATCCTTTAATATTGCCGTGGGAGTTGCCCCGTTCCTTTTTGCCCCCGCGGCTATTGCCGAAAAATGTATGCTAAGGCTATTGCCTTTTTCCCTGGCTTTGTAGGTCAGCACACGATCCATCCCGATTTTTATCCGAATGTTTTTGCCGGACACAACCGGGAACACGTTGTTCACGCCCGGACGCCTGTCATGCAAGGGCTCCAGACCCTTCTTCAACGATGCTCCGGAAATGTTGACCATCAGCCGCGCGGGCGCCGTAAGGTCAAACAGTTCATAGGTCAGTGGCGCATTCGCCCGAATCGTTACCACATCACCGTCAGGCGACTTTTGCAGGCTGATATCATTCACCTGAACCGCCCCGGCGGAAAACGGCATCAGAAAAACGGCCAGGGTAAAACACACTGTTATTACGCGGTATTTCCAGGCATTGATCGTTATACAGGTTCGCATGATTACCTCCCGGCACCTTTAGGTCGCCTGCGGGATTTTTTCTTTCCGCCACCCTCAATAAAGCGGTAGGTCACGGCTTGCCCCGTTACGGTTAACTGATCTGCGGTGTCTGACTTTGCCAATACCAGATTCTTCACGTCCACAATACGCGGCATTTGACCCACACGTTTAAGGAATGTCACCAATTGCCGATAGGTACCCATAACACTGAAATCTACAGGCACTTCGGCATAAAACTGTTTGCCCACTTCTCCCAATGGTTTAAACGTGGAAAATTCCAGGCCGGAATCCTTCCCGGAACGGGATACCCCTTCCAGCAGATTAGGAATCTGGGACTTTTTGGGCAGTATATTCAAGGCTATCCTCAACTGTTTCTCCAGTGCAGCAAATTCCTTCTTCTTGCGCGGTAAATCCTCGGCCAGCTTTAGATTGCGTATGAGAATCCGTTGCTGTTGGTCCACATTCTTCTGAACCCGGGTAATTTTATCCTGCAATGGCATCCAGCCCAGATATATGTATGCCCCAAACACCAGAACAAAACTTGCCGCCAGTATCAATGCCTTCTTCCATAACGGAAAGGGCAGGATGGAACGCAGCACTTCAAGCTGACCGAGATTCAATGTGTCAAACATTATGACGGTTTTCCCCCGGTCGATTGGGCGGACGAGTCCGACGTTTTGACTCGCTGCATCTTCAGGGAGAAATGTCGAACCGGAACCTGACCTATGGTTTGCCGTTGAATCACCCGAAGACTGACTTCGGAGAACTCCGGTTCATGATCCAGGGCACGCATAAAATTAGCTACGGCTTTGTTACTTTCGCCCATGCCGGTTAACTCAATCTTTTTCCCGGAATCATTGATGCTCAGCAACCACACATCCTCCGGAATAGCATGAGATAAAGCCAGCAGTGTCTCCATACTTCGGAAACGTCCATCTTGCAACTGGTCCACCAGAGCCAGCTTTCGCTGTACGTTCGCCCGCAATTTATCCAGATTTCGTATCTTGCCAATCTTCTTGCCCATCAATCTGTTTTGTGCCTGCAGCGAGACAAGGTCATATTTCAGACCGGTCAGTGTGGATGAACCATAAAAATGCGCCACCAGACTTATAAATATCGCCAGCCCCACTACACTCAGCGCCGCCGTGAAATGTTGTAATATTCGATGCTGGCGGCGAGCATCGCGATAAGGAATAAGATTGATACGAATCATGCGTCGAAGCTCC
The DNA here is from genome assembly GCA_964492105.1 of uncultured Zetaproteobacteria bacterium. Classification (GTDB taxonomy): domain Bacteria; phylum Pseudomonadota; class Zetaproteobacteria; order Mariprofundales; family Mariprofundaceae; genus JAUZQZ01. The sequence continues at coordinate 5,423 of CAZBJB010000057.1, forward strand.
TCAAGGCAAGCCCCACGGGCACCACCATCATGGGGCCAATCCTGTTCAAATAATCCAGATCAAATTTTCGACCGGATGCCTTGATAGTGGGGAATGGATTCAGCACCAGGGCTTCAATACCCAGCCGCTGTTCCAGCTCCGTTGTAATGCCTGGAAGCAGGGCCGTACCGCCGCTCAGTAACAGTTTTTGCACGGGATGGCCGGCGTGGCTGGCAGCATAAAAATCCAGTGATCGTACCAACTCAGAGGTTAACCTCGCATAGAATTTCTCCAGCGCTTCTGCTTTGACCCCGGAACAATCGTCCTGTTTCATCTGATCCGCGGCCTGAAAGCTGATACTATGTGCCTTCTGGATTTCTTCCGTCAGGTTATTACCACCATAGAACTGGTCGCGCACGAAAACCATTTGTCCATTATGCAGGATATTGATATTCATCAGATCTGCGCCAATATTGACCAATGCATGCGTGCGCATGTCTTCGGGATTAGCTAACGGTTCGCCGGCATCCTCCTCAAACAGATCCGGCAACAGTTCCGCAGTGTTTTCCATGGTAAACACCGCGCAGTCCGCGCATTTGGCTGTCAAGCCCGCTTCATTCAGTACCAGTTGATAATCCTCGATCACCTCGCGTTTACAAGCTGCCAGAACCACTTGCATCTGCGTCCTGTCGGCCGGCATCTCACCCATGATCTGGAAATCCAGATAGACTTCATCAATCGCATAAGGGATATACTGGTCTGCCTCGAATTGAATCTGCGATGCCAGTTCAAATTCAGTCATGGTCGGCATGGTCACCGTGCGGATAATCAGGGCGTTGCCCGAAACAACGAATGCTACGTTACGGGTTGAAGGATGGCCTATCTCAATCGCATCCTGCAACATCTGCGCCACGGCCATGGAATCAATAATAGTATTTTCCACAATGGCATCACGCGGTAATGGAACCATGGCCATGGATTTCAGCTCAAAACCTCCACGCACGCGCCCAAGCTCCACCAGCTTGATGCCTGTGGAACTGATATCCAGACCCATCAGGGACTCGGATTTATCGGAGAATAGCCTCACTTCCACCCCCTGCTTAACCACACAGAACCATGCAACTTACCTGTGCATAAACCAATAGTAAAGTCGCCAGCGCCATGCGATGCTTTTGATATTGTGCATTCAACCGGCTACACGAGCGACGGCACTGGTTTTATCCGGTGATCACTCATAAAGCATGCAACGGAATCCCGCCAATATCCGGATGTTTATCACGCCTTCAGCGCTGCCACCGCAGGTTCGCCAAGACCCCGATCCCTGCATGCACGATCACTTGCAGGATCCAGGTACTATTTTTTACGGGCGGATCAAGAGGAAGCATTGACATGATCATGCACGGGCGCAATCATCACGATGACCCCAAGAACCGATATTGAATGTGGATGCAGGCTGTAAGCATTGAGTTCGTATGGCATTTCGAGAAATCATGGGGTCACCTCATGGGTGATGAATGATTTCCTGGAATGTCAGACGGATTAAAGGTTTGTGGCATGTGCCGTATGTCAATGTCGGATCCTGGAATGAAAGAATTCGGAGTGCCCATTCCGACCATGGAGATTTGCTCATGCGCCATCGTGCCATTAAGATACTGACTGTTATGTTGTTCCCGGTACTTGCTCTTGCAGCATGCAATCAACATGGAAACAAACCCTCAAATCATAGTATTATATCCTTTTTTCAGCAAAAGATGGATCGTTATTCGGAGCCTGGCGCGGCGCTTGTAAGAAAAAGATGCGCCTCATGCCACTTCCTTGATCGCAATCTAACCAAGGTTGGCCCTTCCCTGAAAGGTATCTTCGGTCGTGCACCCTCAATTTCCGGCGTTCCTTTCAAAATATGGGACGAAACATCACTGAACCTGTGGATAAAAAATCCGACCGGGATCAAACCGGACACGCTTATGACTACCCCCGGCATTAAATCTGCCAGGGAAAGAGCAGAAATTATCGCCTATCTGAAGCAGCTTTGACGGGCTCGATTGTCTTAATCTCATGGCACTACAGTTACCGGGATAAAAGAGGGCATCCAACCCCTGGATATTCGATATATTAATCGTCTCATAAGTATTCGCACCTTATTATGCGATGTCTAAGATATATTTGGTATGGGCCATTTTAAAAAAGCTCTTGATCAACTCCGTTTTCTTTTGAATGGTGTGGAACGTGCCGGGGGTCAGGTCTAGCACGTGCCGGGGTAGAGTAGAGAACTGGCTCCGACATCGTTAGAAATCAGCCTATCTGTTTCCG
>CAZBJB010000058.1:0-7289 GCA_964492105.1 uncultured Zetaproteobacteria bacterium
GGAATGGGCGCGGGCGATACAATCGTTACATCACCCTTGACTCGATTGTCAATCAGGAAGCTTTTATGTGTTACCCCGGCAACAAATGTGATAAACGTGCGAAGATCCACATGCTCGAAATTCATCGTCACGTCCTTTGCCCGGGCCATCGGTATCAGTAGCAAACACAACAGCATGCCCATGGATATTCGCATCAAAAAACCGTGCCGCATTGTTGCCTCCACAAAAACGTTTATAGTGTGCTTTTTCCGTCATGTTCCGATGTCCGCTCTCACGAAAAACAAGGGTGATCCCGTGCGTCATCGTATGTCAAAATGTACGGCACGAACAGCCTGTATATGCCATCCTTTCCCGCAATGCCCCAAGGAACCGGTATTGAATGCGGGTGCAGGGGAGTCTTTCGCAAAACTTGTACGCGGCAAACTGCTGAGCCAGTTCGGACCATTTGATTCGGGGCGTTGTCCCTCAGGGCGTGCGCCCCGTCCTTGCGGGCGTCCAGACGGTCTGCGGCCTTTTTGTCAGATTTGGAATTCTGCTCCATGGAACCACCATGAGGCTTATTCCATCTCGAAAATGGACTCAACGTGGGATTGCCGCTCACCCACCCAGAGTTTTGCAAGAGGTTCAGGGTGGAAGCCTTTGGTTTGTGTGACGTTCCAGTCCATCATGTGGTCGCCTCGCTGGTCATGAATCATCACCCCCGTACGATCATCACGGCGATTGATGAATCATTCGGATTAAAGGGTTACGGCATGTGCCGTATGTCGATGTCGGATCATGATGATGCCTTCGGGCTGGAGAAACGGCGGCGGTTTCGCTATATTGCGCTACCCTGTACGCCACGCTCACCTAACCCGGACTGTTCATGAATCGCCATGATAATTGCGTGGGGAACTATTCATCCATGAGGAGTATGCATGAAGCCGTCGCCAGCACTGAAGCCTTCATCGCCTGCCAGACAGGGTCTCTATGATCCCGCTTTTGAGCATGATGCGTGTGGTGTCGGTTTTGTTGCGCATATCAAAAACGAGAAAAGCCATGATATTATTGAGAAGGGGATGGAAATTCTGTTCCGGATCACACATCGGGGCGCTACGGGCGCTGATCCGAGGGAGGGCGACGGCGCGGGCATCCTGGTCCAGATTCCGGACAGCCTGTTCCGTGCAATCGCCCCTGAACTGGAGATCGAACTCCCGCCGGAAGGCGAATATGGCGTGGGCATGGTATTTCTACCGCAGAATGATGCTTATCGCGCCTCCTGTGAGCATATCATTGTACAAACGATCACGGAGGAAGGCCAGGTCTTCCTTGGCTGGCGCGATGTCCCGACGAATGCGGCCCGTGCCGATCTCCCCGAAAGCGTCACCTGCTGCAAACCCGTCATCCGCCAGGTCTTTATCGGCAAGGGTGAACATGGCACCGATCAGGATGCGTTTGAGCGCAAACTATATGTAATTCGCCGGGTGGCGCGCAATCGTGTTGCCGCCTTGGGCCAGTCGGGCTCCGCACGGTTTTATTTCGTTTCCATGTCCAGCCGCACCCTGGTGTACAAGGGAATGTTTCTTTCACATCAGCTGGGTGCATTCTACGAAGATCTGCATGATAAGCGCCTGACATCCGCCCTGGCGCTGGTACACCAGCGATTTTCCACCAATACCTTCCCTGCATGGGAGCTGGCGCACCCCTTCCGTTTTATAGCCCATAACGGTGAAATCAATACCTTGCGCGGCAATATTAACTGGATGAATGCCCGCAGGCATTCCATGCAATCGCGGATTCTCGGAGACGATCTGGAGAAGCTCTGGCCGATCATCGCGGAAGGCCAGTCCGATACGGCATCATTTGACAATGCGCTCGAATTGCTGGTGATGGGCGGTTATTCACTGGCACATGCCGCCATGCTTCTGATCCCGGAAGCATGGGCGGGCAATACGCTCATGGATGAAAAACGCAGGGCATTTTATGAATATAATGCAGCCCTGATTGAGCCATGGGATGGCCCGGCCGCGGTCGCCTTTACCGATGGACGGCAAATTGGCGCCACCCTGGATCGCAATGGGTTGCGCCCTGCCCGTTATCTGATCACCAGCGACGATCTGGTCGTGGGCGCCTCCGAGACGGGCGTACTGGACGTCCCGGAAGAAAATATTATCAAAAAATGGCGCTTGCAACCCGGAAAAATGCTGCTGATCGATTTGGAAGCCGGGCGTATCATTGATGACGCGGAACTCAAGGAAACACTGGCTGACGCCAGACCTTACGGTCACATCCTGTCTGAAACCCGGATTCAACTGGAATCCCTGCCCGAAGAAACCCCGGCGATGGCGCCGGATCATGAAACCCTGCTGGATCGACAGCAGGCCTTTGGCTATTCGCAGGAAGATCTGAAATTTTTCATGACACCCATGGCTGTTGCGGGACAGGATCCGATCGGTGCGATGGGTAACGACAGTCCGTTGGCCGTGCTTTCCGACCGTGCCAAGCCCTTGTACGACTACTTCCGCCAGTTGTTCGCGCAAGTAACCAACCCGGCGATTGACCCTATCCGTGAAGAAATGGTCATGAGTCTGACCTCCATGATGGGCCCGAATCCGAATCTGCTGGGGCTGGGCGAAGATCCCCCCCTGATGCGGCTGGAAGCGCGTCAACCCGTCCTCAACAACATTGATCTGGAGAAGGTGCGCCACATCGATCGCTGTACCGGGGGCAAGTTTTATACCATGACACTTTCCATGTGTTACCCGGCCGATGAGGGTGCAACCGGGATGAAGGCTGCCATTGATCGCCTGTGCGGAGAAGCTGAAGAGGCTGTGTGCAAGCACTTCAATATCATTATTCTTTCCGACCGTGATATGGATGCGGATCATATTGCCATCCCGACGTTGCTGGCTACCAGCGCCGTACATCAGCATCTGATTCGCCAGGGACTCCGCACTGAAACCGGGTTGGTCATTGAGACCGGTAGCGCCCGCGAAGTCCACCACTTCACCACGCTTGCGGGTTTTGGCGCGGAAGCCATCAACCCGTACCTTGCCTTTGAGACCCTGTTCGATCTGCACCGACGCAATCGGTTTCCTGACGGGCTTTCGTTTGAGGACGTCAAAACCCGTTACATCAAGGCGATTAACAAGGGGCTGTTCAAGGTCATGTCTAAAATGGGGATTTCCACCTATCAGTCCTATTGCGGTGCGCAGATTTACGAAGCCATCGGACTATCCTCGGCATTCATTGATGCGTATTTCACCGGAACGCCAACCCGGATAGAGGGCGCGGGGCTGACTGAAATTGCACGGGAGGCCGTTTGTTGGCATCGTGATGCCTATGGTGACCAACAGATATACAGGAATGCGCTTGATGTCGGCGGCGAATATGCATGGCGCGTGCGTGGCGAACAACATCTGTTAACACCGGAAACTATTGCCACACTCCAGCACGCGGTGCGCACCGGAAATAATCATTTGTACAGGGAATACGCCCGGCGTATCAATGATCAGAGCGGCCGCCTGATCACCTTGCGCAGCCTGTTCAGGTTTAAGAAGAGGGATGCCATTCCACTGGAAGACGTTGAACCGGCCAGGGACATCGTCAAACGCTTTGCCACGGGAGCCATGAGCTTCGGATCAATATCGCATGAGGCCCATTCTACGCTGGCGATTGCGATGAACCGTCTGGGCGGTAAATCCAACACTGGCGAGGGTGGTGAGGAAACCGTACGTTTCACACCCTTGGCGAACGGCGATTCGATGCGTTCGGCCATCAAACAGGTGGCATCCGGGCGCTTTGGTGTCACCACGGAATATCTGGCCAACGCCGATCAGATTCAGATCAAGATTGCCCAGGGCGCCAAGCCGGGCGAAGGCGGCCAGTTGCCGGGACACAAGGTGGATAAACGTATTGGCCGTGTACGCCATTCAACGCCAGGTGTGGGACTGATCTCCCCGCCACCGCATCATGATATTTATTCCATTGAGGATCTGGCACAATTGATCTTCGACCTGAAAAACACCAACACATCGGCGGATATCAGCGTGAAACTGGTTTCGGAGATCGGTGTTGGAACGATTGCTGCGGGTGTGGTCAAGGCACATGCGGATCATGTGGTGATTGCCGGCCATGACGGCGGTACGGGTGCCAGTCCGCTCACCAGTATCAAGCACGCCGGTGCCCCATGGGAACTGGGTTTGGCGGAAACACAACAGACGCTGGTGCTGAATCGTCTGCGCGGCCGCATGACCCTGCAAGCTGACGGGCAAATGCGCACGGGACGCGATGTGGTCATTGCCGGCCTTCTGGGTGCGGATGAGGTGGCGTTTGGCACCATCGCGCTGATCGCCGAAGGTTGTGTCATGATGCGCAAATGCCATCTGAACACCTGCCCGGTCGGCGTCGCCACACAGGATCCTGAACTACGCGGGAATTTCACTGGCAAACCGGAAGATGTGGTTAATTTTTTCATGTTCGTCGCGGAAGAAGTGCGCGAAATCATGGCGGAGCTGGGGTTTGAAACGTTTAACGCCATGATTGGCCGTTCCGATATATTGGATACCAACGATGCCATCCGTCACTGGAAATCGAAGGGCCTGGATCTATCCCCGATTTTTCATCGCGTGGATCCGGATGACGCGTCCGTTTACCATTGTGAATCCCAGAATCATGGTCTTGAGGCGGTTCGGGATCAATGGCTTATCAGGCAGTCGAAAGCGGCGCTGGAAGACCGCATACCCGTGAGCATTGAGACCCCCGTCCGTAATGTCGATCGCAGCTTTGGCGCCATGCTTTCCGGCGAAGTCGCCAAACGCTATGGCCACGAAGGGCTGGCTGAGGACACCATTTACATCCGGGCCAGGGGCACGGCGGGCCAGAGCCTGGGGGCATGGCTGGCGCGCGGCATCACCATTGATCTGGCCGGCGAAGGCAATGACTACGTCGGCAAGGGATTGTCCGGTGGCCGTATCATCATCTACCCCCCCGCTGAATCCAGAATCAGGGCGGAGGAAAATATTATCGTCGGCAACACGGTGCTGTTCGGCGCTATTGCCGGCGAATGTTATTTCCGTGGTATTGCGGGGGAACGTTTTGCCGTGCGCAATTCGGGTGCCGTAGCCGTCGTCGAAGGTGTGGGCGATCACGGGTGTGAGTATATGACCGGTGGCACCGTGGTGGTGCTGGGTAGTACGGGACGTAATTTCGCGGCCGGAATGAGCGGCGGTATTGCCTACGTTTTTGATGAAGACGGTACATTCGAAACCCGTTGCAATATGGCGCAGATTGATTTGCAGCCGGTCGCCGCCGAAGCCACGGCCCTGGAAGACTTGGATCATCAGGGACCGGATCTGGAGGCGCATGGCCGTGTGGACATTCGCCATTCGCTGTCTCAGAACGACCGGCACATTCTGCGCACACTGATTGAGCGTCACATGCGTTACACGCGTTCGACGCTGGCCCGGAAGATGCTCGACAACTGGCAGGACGTTCTACCTGGATTCGTCAGGGTTATGCCTGTTGACTATCTCCGCGCGTTACAGGAAATGGAAGCCGAGATGCAGGCTGTAAACCCGTATGATCCATGACGGCTTCGTAATAAAAAACCATCATCGCACCCATGGACGGGCGCACAAGCCCGTAGCGTGCGATGCAAGTCGTCGACTGGCAAGGAAAGTGAAAACCACGCGTTGCGCTTTCCGTTGCGTAACCGGGCCACGGACGCCCTTGTTACGATTTGTTCATCAATACACGGATTAAAATCGAAGAGGAGTACGTTCATGGGTAAGCCCACGGGATTCAAGGAGTATGCACGCGAAGGCCTAAGTTATGCCCCGGTCACGGATCGTATTGAACATTTCAATGCATTCTTCAAACTGCCAACGGATATGCAAACCCAGGGTGCGCGTTGCATGGATTGCGGTATCCCCTTCTGTCATAACGCCTGTCCAATCAACAATATCATCCCGGACTGGAATGATCTGGTGTACAGGGGACGGTGGAGGGAAGCCAGTGAAGCCTTGCATTCCACCAACAATTTTCCAGAATTTACGGGACGCATCTGCCCTGCCCCGTGCGAAGATGCCTGTACGCTCAATCTCATTGGCGATGCCGTTACGATCAAAAACATCGAACTGGCCATTGTCGAGAAGGCATGGGAAGAAGGCTGGATCGAGCCCGAAATTGTCCAACACAAAACGGGCAAGCGTGTTGCCGTCGTCGGTTCCGGCCCGGCGGGACTGGCCTGCGCCCAACAGTTGGCGCGGGCAGGCCACGATGTAGTGGTATTCGAGAAGAATGACCGTATCGGTGGTTTGATGCGTTACGGTATTCCGAACTTCAAGTTTGAGAAGCATGTCATTGACCGTCGCCTGGTGCAACTGCGTGCCGAAGGTGTGACATTTCGGAAAAACGTCCATATTGGCGTTCATGTTTCCGTCAAAAGATTGCTGAATGACTTCGATGCCATTGCGTTAGCGGGCGGATCCGAACACGCGCGTGATCTACCCATTCCGGGGCGCGAACTGGACGGTATTCACCTGGCTATGAACTTTCTGCCACAGCAAACCAAAGTGGTGCTGGGCGATGACGTGCCGGACGATGATCGTATTCTGGCTGATGGCAAGCACGTGATTGTTATCGGTGGCGGCGATACGGGTTCCGACTGTATCGGTACGTCCAATCGTCAGGGTGCCGCATCCGTGACCCAACTCGAAATCATGCCACCCCCACCCGAGGTGCCAAACAAACTGCTCACATGGCCCGACTGGCCGATGAAGTTACGCACCTCTACCTCACAGGAAGAGGGCTGTGATCGTGATTTTTCCGTATCAACCAGGTGTTTCATTGGAGATGACCATGGCCATGTAACGGCCATTGAATGTGCACGTGTGGAACGGGTTCGGGATAAGAATGGTCAGTGGAAGGTGTCCGAAGTGACAGGCAGCGAATTTGAACTGAAGGCCGACCTGGTATTGTTGGCGATGGGATTCGTACATCCCGTTCGTAAGGGCATGCTGGATGATTTTGGTGTGGACAAGGATGCACGCGGTAACGTAGCCGCCAATACGGACGATTACCGCACATCTGTCGACAAGGTATTTTCCGCCGGCGATATGCGCCGGGGTCAGTCGCTCGTTGTATGGGCGATCCGCGAAGGACGCCGGTGCGCTCGCGCCATGGATATATGGCTGACGGGAAACTCGAATTTACCGGGTTAGCTCCGCCCTGTGATTCGTCCGGCGTAACGACTCAGCGTTCACGCCAGCCAGATAGGGGCATGGAAGAAGCAGTTGATGGATAACGCA
>CAZBJB010000059.1:0-7142 GCA_964492105.1 uncultured Zetaproteobacteria bacterium
GCGATGGGTCAATTTTTTGAGCAAAAGTGGGTCAATTCTGGTGAGCGCTGAAGAAACGGGGTGCGATACGCCGCAGCATCTGGTGTGAGGTAAACAGGACAAAAGCCCGGCCCGCCGAAGCACGAATCAACGCCTCGATTTCCTCGAACAGCGTTCCCTCATCATGCGATTCGTTTGGCGCGGGGATATGGGACGGTGCATAAATCATGGCCTGAGAGGAATAATCGAAGGGAGACGGATGGAAAACTGCTTGCGCACCTTCCAGCCCCAAGCGCTCCCGCATGTAGGCAAAATTTCCCGAGATGCGCAGAGTGGCGGACGAAAGGATAAAGCTGGAGGGACGAGACCATAATTTCTCGGCCAGAACAGGGCCGGTCTCTACCGATGCCAGCAGATGCCGTGCATGTTTACCCGAACCCTCGCGCCAGGCAACAAATCCTTCGGCGGGCTCAAGCATGGATTGCATGTCCGCCGCGATATCCAGTGCACGATCCGCTATTTTTCCAGCCTCTTCACTGCGCTGTCTGCGGCGTTCCATTTGCCGGATCAGCGGCTGCCACCCGACCAGCGCTTCACTCAGGTCGTTATCCGCATAGGCCTGAAACACCTTCAAAAAATATTGGTCAATCTCCCGCTTCAGGGCTACCTCATCGCCAATCGTGCAGTCAAAATTCGGCAGGACTTCACCAAAATCTTCCGATTTTAATTCGGCGTCGGCCAGCAACAAACTGTGATTGCTGACTACGATCTCTGCATCCTGAGCAGCCTGCCTTGCCTTGAACAACGGGCATTGTGAGAAAGCGGGACATTTACCGCCCGGGCATTGCTCCGCTGTAGCCGTGACCATGCCGCCAATGCCCTGGTATGCGTGGAGATCAGTACCTTCAAATCACTACGCAGCGCGGGCACCAGGTATGCCAGCGTTTTCCCGGTACCTGTTTCGGCTTCAGCCGGCAACCGGCCGCCAGCTTCCATGCATTCGGCAATTTCTCCGGCGAGTTTCACTTGCTCTTCGCGGTACACATAGCCTGGCAAAGCTTTTGCCAGATTCGCATCCGGTTGGAAATCACGTATAATTTGCCTGGGGAAAGAGCTGTTCATAAGGGCCTCTTGCAAAACTCGTGAGCCGCGATCGGCTTCCTCACTTTGACCATTTCCGGGCTGGACTTTCGCACCATGGAATCACCATGCAAATTTCAGGATTCTAACCTGGACTATCCACTAAATACTGCCGCGCCCTGTGATCGTCCGGGCTAAAGGATGCAAACAGGCAAACGCATGCGCATCAGCTGATAGCAGGCCATCAAATACCTGACAATCTTCTTGTGCATAAGGACAACGCAGGCGAAAGGCGCAGCCGCTTTCGGCAACACTTTCCTCACTATGCACAGCAGCATTCGTTTGTTGTTTTCGTTGGGACGGGTGTTCAACGGGCCGCGCATCCAGCAACGCCCTGGTGTATGGGTGTTTTGGATATGTATAAACATCCTCGATATGTCCCTGTTCCACAATGCGGCCGGCAAACATGACAGCCACCCGGTCCGCCACCTGTTTGACCACGGATAAATCGTGCGAAATGAACAGATAAGCCAGTCTCTGTTCCTGTTGCAGCCGGGTCAACAGATTCAATACCTGGGCCTGCACGGACACGTCCAGTGCTGATGCCGGTTCATCCAGCACAAGCAATTCGGGGGATACGGCCAGTGCGCGCGCAATGCCGATGCGCTGGCGCTGGCCGCCGGAGAACTGATGCGGATAACGATCCAGCACCTCCGCATCCGTACCACACTGTCCAAGCACTTCAACCACTCTCTCGCGTCGCTGTTTTGCGTTCAGATCCCGCGCATGTATGCGCAGGCCCTCACCCACCGTTTCCCCGATTCGCATGCGTGGATTAAGGCTGGCAAACGGATCCTGAAAAACCATTTGCATGTGTTTGCGCATCTTGCGCAGGTGTTTACCTTTCAAATGGGTAATGTCCGTCCCCATCAGCACAATACTGCCTGCATCCACGTCCAGCAGACGCATCACGATGCGTGCCGTCGTCGATTTTCCACTACCCGATTCCCCGACAATAGCCAGTGTTTCCCCTTCCTTGATTTTGAAGCTGACATCGTCCACGGCGCGAGTAATATGGCCGTTGCCCCATGGCCCACCTGCATGGAAACTTTTGTATAGCCCTTTGACAGCCAGCAGACTCATCCCGCTTCTTTCCGCTGCACGAAAGCCGTCGTTACATGAACACAACGAGCCCAGTGCCCGCCACGGTGCCATGCCTCTTCTGTTACCGTTTGTTCGCAGTCCACATCAGCCAGGGGACAACGGGGTGCAAATCGGCATCCGGACGGCCATGCCCCCGGGGCGGGAACCTGTCCATGGATGGCAGGCATGGGTTTGCCACGAGAGGCGATTTCCGGGCGGCAATCCATCAGGGCGCGCGTATAGGGATGGGCAGGGTAATCAAAAATCGACGTAACAGGACCATATTCAACGATATGCCCGGCATACATGACGGCAACCTCATCGGCCAGTTCCGCCACCAGACTGAAATCATGCGTTACCAGCAGCATGCCAAGCCCTTTCTCCTGTTGCAGCTTGCGCAACAGATCAATGATTCGTGCTTGAACGGACACGTCCAGCGCCGTCGTGGGCTCATCAGCAACGATATAATCGGGATTGGCGGCCATCGCCATGGCAATCAACATGCGCTGACGCATACCGCCGGACAGCGCGTCAGGATATTGTCGAGACAATTGCTCCGGCTGTTGCAGCCCTACATCCGAAAGCAGGGAGATCATGCGATCGTGAACCTCGCGTCTTGTCAGGTCAAGATGCAAACGAATCACTTCGCTGATCTGAGCGCCAATGGAGAAAACCGGATTCAGCGCTGTCATCGGCTCTTGAAAAATGATGGAAACCCTGCCGCCACGCAATACACGCAATTCGCGTTCCCGCATGGCAAACACATCCTGCCCGTCAAGCCTGACCGTTCCTGCGGTACGTTCAATACCCTGATGCTCGCCAAGGCGTAGAATAGTTTGCGCGGTAATGGACTTGCCACAGCCTGATTCGCCAACCAGCCCCAACACACGCCCTGGTTCGAGCGTTAATGTTACATCGCTGACCGCATTCATGGGTCCATCGGTAGAGGGGATAGATAATGAAAGATGCTCGATTTCCAGCATGGGCGTGAGTGTGGCCGAAGCAACGGCTGCTTTCCAGCATTTCATTGACCATGAACCGGTATTGACATGTAGCACATGCCGTAATCAGGAGCGCTTGCGAGAGACCGGATCCGCCGCTTGCATTTCCGCACGCTCGCGGCTAGAAACCACCCCATGCGGATTACAAACAGTAACATGAATAAAGCCATATGCAGCACGTCGACGGGCGGTCAATTCGCATATGGTTTTATTGGCGTTGTCGTTGGTCTCGTATACCTCACCATGCTACTTCCCTGCGTAGCACAGGCTGCTAAATTTGAAATTTTTCAGTCCGAATATCAACCCCTGAAGCTGGCATGGATGGTCGATGCTCCATCCGAAGATGCGAACGCCGAACATCTCATCCGCAATGTGGTGCGGCATGATCTGGAGTCCAGCCAGTCGTTTGTGGCACTCGACCCCTTGAGCTTTTTCGTCACCGCCAAACAGACAGAAAAGCACATCAATTATGGTGACTGGCGTATTATAGGGGCCGATATTCTGGCCATTGCACGTCTTCACCGGACAGATGATAACTGGAAGGCTGATGTTGAAGTGCTGGATCCCTTCCGCGGCAAGGTATTGCTTCAAACGACGCTGGATTATTCAGGAAGCGATTTGCGCCCGCTGGCGCACCAGATATCCAATAATATCTACCATGCATCCACTGGAATCGCAGGTTATTTCAACAGCCATATCCTGTATGTGCGAAAACATGGCGACAGGGCGGACTTGATTTATATGGATCAGGATGGCGCCAACAAACAGGTCGTTGGGCGCAATTTCACATTATTACTTTCGCCGGACTGGTCGCCCGACAATCGGCTGGTGGCGTTAAATACCTACGTCGGTAACCGACCTCGTCTGGAAACCTTCAATCTGTCCAATGGAAAACGCAGCACATTCGGCGCATTTCCAGGCCTGAACAGCACGCCCGCGTGGTCCCCTGATGGCCGGTTTATTGCTGCCACATTGTCCTTCACCGGTAATACGGAAATCCATATCTTCGATACCAGCACCCGCACATGGCGGCAATTGACACATAATCCCGGCATCAATACCACACCGACATGGTCGCCGGATGGTAAATGGATCGCCTTTACCAGCAACCGTAGCGGCTCTCCCCAGATTTATCGTATTCGCATCCGTGACGGACACGTGCAACGCATCAGTACGCTTGGATCGTATAACACTTCACCGGCATGGTCACCCGCCGGAGATAGAATTGCCTTGATTACACGCAAGGGATGGGAATATGCTTTGGCCACCATGAGGCTGGATGGAAGCGATATCCGCTATCTGGTCACAGGGGGCCCTGTCGAGTCGCCCGCATGGTCGCCAAATGCGCAAATGCTGCTGTTTTCCAAAGAGGTGAAAGGCATGCGCAGGGTGTATAGAGTTCCCAGCTGGGGTGGAAAGGTGAAAGCCATTACGGCTCCTGATGAGGATGCATCGTATCCCGCCTGGTCGCATTAAGGCCAGGCGGACATTATAAAAAAAAATGGGAGGAACCCAATGAAATTGAAACAATACTCAGGTATCGGTTTGGCTTTTGTAGCTGCCACGGGTCTGCTATTCGCAGGCTGTGTCAAGAAAACAACGGTTGGAGGAAGTCCGCCTGTCTCCATTGAAAAGAGTAGCGCAATAACGCCTGCTGGTGCGACAACAAATGGCGTCTCAACGACGAACAGCGTCTCAACCGTGCAGGAGCCATCCTCACATAGCGTTTATTTCGCATTTGACCGTTCGGGACTGGATGAACCTGCACGTGGCATTCTAAATGCCAATGCAGCATGGCTGAAGGCACATTCCGGCACTTCAATCACCGTTGAGGGAAATTGCGATGAACGGGGCAGCCGTGAATACAATCTGGCGCTGGGTCAGCGCCGTGCCGACAGCGTCCACGATTATCTCGTTAAGCGCGGCGTATCTGCTTCAAGCATTGATACCGTTTCATTTGGTGAGGAACGTCCGGTCTGCCATGGAACGGGTGAAGCCTGCTGGGCGCAGAATCGGCATGCGGATATTGTTGTCCGCTGAGCTCCATGAAGTAAAAAAACGGCCGCTGGCACTGCCGGTGGCCGTCGCTTTGATGTTATGTCTTGGAGTTTCCGCCTGTGCGAGCAAGAAACCACCCGAAGCATGGCTACAGGATAAGCCGATTGTGACTGGATCCATCAGGGGATTACAAAAAGGCCAGCAATCCATTGAGGAGGAGATTGGCGTTTTTAAAGGACGTTTGATTGAACTTGAACAGGCGCGAATGCTACGAACTTCCACGATGAACGCCCGGAATGCCGGTATTGAGCAATTGGAAACCAGGATGGCCCGTTTGGAGGCGATGGCTGCCAGATCAAAAAAATCGAGCCGGATCACCAAGCAAAAACTGGTCAGGAAGCTTGATAAAATTGTCAAATCCATATCAAAGCCCGTTGTAACTCCCCCCGTCCAGCCACCTGCAGAGCAAGAAAAAAATCATTATACCGCAGCGTATCTGGCACTCAAAAGCGGGCGTTATAAGGAAGCCACTCAGGGCTTCCGGCATTTGTTAAAAAGCTTCCCCAAGGGTGAATACACGGATCAGACATGGTACTGGCTGGGCGAAAGTTATTATGCTCAACATAAGCTCCAGCAAGCCATTGATGCGTTCGAAATGGTCGTTATACACCATCCCAAAAGCTCCAAATATGCCGCGGCCCTGCTTAAGCTCGGACTGGCCTACAAAGGCGTGTCGCGCATGGGGGATGCCAGTACCGTATGGCAACGGCTTATCCGGAAGTACCCCGATAGTGCGGCCGCGGAACAGGCACGCCGTCAATTAAAAGGGCTAACGGGGCACTAGCATTGCCTGCTTCTGATCCTCCGGTAGTCCACATTCATGAAATCTACGACAGCATCCAGGGTGAAAGCACCACGGCAGGTATGCCATGTACCGTGGTCAGGCTGGCCGGATGTCCTTTACGCTGCAATTATTGTGATACACCGCAGGCACTTTCCTTTACCAGTGGTAAGGAATACAGTATCGAGCAGGTCACGAACCAGGTGCGCCAGCATAAGCGCCCGTTAACGCTGGTCAGTGGCGGTGAACCTTTGGCGCAAAAATCATGCCTTCCCCTCCTCGCTGCGCTGGTAGATATATCCCCTGTATTACAACTGGAAACATCCGGAGCATTTGACATCAGCCGGACTGATCCCGGCGTATGCCGAATACTGGACGTCAAGACACCTGGCAGTGGAGAGAGCAGACGCAACCGCTGGGAAAATTTCCACTTCCTGAAGGATGGTGATGAAATCAAGTTTGTCATCACCGGTCATGAGGATTATCTATGGTCTGTCGGTATCCTGGACAGGTATCACCCTGTTGTTCCCGTTCTGTTTTCACCCTCATGGGGTAACATCCAGCCATCTGATCTGGCTGCGTGGATGCTGGAGGATCATGTGCCTGCACGCATGCAGTTGCAATTACACAAGCACATCTGGGGTGAGGAGGCAACCGGCGTATGACAGGCTTCCTAACCTGTATTATTCATAAATACTGCCGCACCCTTGATTTGTTCCTTTGTCCTGACCGCATCCCTCGTCGGTCGGTCGTCTGCATGGCTACGGTTCCTTCCCCGGAATCCGTTGCGAACAAAAACCCGGCCTCTCTGCGTGCGTTCACGCACAGGCAGGCACAGTCATCACGGCGATTCATGAATAATGCGGGCTAGGGTGGTTTTGATAATGCGATCTTTTACGGGACAGGACACCAGGGCAGTGGTGTTGCTATCAGGCGGCCTGGATTCCAGCACGGCTCTTGCGTGGGCCGTGCGAAAACAGGGATGGGAGTGCTACAGCGTAGCCTTTGACTATGGCCAGCGCCATTGCATCGAACTGGAAGCATCCGCGCGCATCGCGGCCTCACTGAACGTGGCCGAACATCGTACGATGCATGTAAAT
>CAZBJB010000060.1:0-6742 GCA_964492105.1 uncultured Zetaproteobacteria bacterium
TATTTGGTGACGCCAAAATGGCCACAGCTATGCTCGATCGCATTACCCATCACTGTGATATTATCGAGACTGGAAACAAGAGTTGGAGGTTTGAAAATCGGACCTGATTTGGCCCGTATTAGGGGGGGTAAAATTGGAGGCTGTTTGATAGATGCCAATAGGGTCGGGATTGACGGTCATGGCAGTTTCTCAGAGCGCGATAACGGTTCCGGAAATCTGAAACCGGAATGAAACAGTCTGGCAAGGTCTTCCGGGATATCCACATCGAACCCCATACTTAAACATCGGAATGAAAGCCCCCGTTCCAATATCCGCTTCATGGTTTCATCCAGTACCGCTGATGTACCCCATGCAATATCCCGGAACAGTCCTTTCGCATGACCATGCGTGGCCAGCAGGTCGTATCCGCCATCCTCGACGGGGCCGAGAACCACATCGTATTGACGTAGCAGGCGCAAGGCACAGTGCAGTCGCGCAGCACTCATATGAGGACTGTCCGTACCCAGCAACAATACACCCCCTGCCCCATATGCAATCGCACGGTTCGTGAGTCGGATCATGCGCAGGCCAAGATCACCCTCCCCCTGTGGCAGAACAGATGCATCAAACCGGCGGAAAAAAGGATGATGCGGATCATCGACGGCAATCCATGTATGAGGGAACAGGCGCAACGTCCGCTCAATCACGCAAGTGGCCATCGCGGCATGGATGTTTGCTGCCTGCGTGGGGGAAAATAGCGGTTGCAAACGGGTTTTCACCCTTCCCGCGACGGGAGCCTTACAAAAAACAATCGGACGAATCATGGGCAGTCCATGTAAAGGCGCTTCAATGCCGCCGGACTGGCACCGAGCCAGTAGCGAAACCTGATCCACCACATCAGCAACATGGTTCGCACAATACCGTGTTTTTCCCATCGGCGGCTGGATGTTCTGACCCTGGAACGCAGGCAGGCCATACGCCCCTCTCTCTTCAAACGTCGTGAAAATTCCACATCTTCCATCAAGGGCTGTTCAGGGAAACCACCCATACGCTCAAACACGCCACGGCGCACAAACATCGCCTGATCACCGGTACTGATCCCGGTAAGTCGCGAACGCCAGTTCATGCACCATTCAATCATACGAAAGGCGGGATGATGGCCCGAAAGCCGCACATCGAAACGTCCACCCGCCACATCAGATCCAGACATCACCCGTTCGATATCCTCAATATGACTTGAAGATATTTCTGTGTCTATGTGAAGGAACAGGAGAATACCGGATTGAGAGTTTGATGCCCCGGCATTCATCTGGGTCGCTCGTCCGCATTTGGAATGAATCCATTTCACGCCCGCTTGTTCCAGCAATATCGGTGTTTCATCCGATGACCCACCATCCACGAAGATAATTTCGTTCTCCCCCAATGTGCGGATACGCCGCAGCAAGCATGGCAGACGATCCGCCTCGTTCAGGACAGGGATAATAACGACGACAGTTGCCATTGGATCCGTACTCACGCGATTGAAAGCGAAACCCAACCGCTTCCTTCGGTACGGAAATTGGCCATCTGCCCTTGCCAGATACGTCCCGCCACGGCCAGCAATCGGGAAGCTTTCGTATACAACCGGATATCCAGTTTGAATTCCGCACCTTCCAGATTGGCGATGCATGGCGGGACATAGCGCTGAAGGATAGTTTCTTCAGGTACAAGCGTCGCGAAGCGCTTGCGGCTCATGGCCTTCCCCAGCACAACTCCCTTTCCACCATGCCGCGCAGCGGGCTTGAAGACCCATTGTTTGCGTTCATGCCAGATGGTATCCGGGCTCACATGCTTCAATCGTCGGGATTCCGGAACGATATGACGAATGAACCGGACATCTTCCCGTGGCAGAAAAGTATCCAGAAATCCTTCTGTCCACCAGTTCACCATGCGGCCCTTGTCTCCCAACAGCGCGTAGCTGCGTGGATGTGGATTCAGTTGTACCAGATTTGCCTCATAGGCCTTGCGAATATGGGCCAGGTCAGGGTGTTCAAGATAAAAATCCGTATGCCGGTTGTAAATCGCATCCAGCCTGACATCCTCGACATACAGGCCGTCAGGCCGGATGCTGATGGCCTCGGGGCAGACAACAAAGACCTTTCGCCCCTCATTGTCCAGCAATTCCGCATAGGCCAGCATTTCCGGATACATATATTGCCGGGTTACATCTTCATCCATAATCGCAATATGCCGCCATGCGGCGGGAAACATGCTACACAACCTTGCCGTTAACGGTTCATGCCATTCGGTAAGCCCCGGCTGCGGCAGCCACCTTCCATCATCAATATACAGACCGCCCGCGTTGTTGTTAATTTCGATGAGTTTTGGTCCGTCCGGCGTCAAATGGAAATCATATCCCATCAGCACACTGGGTATGTCAGGCTCAATGCTCGCGGCTTGCGGCAGTTCATGTTGCAAGGCTGCCAGATAGTCAGGGTTTTGCCTTAGTCTCCACATGGCCCGGACAAAGCTCCGCATACGAGAAAAATCCTCGCGTGAGACGGGAACGGGGGTTTCCGAAGCCAGGGACATAGACGACGGATGCTACCCGAACACGGTATTCGCTGTACAATGCGGCAATGCCGGATAACAGACTTCAATTACCTGCGCTGACCCTGCCGGAACTGCTGGCGCACATCACATCCATGAAGCAACCGGCCTACCGCGCAAGGCAGGTATGGACATGGATGAACAAGGGTGTTGCCGATCCCGAGGCCATGCACAATCTACCCGCCAGTTTTCGCCGGGAGCTCTCCGAACAACTGGTCTGTGAGCCGTTGAAACTGATGAAGCGGCGGATCTCCTCGGATGGTACGCGCAAATATCTGTTTCAACTGGAGCGTGGCGGCATGATGGAAGCCGTTCTTATTCCGGATGAGCATCGGGGGACGGTCTGTATCTCCTCGCAAGTCGGATGTGTTCTGGATTGCCCTTTTTGTTATACGGGAACGCAAAAATTTGAGACCAATTTGTCAACGGGTGAACTGTTGGCACAAATCATGGCCGTCAAACTGGACGTGATGCGCGACCCGCTACCCGATACACTGCATCAGTATGTCACCCATGTGGTTTATATGGGCATGGGTGAACCGCTGGCAAACGAAGACAGCGTGCATGAGAGCCTGCGTATTCTTCTGAATCAGGACGGACTGCATCTATCCCGGCGGCGTATCACGGTCTCCACGTCAGGCCTTGTGCCACAAATCCAACGTCTGGGTAAAGCATACCCCGTTAATCTGGCAGTTTCCCTGCATGCGGCGATCAATGATGTACGTAACAGGCTGGTTCCCGTCAACCGGAAGTATCCGCTTGATACATTGCGTAGGTGTCTTGACGATTATCCGTTGCCTCAGCAACGCCATATTACACTGGAATATGTGATGCTCGCGGGTGTAAATGATCGTGAGAAAGATCTCGACGCGCTTATACGGTTCATCAATCCTGAACGGGAGCGTGTCAACCTTATTCATTTCAATCCATGGCCTGGCGCGCCCTGCTCCGGTTCTTCCAAGCAGCACATGAACGTTTTTGCCAACGCCTTGATCAAAAAATGCATTCGTGCCACTGTGAGGCGCTCTCGCGGAGATGAGATTATGGCCGCATGCGGTCAGTTGAAGGGCCGGCGGGATCATCTGATGACTATACCGGGAACACTTCATAATACGGATGGATGGGGATGAATAATCGAATAGGTATTATTGGTGGTAGCGGTCTATATGGCATCGAGGGTGTCGAAGTGCTCGACCGATTCGATATCGAAACGCCCTACGGGCATCCTTCGGATGGCCTGGTACTGGCCCGCGTTGGCCGTCATGAAGCCATTTTTCTTCCCCGCCACGGGCAGGGACACGCGATTCCGCCGCATTGCATCAATTATCGTGCCAATATCTATGCCATGAAACTGGCGGGCGTTTCGCGCATTATTTCCATATCCGCCGTGGGTTCATTGAAAGAGGACATTAAACCGGGAGACTTTGTGCTGGTGGATCAGTTCATAGACCGTACATCCGGTCGCGCCTCGACATTCTTCGACGGGCCGGTGGTCGCACATGTATCCATGGCGAATCCGGTATGCGCAAGCCTGCGCGTTCAATTGGCGGAGGCTTGCCGTAGCGTGGAAGTTTCCGTCCATGACGGGGGTGCTTATCTTGCCATGCAGGGGCCTCAATTTTCCTCCCGATCTGAATCCGAACTCTATCGCGGCTGGGGCATGGATGTGATTGGCATGACCAATATGCCCGAAGCCAAGCTCGCACGGGAAGCTGAAATGTGCTATGCCACGGTAGCCATGAGTACCGACTATGATTGCTGGCATGCAGGGGAGGACGATGTCAACGTAAGTAACGTGCTTGAAATTATGGGTGATAATGTCGCCAAGGCGCAACGAATGCTATTCGCATT
Organism: uncultured Zetaproteobacteria bacterium; assembly: GCA_964492105.1. GTDB lineage: Bacteria > Pseudomonadota > Zetaproteobacteria > Mariprofundales > Mariprofundaceae > JAUZQZ01. The sequence continues at coordinate 4,420 of CAZBJB010000060.1, forward strand.
CTTTGATCTCAATGAAGATATTCATCTCTGTACGGAACATTGTCGTTCGGCGCTTGAACACGCCATCATCAGCGATATGACGCGCCTGGACGATCAGGCTCTGCGGCCTGTTCGCGCCCTCGTGGATCGTTTATTGTGATGTTAAAGAACCCGTTGTCATATATTGCATTGCTGTTCATCACGGTCATTTTATCCGCATGTTCAAATATGAATCCGTCCGTAAGCCCGGAACGCCAGGCCATGCGCGTGGACATCCATTATCAACTTGGCATAGATGCCCTGAAACGAAGAAACCTGCCCAAGGCTTTTGAGGAACTGCTCCGTGCCAAGAGCATCGCCCCGGATCGTTCCGATGTGCTGGATGCGCTCGCTTATGCCTGGCAATTGCGTGGCAATCCGGAGAAGGCGAATGCATACTATCAGCAGTCGATCAAATACCACCCGTCTTCCGCCACCTATAACAATTATGGCGGATTGCTGTTGCAAATGAATAAACCGAAAAAAGCTGAGAAATATTTCCGAAAAGCCCTGAATGACCCCCGCTATCGCCATCCGGATATTGCCTACATCAACCTGGGTGATGCCTTGCTGCGTCAAAAACGTTTTCATGAAGCCATCGCAGCCTACCGTCAGGCCCGCGCGCTCAACCCCCTTCAGGAGACATCCCGAATCAGGGAAGCCCGGGCTTATGCGCGTTATGGGCGGATCAGTGTTGCCAAAGCTCTGTATGAAACTATTTTGCACGACAAACCGGGCAACCGGCAGGCCATCGAAGGTTTGCTGGGGCTACTATACGAAGAAGAAAATGTTTCCGAGGCTAAAAAACAACTGGAACGTTTTCACAAATTGACTTCCAGTCCTCTGAACAAAGCATGGGCTGAGCAAGAAATCAACAAGCTGGCGGAGTAAGGTCGAAGCGTAACACCGCATGTGGTTTGATTGGTAAAGGACAATAAATGTACAGGACGGAAAACCAATGGCTGATCCCCTGAACCCTGAGCGGATAAACATGGAACAAACAGATAAAAAAATACCCGCCAATGAACTGAAGGAACAAATCCAGGCGCGATTGGGGCAACAGTTGCGCTCCGCCCGTGAACGCAGGGAACTCTCGATCGGGGAAGCTTCCGAACAATTGAAGATTCGCAAAGTTTATTTACAGGCACTGGAAATCGGTGACTGGAATAATTTACCCGAGGAAGTCTATAGCCTTGCTTTCCTGCGTCAGTATGCCGCGCTTCTGGGTGAAGACTGCCATGAAGATGTCGAAGCGCTGAAGTCCAGTGACTACCAGCTTACCAGACCCTACACGATACCTGACCCGCCCATCGCACCCAATAAAATGTGGGCCATGGCCGCTGCTGTCCTCTTCGTACTGCTTTTCATCCTGTTTAATACAGTGAGAGATGGAGGGAATAAAGCACCTCCACCGAAGGTGTCCGTTGCGGGCACGAGTCTTGTGCCGGTCAAGGGTACAAGCACAAAACATGTCACTCCGGAAGGTTCGGTAAAGAAGAGCACGCCTTTGATGCCCCCATCGCCTGCCGTCTCTTCCGGCGTCACGCCGTCTTCCTCAAACACAAACCCTGTAACCTTGCTCCAAACGAAGAAAACGATTCCCGTCACCACCACAACCACCGAAAAAATTACCGAAATGCACCACTATCGCCTGACGGCCATTAAGTCATCCGCCTGGCTACAGGTGCGTGACCCTTCCGAGACACTGCTTAAAGAAGCTTTGCTACATCCGGGGCAAAGTTTGTTGTTGGAAAGCAAAGCACCGTTTCTGACGGTAACTTGTGGTAATGCCGCGGCGCTGAAGATTGAAGTCGATCATATACTTTACGCCGCGGCTGGCACACTGGGCGCACAGGGAAAGGTCTTGCGTGCATTCAGGATAGACGCATCAGGCCACGACCGTTCACCCAAGATCCGCCATTGACATGCGGCGCATGCCGCAACCCTTTGATTCGCCTGGCATTCCGAAAAATAACTCATCACCAATGAGGTGAATACATGATTGTTCGAAACGCCATGCAAACCAAAGACTTACACCCTGCATCCAATCTCAATGTCGGATCTTGGGGTTAACCTGAACTATTCATAACTTCTGTCATGCCCTTGCTTGTTCCTTTGTCCTCACCGAATCCCTCATCAGTCGTCCGTATGCATGGCTACGGCCTCCTTTCTCGGCAATCCGTTGCGGAACAGGCCCTGTCTGTCTGTGTGCGGCACGCACAGGCAGGCGCAATCATCACGGCGGTTTATGAACTGAAGTTTCACCGTTTTTGAATGGGTTGGCAACGATGGCATACGAATCCAC
>CAZBJB010000061.1:0-5949 GCA_964492105.1 uncultured Zetaproteobacteria bacterium
GAGTATGGCTCGGTGCGTGAGCTGATTGACGCACTGCGGTACTACTTTGAGTTCTGCAATTTTGAACGACGGCATCAGTCGCTGGATGATCAGACACCTGCAGAGGTGTATTACGGTGAGCAACAACTGGCCAAGGTGGCTTAGTGTTTAACGCTCACCAAAGACCTGTTCAGGAAACCTGTCGGCCCCCGGCTCCGCGCATCTTCCCCTACTGTGTAAGGGTGATGCGAAGATACAAGGATCAACAGGTTTCAGGACAAAATTGCGATAAAAAGCAACAGGAGGAACACGTCTTAAATCACCCGGAAAGCTGTCCTTGCAATGGGGTCCACTTCAGCTCGGGAGAGTGATGTATTACCTAGATCCCGCAAGGGCTTGGCGAGTAGGCATCAATCTGTCTATGATGGTAGCCGATGAACAAACACCAAACTGCCGCCATGTTGATTATCGGCAACGAAATCCTTTCAGGCCGAACGCGTGAGGAAAATGGTTGGCTGAGTGCGCGGAAGCTCTTTGAACGCGGCTGCAAGCTGACTGAAATCGCCATCGTGCCGGATGCCAGATACGCCATTGCCGAATCGCTGAACAGGCTGCGGAACAACCATGATGCAGTCATTACCAGTGGTGGCATCGGCCCGACGCACGATGACATCACCATGGATGCCGTGGCCGAGGCATTCAGCGTTTCCCTGGAGGAGCACCGCGACATCGTGCAGGCGATGGCCGAGCATTACGGAAAGGACGGCATGAACGAAGGGCAACGACGCATGTCGAACGTTCCGGAAGGAGCCAGATTGATACGCTGCGAAAGGACGATTGTGCCGGGGGCGCATATCGGCAACGTGTATGTGCTGGCCGGTGTGCCGGACATCTTTGCTTCGCAGCTGGACGCGATTCTGGATGATTTCGGCGGCAGAGGATTTGAACGGCGGGAGATCGAGATTGCCCTGCCGGAAAGCAGCTTTGCGCTACGGCTGGAGGAAATCCAGCGGCAATTCCCCGATGTTGAAATCGGTTCCTACCCGAGCCACTGCGGCCACCGGCCCTGTGGCAAAATTTGTCTAAGCGGAAAAAACAGCGCACGGATCAGCGCAGCTGCAAAACGGGTGAGCGCCATGCTCGCATCTATGGCCCGGACGATTCATGAATCGGCGTGATGATTGCGCCTGCCTGTGCGTGCCGCACGCAGACAGGCCGGATCCTTGTTCGCAACGGATTCCAAGGAGGGACCCGTAGCCATGCATACGGGCAACTGACGAGGGATTTGTTGCGAACAAAGGAACAAGCAAGGACGCGGCGGTATTTACGAATAGTTCAGGCTAGAGCGCCTGTCAGAAAAAGAGTGAACCGCAACATACGCAGGGTTGTGCAACATAACAGGTCAATGCAGTTCCGACAGACACCGGGCGGCACGTTCCGGATCATCCGCATCCAGGATGGCCCCGATCACTGCCACACCCAAACCTGCAAGCTGTTTCCTGTTCTCCGGTGTGATGCCGCCCAGCGCGATGACGGGCAGTTTTGCACCTTTTGCCAGCCGCATGAACCGGGGCGCCCCGATTTGTCGTGCCTGTGGATGGCTTGAGGTGGGAAACACCGGTGAAAGCAACGCAAAATCTGCCCCGAAATGTATCGCTTGTTCCAGTTCTTCGATACCGTGGCACGACGTTGAAATGGTCATTCCATCATGGTTCAACCATTTACGTATAGCCGGAATCTCATCCATATTCGTGGCAGCCACATGCACGCCATCCGCCCCCACGGCTCGCGCAATATCGGCCTGACTATGCACAATCAGTAATGCGTTATGCGCCATCGACATCGTTCTTAATCGCGAACAAATAACCAGCAGGAGGGCACTGTCCATCTGCTTCTCACGTACCAGTACGGCGTCCACACCACCACATAAGGACGCTTCCACAGCCCCAAAGAACCGTCCGCATTCCATGCGTGGTGAATCTGTAATCAGGATCAGTTCAGGAATCGACAAAAATTATCCATTCCTGGTAACTACTCAGCAGGGTCGATGCAGTTACGCATTCAGAAACGTTTAATCACCCACTCAGGCGGTTCCCTGTATTTATAGCCTCCCGGCATTCGCCGTTCAAAATGACCGTTGCCATTCCTGTCATAAAGATAATAGGGCGGCGTACCAATAGCCGGACTGATCTTGACCATATACACGTGTCCGTGCAGGGAATACTCCTCCACCATTGCCCCATCCTTGCGCTTGAAGGCACGAACCTGCACCCCCTCGTTGCCATGAGGAGGCGAGAGCTGTTTGTTCAGATTGGTTTCACCACCGGATGGATGTACCGTTTCCAGGGTTTCGGATGTATTCTTCACTTCCGTTGGCAGTGATAGTGCCGTGGATCGATCCGCCGCTGTCACAGTAAAGACGGGCATGCATATCAGGAATACAAGAAAAAGGTAACAGATCATATTCCTGAGTATAGACGAAACACTAGATCTTACACAACTAAAGTTTCACCGTTTCTGAACTGATTCATTTACGCGACCATGCGCAGAGTAGCACGGCAACGGGTAATTTTCCGATCAAGTCCCAAATGTGCTGTGAATCTATTCCCCGTCTAAATCGTGTACGTTCGGGGTCTGATCCAGGATTGTAGCATCTGGCCATGGCAGGCCAAAATCGGGGCTTACCATCGGATTTGGCATAGTGAAGAGTTGTTGGGCGAATCCGTGGAGAGCCGCGGTTCTCTTGCGCGCCGGGCACGCGGAATGATGATTAAATTGTCATCCAATACATAGGATCCTCTTGCAAAACTCTGGGTGGATGAGCGGCATATCGGCATCGGAGAAGAACCGGATGCATAAGGTGCTGAACGATGGAGGCATACGGCTTGGTGTTGTCGTCAGCGATATTCCTGGCCAGTCCGCCCGCGCCATGGTCAAGGCCTTGATTGCCGACAAACCAGCGATTGCTGTGCTGCAATATGCAAGCAATCGACTGAAGACACCACGCAAGGAAATCCTTGATGCCTTACAGGGAGAACTGAGCGAGTGTCACATCTTCGTGCTGAACGAATTGATGCACCACATCGAAGAGCTTGAAGCACGCATGATCAGATTTGACTGTCGATTGCTGGATGGGCTGGAAAAGGAGCGTAATGTGCTACAATTGCTCTGCACCATCCCCGGTATCGACATCACGGGCGCCGCCATGTTGCTGGTGGAGATTGAAACGGACATGAGCGCCTTTGGCAGTGCGAGCAGGCTGGCCTCGTGGGTGGGCATCTGCCCCGGCAACAATGAATCCGCCGGTAAACGCAAGACAGGTTGAACGCGACAAGGGAACCGATATGTGCGTCGTAGAGTTAACGCTCCGGCGGGTTTTTTTATTGCATTGAATATGGTGGATACGGGGTGCAAGCATCGGGTTCGTATGGTGTTTCGACCCGCCATGACGTCACCTTGCCGGTGATGAGGGATGGGTCGGAATGCCGGATGAATATTTCCGCTACGTTACAATCGCGCCGCTACGGGATAGGAACCCAGCACCTTGAGAAAACTGTCCGGCAGGGTACGAATCTCAGCCAGCGCCGCCGCTACTTCCTCATCATCCCTGTGTCCCTGCAGATCCGCGAAGAAAATATATTCCCACATCTTCCTCTTTGAAGGGCGGGATTCGATGCGTGTCAGGCTGATATCACGCCGATGAAAAGGATCAAGCAAATCGTGTAAGGCACCCGGTCGATTCGGCATGGACATGACCAATGCCGTTTTGTCCTTACCGGACGGCGGAGAATCATGCTGACCAATCACCAGAAAACGGGTGGTATTGTTGTGATGGTCTTCAATATTTTTTTTCAGCACATTCAGATCCAGACGTTCGGCTGTTTCCAGCGAAGCAATAGCCGCCGCATGCTCCTGATGCATTATTTGCTCGGCCGCGGTGGCTGTGGAGGCTCTTTCTTCCAGACGGGCATGTGGGAGGCGGGATTGTAGCCATTGTCTACATTGGCCCAGCACTTCCATTTTACTATATACAACCGAGATCTCTTCCAAATGACGCGTACTTGCCAGCAAATGATGATGAATTTCAAGCAATATCTCTGCGCAAATCGAGACATCGCGGTCGACAAATAAATCCAGGGTGCGCGTGACCGCGCCCTCAAAGGCGTTTTCCACCGGAACCACGCCATACGTAGCGCGCTCCGATTCAACTTCATCAAATATTTCATCAAAATCCTTACAGGCAACATAGCGTGCCGTTGAACCGAACTGTTTGCGTGCCGCCACATACGTAAAGGTGCTTTCCGGCCCCAGATAAGTAATGGAAAGAGGCTGTTCAAGGGCAAGGCAGGATCCGATAATTTCACGGAAGATGCCGTGCAGAGCCGTATTCGAAATTATACCATGATTCTGCGCCAGTAAGCGGCGGATAATCTCCGCTTCACGGCTGGGAAGATAAAAAGGGGCATGGCCTTCGACCTGTTTGTGACTACCGATCCGGGCAGCCAGTGCTGCCCGCTGATGAATCAAATCAGATATTTGATCGTCAATGGTATCAATTTCCTGTCGCAATCCATCCATCATGATGTTCCCGGACTTGCTCATGGCCTCGAAGCTACCAATCCGGTGATGAAACTCAATCCTTCATCAGTATCCCAAAGGCGTGGAAAAGGAGACTGGTTGACATGATTTCACCTGATTTTTCCGGAATCTAACTCGTCACGTACCCATTTATCGGATGAACCATAAAAGGTGGATTCGGCCAGTATCAGCGCTACGAAAAACACCGCAAGCACGAGGAATGCGCCCAGAAAACAGGTCACGGAATGCAGCAAACGACGCCATGAAAACTGGTAAAACCCTCTGTCCCGCCGATATCCCGGACTATTCATGGGTCGTAATTTTTCAGGGGTGGGCACGCTCCGGCTTCAGGCCGAAGGCCTTCATCGTGGCAAACAGGGTCTCACGTAAATCCTCCGGTAGAATGGTCAATGGCAGGCGAAGTTCCCAGCCCATCCATCCCATCATGGCACAAGCAGCCTTTACCGGAATCGGATTGGATTGTACGAATAGGGCTTTATTCAGCTCGCGCAAGGTAAACTGAGAGGCGCGAGCCGCCACGAAATCATCGGAATGCATAGCGGAGGTCAACTGCTTCATATGGCCGGGCGCAAGATTGGATACGACGGAAATAACCCCATGACCACCCAGCGCCATGAATGGCAATACGGTGGCATCATCGCCTGCATAGAACTGGATACGGTCGTCAGCGGCCTCCATCGTATGCGCCAGTTGCTCCATATCGGCCGTGGCATCCTTGATGCCGACGATATTGCCGATGTGTGATAACCTCCCGATTGTTTCCGGCAGAATGTTTACATGGGTGCGCCCCGGTACGTTGTAAATAATCTGCGGCAGATCCACCGCCTCGGCCACTGCCCTGTAATGCTGATAAATACCTTCCTGTGTTGGCTTGTTGTAATAGGGAGAAATGAGCAGCACCGCATCGGCGCCCAATTCCCTGGCTGCTTGCGTCAGTTCGATGGATTCAGCGGTGTTATTGCTGCCGGTTCCGGCAATGACGGGCACGCGCCCGGCCACATGATCTACGGATATGCGAATCAGATGCTTGTGTTCCTCAAAACTCAACGTTGCCGCCTCACCCGTGGTTCCAACGGGCACTACGGCGTCCACGCCGCCATCGATCTGACGATCCAGATGTGCACGAAATGCCTCTTCGTCAATCCTGCCATTCCTAAAAGGCGTGACCAGTGCCGTCATTGTGCCGTGTAACATGCAGACCTCCGTATTCCCGATAGTATAACCGCTTCACGACAAGGCGGAAGGGGGCAGCTTATTCGATCCACCAAACTTGACAATTGTTCATGCCCGTTTAACCCGGTCTTTATCTAATCTAACTAGAGCCTAGCCGAAAAGCATCCGTCATCCTTCAGGGACGTCACCATAAGGAAA
>CAZBJB010000062.1:0-5829 GCA_964492105.1 uncultured Zetaproteobacteria bacterium
AGATATTAGAATCATCGGGTTATATGTATTTTATGGAAATAAGTTCGGTCTAGATCCTGCAAGTGAGCGTGGAGCTCTTCCCCACTTTGAAAAATAACGTTTGTTTAATATGAGCCTCTTGCAAAACACTGGGTGGATGAGCGGCAATCCCACTTTGAGACCCTTTTCGGGATTGAATGAGCTGCATGGTGGTTCCATAGAGCGAAAATAAAACACCCCGCCGCAAGTAGCGGGGTTATTGCAAAGCAGTGTTTTCCGCATCGCAGCAAGCTGCGGAGAATGAGCCCGTAGCGATTCAAGCTCGGAAATGGGCCGAAGTGGGGAAGCCGATCGCCGCTCATGAGTGTTGCAAGAGGCTAATTTTACAGAAGAAAGGTTGCGCTGCCCATGACAGACCACGTTAGGCATCGGGCTCTAAGGCTCCAAAAGATGTCGGTCTTTAGCCGCCGCCTTCCACCGTCAATCCTGCCTTTCATCATACGGGGTGGCGCAAGCGAGATGATCGTTAGGCGCGCCAAATCCCTCGTCGGTCGTCCGTATGTATGGTCACGGTCTCCTTCTCGCCAATCCGTCGCGAACAAAGGCCCGGCCTGTCTGCGTGCGGCACGAACAGGCAGGCGCAATCATCACGGTAATTCATGAAGAGTTCATCTTAAAACAGGGTCAAGCCTTGGCACTCACGGATCACCCGAAAAGGTCTGGCTGCCAAGCCAACCTTCAACCAGTGCGCGTATTTCAGTCATCCGGGCATCGTTGGCCGCTTCGAAGCGCAGTACCAACGCCGGCTGAGTGTTGGAGGCACGCAGTAGAGCCCAGCTATCACCAAATTCCAGCCGCATACCATCTATACCAATAATTTTATAACCGAGGTTTGAAAAATACGCCTTGGCTTCCTCCACGAGATCAAACTTGCGCTCATCCGGACAATCCACCCGGATTTCCGGTGTGCTAACGGAATCGGGAACATTCTCAAACATGTGCGAAAGTGCTGCGGTCTGACTGGCTACGACCTGCATGATGCGCGCGCCTGCATATACGGCATCGTCAAAACCGAAAAAGCGATCGGCGAAAAACATGTGTCCACTCATTTCACCAGCCAGCAATGCACCTGTTTCCTTCATTTTTGCCTTGATCGGAGAATGGCCCGTGCAACACATGATGGCGTTACCTCCATGTGCGGTAATATCATCATACATGTGGCGGGAACATTTGACCTCGGAAATGATGGTAGCGCCGGGATGTTGCTCAAGCAGGTGCCGGGAGAGCAACAGGAGCAGCATATCACCATAAATAATGCACCCCTGTTCATCGACCACACCGATGCGATCTCCGTCGCCATCAAAGGCGATACCCAGGTCCGCGCCATACCGGATAACGGTGCGGCTGATGTCCCGCATGTTTTCTGCCACCGTCGGATCAGGATGATGGTTGGGGAATGTGCCGTCCGGTTCACAAAATAGCTCAATGACATCACAACCCAGATCACGGTAGATCGGTCCGGCAATGACGCCTGACGGACCGTTTCCCGCATCAATGACGACCTTGAGCGGTCGTGTGAGCGTACAGTCAGAGGTGACAAAAGCCTTGTAATCCGCATGGATACGAGCTTTGGTTACTTCACCACGTTGTTTCGTTCTCGCGAGTGGAGACAGCATCAGGGATTTGATGCGTTGAATCGCCTCACCATGCAGGCTATCCCGATCCCGCATCATCTTGAAGCCATTGTAATCACTGGGATTGTGGCTGGCTGTAACCTGGATACAACCAGCGCCATCCAGATGAAACACCCCGTAATAGGCAAGTGGTGTCGGCCCCATGCCGATATCCATCACATCCCGGCCGCCATCCAGCACGCCTTCAATGACGGCCGCCATCAGCGATGGACCGGACAGGCGCACATCCCGTCCGACGATCACCGGGCGGGTTTCTTTGGCCGGGAGCAGGGCGGCATAGGCCAGTCCCAATCGGCGGGCAATGTCCTCGGTAATCTCCGTTCCGGCAATACCCCGGATATCATATTCGCGGAAGACGTGATGTGGAAAATTTTTCATGGGGCCAAGATTAGCATGAACCGGAAAACGCTCAAGGGTGCGGCAACACCCGCATGAATGGCTAACGTCTGCCCGGTGCCAAGGATCCAAACGGGGAACAGCAGAACCGTGAATGATGCTTGCCAGAAAACGGGATGAAGATAGTCTCGCCGACTCATGTCCGGCTTGAATCCACAACAATATGAAGCTGTTTTTCACCGCACGGGACCGTTACTGGTGCTGGCGGGTGCGGGTTCGGGGAAAACGCGTGTCATTACCGAGCGTATCGCGGCATTGGTCGAGCGTGATGTACCGCCGGATGCAATTACAGCCGTGACATTTACCAACAAGGCCGCGCTGGAAATGAGTCAGCGTTTGACGGCACGCCTGGGGGGCCGGAGGAGCAAGGCTCTACGTATCTGTACGTTCCATGCACTGGGGTTGTCCATGTTGCGCGGGCATGTTGAACTGGTTGGCAGGAAACCAAATGTCTCCGTGTTTGCAGGATCGGAGCAACGCTCGGCATTGCGCAGCGTATTGCAGGAGATGCATTTCCCCGCTGATGCCAAACAGATGGATGTGATGTTACGCCGTATCTCCGGTTTGAAGAATGAACTTGTTATGGCCGACGATCCGGGCTTGCAATCGATACGACACCGCTACGATGACCTGTTGATGCGCATGAATGCGGTGGATTTCGATGATCTGCTGATTCTTCCCATCCGGATGTTGCAACAGGATACATCCATGCTGGCGCTGTGGCGGGAGCGTTGCCGTTATATGCTGGTAGATGAATATCAGGACAGCAGTCGGGTGCAATATGATTTACTTCGTCTTTTGGTGCCGCCCGATGGAAACCTGACGGTTGTGGGTGACGATGATCAGTCTATCTATGGATGGCGCGGTGCTGAAATCAGTAACCTGTTCCGACTCGATGAGGATTACCCGGGATTGACGGTTATCAGGCTGGAGGAAAATTACCGTTCGACTGGCGCGATTCTGCACACGGCCAATACATTGATCGGCCACAACAGCCAGCGGATGGGTAAACAGTTACGTTCCAACCTGGGGCGGGGTAAGCCCTTGCGGATATGGGAGACTGCAACCCCCGAGGATGAAGCGGATCGCGTGGTGGCGGATGTTGTAGCGAGACACGCAAGTTCAAAGAACCAATGGTGTGATTTCTGTATTCTTTACCGTGCGTCGTATCAATCACGCCCGCTTGAACTGGCGCTACGCGAACGGGAAACGCCCTATCATGTCAGCGGTGGCCGCTCCTTCTTCGATCGGACGGAAATACGCGATGTGCTGGCATGGTTGCGGTTGATCGCCAATGCTGATGATGACCTGGCGTTTTTACGGGCCGTCACCCGGCCCCGTCGTGGTCTGGGAGACAAGGCATTGGGGGCATTGGGGCTGTTTGCACAAGAGTGCCGCCTTTCATTACTGGATGCATGCTTGCGAGGAGATTTTGTACACAGGCTCACTTCAGCTTTTACTGCATTTGCTCATCTGGTTGCTGAACTGGAACATCGTTTTCTACACGGTGAAGCGGATGATGCATTTGACACGCTGCTGGCCGATTCCGGTATCGAAGCCATGCTGAATGTCGAGGCCGATGATGAAAAGATGTTGAATTTCCGCATGGCCAACATCCACGCATTACGGCGCTGGTGGATGATGCATGTTGAGCATGGCGGCAAGCTCGATGGTTTTATTCAACGATTAAGTCTGTTTGCGGATAAGGATGATGATGAAAGCGGTAATGCCGTGCGGTTGATGACGGTGCATGCGGCCAAGGGACTGGAGTTTGACCATGTATATATTGTGGGCATGGAGGAAGACAGTTTTCCGCATAAAAACGCGGTGGCGGAACAACGTGTGGAGGAAGAGCGGCGTCTGATGTATGTGGCGATTACCCGTGCGCGTTTTTATTTGACGCTAAGCCGATCCAGGAAAAAACGGCGTTTCGGACAGATCGAAGTGCAGTCACCCTCTCCGTTTCTGGCTGAATTGGGGGATGCGCACGTACAGTGGGTGGACAGGGAACCGGAATCGGATGCCTCCATGGAGGAAAGCGAGTCCCATATGGAAGTCATGCGCAGGGCGTTGGGATTGTAGTCTGATGCAAGATGAACGTAACTACTCACCACGGAAGGCGTGGAGATTCACGAAGGCATGTCAGCCCGTATCAATTACCCGTCCGGATACGCTCGACCAGTTCACGCACGCTCGGAATAAAGCCATTGGCGTAGAACGGATCCTCGGCAAAACGGTAGGCTGAGTGGCCGGCGAACATCAGATGCGAATCCGGATCAGCACCATGCGCAATCTCCTGCAAGGTCTTCTGGATGCAGAAGCTTCGCGGATCTGCCTTGCGTCCCGTTGTGCCGGTTTCGTTGGCCGCCCAGTTGGAGAACTTGCACTGCGACAGGCAGCCCATGCAGCCCAACTGATCCTCCCTGATCTCCCTTGCCTTTTCGGGTGTAACGAACACCAGTGTCGAAGCAGGCGTGGGTAACGCCTTGGCGTAGCCATCCCGTACCCAGTTGTTCGCGAGTTTACGGTCGTATTTGGTGATAAACACTTCGCGATTGCGGACACCGAATGTGAATGGTGCAATGTGATCATCAGCCGGGTGATCCATGAAGGGGATTTCACGATCGTTGCGTTCATACAATTCATGGAGAAAGTCGTTGTACACCGCCGATGAGTAAAAGCCGGTCGGCGAAAACCTGTTCAGCTTGATATCTCCATCCTTCAATCGTAAAAGGCGTTTCTTCCACACGTCGGAGATGGGGCTTTCATGGGTCAGGAGTGCGCGAGTGCCGAACTGGAATGCTATGGGGCCAATGTCCGGATTATCCATCCAGTCGGACCATTCGCGCAAGAACCAGACGCCACCGGCCATAATAATGGTGGTGTCTGGCAGGCCAAGTTCGTTCATGGTCTTGCGCAGTGCCGTGACGCGCGAATAAGGATCGCCCGGGTTCTCCGGATCCTCGGCATTGGACAGGCCATTGTGACCGCCAGCCAGCCATGGATCTTCGTAGACCACGCCGCCAAGCCATTCCGGAAACTTTCGATAAGATCTGAGCCACAGGGCACGAAAGGCGCGTGCCGAAGAAATAATAGGATAATAATAGACCTGGTACCCGGCTGCGATCGGCGCCAGACGAAACGGCATGCCGGCACCGCAGGTGACGCCATGGATCAGGCCCCTTGCACCTTCCAGCACACCGTGCAGGACACGTTCGGAGCCACCCATTTCCCACAGGATATTGGCATGAATACGACCCTCGCCACTTGCCCGGTCGTGGGCGATTTTTGCCTGGCTGATACCGCCGGCAATGGCTTGTGCAACCAGCTCTTCGTGGCGTGCATTGCGGTTTTTACCATGATACACGGTACGGATGATATCACCTTGCGTATCCACACTGTCCGCGTTGACCGCCGAAAATGTGCCAATACCACCGGATGCGGCCCATGCACCGGAACTTTCCCCGTTAGATACGGCAACACCCTTGCCTCCCTCGATCAGTGGAAGGACTTCCTTGCCGGATATTATCACGGGCTTGAGCATCATCGGCATATAACTGTCCTTTCGATTGGATCGGTTAATCTAGCCAAGCCTAACCGACGAACAGGTGGCTGGAAACATGATTATTGCTATTCCCCGAGAAATCAGGAACAGGGAAGGCTGGTGATGCCTTTGTCCCTGGCGATTTCGTCGCCGCGAGGCGAGGTGGGAAGGAAGGCGTAGAGGGAGTCCCGAAACGAGGAACACAAACCGGATACG
>CAZBJB010000063.1:0-5758 GCA_964492105.1 uncultured Zetaproteobacteria bacterium
AAAATGGTCTCAAAGTGGGATCGCCGCTCATCCACCCAGAGTTTTGCAAGAGGCTCTAGGTTATGAACAGGTCGGATTAATATTCCGGGTTTCTTCAATACGACACACTGCTTCCAGTCTGCAATAGGCACAGGCCGTGGCATCACGTGGCGAAGCCGTGCTACGACCCGTTACGAATTCCCGCGCCAGTGCATTGATCCCCGTGCTCCAGTCAGCCAGAACCTGCGACCAGTCTTCCGGACGCTTATACTTGCCATCGCAACTTGTAATCCCGGCAATGCCCGTATCCGTCCCTGCCAGCCCCTCGAACCCCATCTCGTCACCGCTGCGAACCGTGGCAAAGGTGACGGCATCATGCACTGAAATCCCCGCCGCAAGCGCGTACAGCGGCAACTGAGGTTCTTCCATGCGCTCGCCCAGCCACTGGTTTACGGATTGTTTATGGCCTGTTTTATAATCAATGAGAATATGCCGACCTGCCCCATCCCTGTCAATCCGATCCACCTTGATACGGACGGGAAATTGCCGCACATCAGCTTCGGGAACATCCAGCGTGTAGACCTTCTCGTGTTCACACACCTCAAACGGTGGTCGCGCCGCCTCCATATCCAGCCATGCATGCAATATATGCCGCATGCGTTTCTGTTCGATGATCCGTACATCGGCATCACGCAAAATTCTTTTTTCCCGCCATGCATGATCAATCGCCGCATCCAGCAAAGCAGCGCGCCCGTTCTCCGCTAACGTAAGTAATGCCGACTGTGATTTGAGGCGGCACCAGATAAATTCCAACGCCAGATGAATGAGCGATCCCCTGGCGGAAGCCTCGATCCCCGGCTCTGTTTCGCCCAGTTCGGCAATGCCCAACCGATGGACGGCAAAGGCGCGGAACGGACAGGCGGACTGGTTTCTAATGATGGATGATCCGCCACAAATATCTTCATCAGGCTGTAACGAGACATCCGGCGCATCCTCAAAGGTTTCCATGTCGATCGAGGGTGGCAATCGCGAGGATGCTTCCGGGCCTGTTTCAGGCCATCCGGCTACAAAGGATGAGGGGAGCATTTCGCGTTCGTTCTTTTGCCGCGCATAAGTGCATTCAATCGTGGGTGAAACCTGCAACAATTGCATCCACAACCAGCGTGAAGATTCAAACATTCGCGCCCCGTCGCTCATCGGAATGGCATGTTTCCGTTGCAGTTGAGCGGGCAACAGTGGATACGGGTGCACCGCAGGCGGAAACGCTTCTTCATCCATCCCCATGACAAACACATGCCCGGATTGCATGCCTGCAACCTGATTCAGCGGCATGACCACGACGTTTGGATATGCAGGTATGCGGCCAAGCCTGGTTTCAGCACATGACGTGCGCAGTCGTGACAGAAAAACGTGCCAGTCAAGCGCCGGTTCAACTGCGTCCAGGGCCACCAGCGAACTCAACACGTCACGAAATGCGTTCATTTGCCGGATTTCAGGGTTACTTCGCGGCGGTTCATCTTCCAGCCCCGGCCGGACAAATCCGGTGGCCAACAACAGTCTATGGACACGCTTCACCCATTCCGCCGCGGACTGGCGGCCAGGCGGCCAGCCAGCCACCGCCCGGATCACGGATAACAACGATGGAAGAGACTGAATGTCCTCTGACTGTAACAACCCGTCCAATGACAAGCGGTGCCGGTTTTTGTTGCGGAATTTTGCATCCAGCGATGCCCGCCCCATGCACTCCTTCTCGTAACCTGATAGCCATGGGAAAAATAGCAGGGGGGAAAACTCGTCCAATCCGATACGTTGCTTTCCCGCCAGTGAGAGCAGGTGCAGGGCCTGTCCAACCAGCGGCCAGTGATTCAATGTATTGCCGATAGTGGTCACGGCCTGAATGTCCCGTCCCGGATCCAGGCACTCATCAGGAATAAGCACATGATCCAGTACCCGACGCAAGCGTGTAACATCACACCCGGATGTCGCTGTCAACACAAGAATACGCATGCGCTCATCCCGCTTGAGAAGCGTTTTAATCCGCTCCGCAAGGTGCCGCAGTTCACCGGATTCATCCGGGCATGCGGTCAATGTACATGCGACTTCCCGCCTGTCTCCCCGCACATGAAAGATGTCACAACCCTTTTGTCGCAAAATTCCCAGTATCTGATGCTGCATGGGAGTTAACGACTCAAATCCATCCAGTATGATGAGATCGGGCCAGGGTATACCGGTGCTCCGCGTATGGAATTGCGCATACAGATGTCGTGGCATCTCCGCCGTCAGGGTACGTCCGGTGAATACATCTCTGCCCAGTTGCGACTTCATGGTATGTATCCAGCGCGCCAGCGCCTCGGCTTCTTCCCCGCCTGGGGCTAATTCCCGCACATGGATACCATACGCCTGCATCAGCCCCCATGCTTCCGACGCATGCATGGCCAGCCCCCGAACCGATGCAGATACTTCTCGTGGAAAATTATTGTGGTCTGGATCGCGGCGAATAATCTGTTCCCACAGTTGTATTTCCTGATGTGCTGTCAGTGGTACCGATATCTCCGGATAAGAGGATGCAATATCCATTAACCAGCGATGCCATGTAACAATATCAGGCGTTGCAATCACGCGCGTAGCCTGCGAGACCACGCGGTATTTCCAGTCCGCCACCAGCGCCGGCGTGGCGGCAATCAGCGTTGCTCCGGTATGCAGGTATGCCAATACGTTATCGGGAGAAAGGCCCACCCCCTTCCATGGGTGTTTTTCCTTCACGGGCTTAATCCGCATGGCTTATACACCGCCGTGACGATTGCACCCGTGTGTGCCGTACGCAGACATGCATGCAGGTCAGTTCTTCCTGAACTGCCCCGGCGCAAGTTGGCCGTGGCTGTCTACATGCGCCGGAACATAAATGTCATTCTGGATGTCTTTACCCGTCAGACGATGCCATACCAACCCGGCAATGACCATCCCGACGGCGGCCGCAAAGATGATAAAGATGACGGATGGTGGATGTGGCTTTTTTGGGGTTATGTCAATGACATTTTCTCCTTCCTGTTTATGTCGTCGCCACAAGATCCAGATGCGTAACATCAAGCCGATGTAGCGCAATGCAAACATAAAGAGAACAGGCCCAAAGAAGAACAGGAGTGAAATGAATATACCTTTCATGGCTGCATCAAACCCCTGATCTTCTCCACATAAGAGGCCGCATCGGGCTTGCCACCTTTTCTTTGCGTGAAATAAACCGCTTCCGCCAGCATATCAAGTAACGTGCGCAAGGCACCCTCAGTCTGATTTTGAATATGATCACCCGTCATTTGCGTACACAAAGCATTACACCTCTCAACCCCGTTGATACAGCATCCGGGCCGAAACCGTACGCCCATCATCCTCGGTTATCAAAGCTGGTTGGGCATGAACTCGGCAAGAACAATCCCGTAGCAAAGAACAGACAAGGGCTTGACGGAATTTATGAACAGTTCAGGTTAAATACGCATTTCAACTTGAACAGACCAAGGCACGTGGCAGCATCACCGCCATGATCAAACTATCCAATCGCATCCAACACGTACAACCGTCGGCTACGCTGGCTATCACCGCCAAAGCCGCCGAACTACGCGCTGCGGGCCGTGACATTATTTCGCTGTCGGTGGGTGAACCGGATTTCGACACGCCGAAAGCTGCCTGTGACGCCGGAAAAAAAGCCATTGACGAAGGCTTCACTCGCTATACGGCAGTGCCAGGAATCCCCGAGCTTCGACAAGTCATTGCTGAAAAATTCAGGAGGGACAACAATCTTGAATACGCGTCCGAGGAAATTCTCGTCTCCACCGGCGGCAAACAATGTATCTACAATATGCTTCAGGCGATGATTAATCCGGGTGACGAAGTGATCATTCCCGCGCCGTACTGGGTGTCCTATCCAGCCATGGTGCTGCTGGCCGGCGGTACGCCGGTCATTGTGGATACGACGGCGGATCACGACTTCAAGCTTTCAGCGGAACAGTTGGAGGCGGTCGCGACCGATCATACACGGTTATTGTTCCTCAATTCCCCATCCAATCCGACCGGCATGGCCTATTCGGCTGAAGATCTGGCATCGCTGGGCGAAGTCATCCGTCGACATCCCGATCTCGCCGTTGCTACCGACGACATGTATGAAAAGATTTTGTTTGACGGCAAACAGTTTGCCACCTTTGCCGAGGTCAATCCGGATTTGAAAGATTACACCATCACCCTCAATGGTGTGTCCAAGGCCTATTGCATGACTGGCTGGCGTATCGGCTTTTGCGCAGGCCCCGCGTATCTTATCAAAGCCATGACCAAAATTCAGGGGCAGAGTACTTCCAACCCATCGTCCATCTCGCAACGAGCTGCCTTGGCGGCTCTCACCGGCCCCACCGATGCGCTGGAGGAAATGGTGCACACGTACCAGATACGGCGTGGATGGCTGGTGAACGCCATCAATGCCATTCCCGGCATGCATTGTCTCAAGCCGGACGGCGCCTTTTATGTGTTTCCATCCGTTTCGGGTTGGACAGGCAAGCAAACACCACATGGAACTGAACTTACGGATGACGTGACCATCTGCGAATGGCTTCTGGAAGAAACCGGCGTGGCACTCGTACCCGGCACAGCCTTCGGCAGCCCTGACCATTTGCGGTTCTCCTATGCTGTTTCCCAGGATACCCTGGAAGATGCAATAGGGCGGATTAGCAAAGCGGTGGAGGGTCTTAACCTGAACTGTTCATAAATCGTGCGGGTTAACATGGAGGGCTAGAATGAAAAAATTGCTTATTGGTATTGTAGCCTTGCTTGTTATTGGTGCCGGCATTCTCATTTTTATTTTGTCGTCGATGGATGGCATTGTGAAAAACGCGATTGAAACCCATGGCCCGGAAGCCACCCACACGCCAGTGATCGTTCATGATGTAAAGATCAAGATAAGATCCGGCGAGGGTACAATTCGTGGCCTGAATGTAGCAAACCCCAAAGGATTCAGTGATCCCTATATCTTCAAACTGGGTAGGATCAGTGCAAAAATCAATGCGGATACAATGATGAACAATCCCGTCATCATTGATACGGTCACGATCCGTTCCCCTGCTATTTTTTATGACATCAATACATTCGGAGTCTCCAATATAGATGTGTTGAAGAGAAACCTGGCCCGGATCGGGAGCGCCGCGGGACGTGCGGACAAGCGCGACAGGGGTGCTCCGCTGAAGATGATTATCCGGACACTGGTGGTCGAGACCGGCAAGGTCAGTGTAAAAATCGCGGCCCTTGGCGGCATAGTGCAGCATGTGAGCATTCCGCGCATACAGCTTACCGATGTTGGCAAAAAGAGCGGTGGGGCAACGACCGCCGAAATGATACGAATTTTGGGCAAACGGCTGGTAAAGATCGTCAGGATCGCCGTTGCCAAACTGGGCGTGCATCAATATTTGGGGAAGTCCGCGGATTTGTTCAAGAAACTGGATATTCGAGATAGCGCAGCTACAGACAACAAGAACGTCCCACAAAACGAACAGCCATGGGTGAGCAGCCGCTAAAACGCAGTGACAGCAGGGTGTTTCACATGATTTCTCAGGAGCATGTCGGGGGCGTATAAATGTCAGCCGGGTGATCCGGTCGAGCCAGCACTTCGGCAAAAGCCGGTAAGCCCTGCTGGCCGGTTCTATCTCAGGCAGGGTATGATTCAGTAAAGGGTTGTTTCAATCGTTACGCTGGCAAAGAGCATGAACTGCTATTCCAGTTGCACGCCGTATTTGCGCAAGATATC
>CAZBJB010000064.1:0-5470 GCA_964492105.1 uncultured Zetaproteobacteria bacterium
ATAAGACAATCATGCGAAACTTGCAAAAAATAGGTATTGTGTCCCCTGAATTTCCCTGAATTTTCGATGGTAGACCTGGTGATGATGTTAGAAGAATAACGATGTCTGTAAATAAACTTTTGAACTCTTTGTTTTAACTGGCATCAAAATTGCGGGCAATTTTCGTGCCAACTTGTTGCCTCAGATATCCTGTGAGGGTGGATTCGTATGCCATCGTTGCCAACCCATTCAAAAACGGTGAAACTTCAGTTCTGAATGATCGCCTTCATCGCTTCACGAGAGGGCTCTTCAGCATGTATTATTCGCCATCTATACGAGTGAGGAGCGTGTTATTGTAAATATTCCAGCACGCCATCCAGCCCTCCTTTATTAATCGCGCAGGCTACCTGCATGGCCACCATGGGTTTGGCATGAAATGCGATACCGAGACCCGCCGCGAGAATCATGGGTAAATCGTTCGCTCCATCTCCTACAGCAACCGTCTGCTCCACAGGGATATGCCATTCAGCCGCCTGTGACAGCAGCGCGTTCTTTTTGGCCTGTGCATCCACAATATCGCCGATAATGTTGCCGGTGAGTTTATTATCACGTATATCCAGCACATTGGACAGGATGAAATCCAGATTCAGACGATCCTTGAGTTTGTCGGTAAAATAAGTAAAACCACCGGATACCAGCCCCACCTTCCATCCGTACTGTTTGAGTGTTGTAATCAGACGTTCAGCCCCATCAGTCAATTCGATGCGTTTGTCATATACCCGATCCAGTATTTTTGCATCGAGTCCGGCCAGTAGCCGCACACGTTCGAACAGTGAAGCAGCGAAATCCATTTCGCCGCGCATGGCACGTTCGGTGATAGCGGCGACTTGCGGTTTGAGATCCAGGAAAACGGCGATTTCATCAAGGCATTCGCACTGGATCAAGGTTGAGTCCATATCCATGAATAACAGGCCGGGCTGCGAGAGGGCGGGGCGCGAATGCATGATCCGTATGCTGCCAAGCTTGGTGAACAATCAAAAGGGTTATCGACTTTTGATCAACTCATCAAGAAAGGCGATGCATTTCTGCAGGCGTTGTCGTTGATCCCGTGTGGTATCAAGCAGGGTCAAGTCACCATCGGGCGTCAGGCGGAAGCGGTGCGGTTCGCTTTGTACGCGCTGCAGGAGCGCAGCCATGTCGAACTTCGATGCAGGAGTAAAATGAAAACGCAATCCATGGCTGTCCGTCTTGATACCGGATAGCGCCAACGTCTGTGCGCGCCAACGGATACGCGCCGATTCGAGCGCAAGGCGGGCTTCTATCGGCATCGGGCCAAAACGGTCAATCATTTCCTCGAATAGCAGATTGATCCGTGTGTCCGAATCCACATCGGAAATACGGCGGTATAGCGCCAGGCGTTCTCCTGGCTGCGGAATGTAGTCCGGCGGCAGAATGGCATTGTTCCCCAGATGCATATCCACGCGGCGCCGGGCCTTCTCCGGTAATCCGCGTGATTCGTGCACTGCTTTGGAGAGCATATCCAGATACATATCCAGGCCGATGGCTTCGATTTGACCGGATTGCTCCGCACCCAGCAGGTTTCCCGCACCCCTGATTTCCATGTCCTGCCGGGCAATCATGAAACCCGCACCCAGCTCGGAATGCTCCGCGATGGCCTGTAAACGTTCACGGGCGTCCGGCGTTATGGCGCGCGCATCGGGGGTGAACAGGTAGGCATAGGCCTGCCGGTGACTGCGGCCCACGCGCCCCCGAATCTGGTGCAACTGGGCTAGACCCAGCAAATCGGCGCGTTCCACGATCAGGGTGTTGGCATTGGGCACGTCCAGCCCCGACTCGATGATGGTGGTGCATACCAGCACATGCACGCGTCCTTCGTAGAAATGCATCATTTGCCGATCCAGTTCCACCGGACTCATCTGGCCATGTGCAATCGCAATTTCAGCCTCGGGAACATCCTCACGCAAACGATTTGCAATGCGATCGATACTTTTTACGTGGTTGTGCAAATAATAAATCTGACCGCCGCGATACAGTTCACGCCGAATGGCTTCGGCCGCCAGATACGGATCAAATGCGGTCACCATGGTGCGAATCGTTTCGCGCTCGGCGGGTGGCGTGCTGATGATGGACACGCTACGCAGGCTGGAAAGTGTCTGGTACAGCGTGCGCGGAATGGGCGTGGCGGTGAGCGTGAGTACATCCGCGCTAGCCTGTAACTCCTTCAGTTTTTCCTTATGGCGGACGCCGAAGCGATGCTCTTCATCTACAATGACCAGTCCCAAATCAGCAAAGCGGAACATCTCCGACAGCAGGCGATGCGTGCCAATGATGATGCGTATCTTCCCGGAGGTAAGGTCACGGGCGATGCGCTCGCTTTCTTTCTTCCCTTGCAAACGGGTAATAATCTCAATTTTCAGGCCGGTTCCGGAAAAACGTTCGGAAAAACTGTTCAAATGCTGATTGGCCAGTACCGTGGTGGGTGCAAGTAAGGCAACCTGTTTATCCGTGCGCGCCACCACAAAGGCCGCGCGCATGGCTACTTCCGTCTTGCCGAACCCCACGTCGCCGCAAATTACACGATCCATGGGCGTATCCTTCGCGAGGTCGGATAAGACCTGATCAATGGCATCCACCTGGTCATCCGTTTCCTCAAACAGGAAACGGGCAGCGAATTCTTCATATGCGGTACGGATTGCGCCTTCAAGGCCGTAGGGCGTCCTCCGCACCTGCTTGCGCGCGGCTTCGGTGTCAATCAACTCGTGCGCCATGGCAAGCAGGTCACGTTGCACCCGTTCGCGCATACGTTTCCATTTTTCCGAGCCGAGTTTGTTTAACGTGGGCCTGCCTTCGCCCGTGTACCGGTGCAGACGGCTTAAGTCTTCCACCGGCACATAGATGCTGGCATGATCCGCATACTCAATGTGTAAAAAATCAGCGAGCGCATCACCCGATTCCATACTGACCAGGCCCTGATAACGGCCCACCCCGTGGTCTTCATGCACCACCGGATTACCGGGTGTCAATTCCCGCAAACTGGAAAACATATCAGCGCGCACCAGTGCCGATCCCTTGCCACGTTTGCGCGGCAGGCGTTGGCCCAATAGCTCGCGTCCGGTTAGTACCATGATTTTTGCGTCCGTGAGCGCCATGCCTTGATCGAGAAAACCGATCGTGACGGAAACGGAAGCGTCTGGCAGGCCATGCAGGCCATGACAGTGTGCGATGTCCTTTGCCGGGTATGCGCAGGCCTCGACCATGCGTTCCCGCTGGCCCGGGCCATGCGCCACCAGCAACAGCCTCCAGCCCGCACCTGTTTTATTTCTTAGCGTTTTATTCAGCGCATGCAGGGGTTGGGCCCGATCCTGGAAATCCGTAAGGGATACCGGTGCATCAATATCCGCATACGTTGGCAAGGAGAGCGCGTCAACCGGTGTTTCGATGGCATACAGTTCCTGCGGGCTGATGACGGGCTCGTGACTGGCGCGCACCATGGTAAACTGTTCGCGTACCTGTGCGGCGAAGTCCGTTCGTTTTGATTCAATCGTATCCGGTGCAAAAACGATCGCATCCTCCGGCAAATAATCCATGAGCCGAGCCGTGGATGCATAAGCGAAGGGTAACAATGCTTCAATGCCGGGATGAGGGCGGCCCGCTTGCGCGGCGGCAAGCATTGGATGCGTGCGCAGGTGGGGAAAGCGCGCCCGGAAGGTGGCGGCGAAATGATCGCATCCCGCATCGTCCAGAATAACCTCGCGTACAGGTACGGAAATAAACTGCGTCAGTGATTTACCCGAACGCTGTGTTTCCACATCAAAGCGACGGATGGATTCAATTTCATCACCAAACATATCCAATCTTAACGGTGAAGATTCAGTGGCGGGCCAGATATCCAGAATACCGCCGCGGCGGGCGAATTCGCCCGCCGCCAACACGCGTTCCGTGGGCTGCATTCCGGCTAATACCAGCCGTTCCTTCAATTTTGCAATATCCAGCGGATCACCCACATGCAGCTGCCACACATGGGCGGAAACGGATTCAGTTGGGGCGATGCGTTGCAACCACGCGGGTAGGGCCGTGAGTAACAGTCCGGCGGGGGAGGGCTCGCGCAGCAGGCGTGCCAACGTTGAAAAACGTTCACCAACAATGGCATGATGCGGCGATACGCGGTCGTAGGGCAATACCTCCCAGGCCGGAAAACGCCACAACAGATCGGGCGCATCCTGTAAAAAGAAGGCCAATTCTTCCGACAACTGGCGGTAACTGCGAAGATCAGGGCATATCCACACATTAAAACCGCAGGTTCTCGCAGTTTGGGCGAGTTGCCAGGCAAATCCGGGGATGCTTGTCGTCATGAACGCGGAATCATGCCGGAAACGGCTGCTGACAGCCATCTGCTTTTTGCAGGCCTACGCGTTGCGGATTCAGTCGAGTAGTTCATTCATTGCTGAATTTCACCTTTACAGAACCGGACGTGCGGTGTTGACCTGCTCCGGCTCTTCCGGCCAAGTAACCCGGTGTAAGCATGAGCCAGACTTCGGGGTGTGTAATGCGAGGCTTCGCCAATGCAAAAACTTCGTCAACAAGAAGGCGGATCTTCGGTTGTTTTGACTTCTGGCTGCGTCTCATCAATGCATTGAACCATATTTGCCGCACTCTGCCCCTGAATCTGGCCAGGGCGGCAAAGTTGTCTCGCACACCATCACACCATAGTAGCCTGGACTATTCACAAATACTGCCGCGCCCTCGCTTGTCCCTTTGCCCACAACGAATTGTCCATAAGCACCGCTACGGTCTTCTTCGCAGGAATCCGTTATAGGCAAAGGTTCTGCGCGATCATCGCGGCGATTTATGAATAGTCCAAGGCTAGGTAATAACAAAGATGGGTTAACATCTTTCCTGGCCGAATTTGGGGCGGTAGCGATTCGATTAACATTCGTGTTAACAAGCTCAAGATACTGTGCTAATGTTGCGCATGTGAGTTTCATTCCAAGCGAGGTTCCCGATGGCTTTTGTTGTTACCCAGTTGTGTAAAGATTGCGTTGATACTGCATGCGTATCCGTCTGTCCCGTGGACTGTTTCTATCAACCCAAGGAAACATCTGATAGTACTCCCAATATGTTGTACATCTCGCCTGAGGAGTGCATTGACTGCGCTGTGTGTGAGCCGGAATGCCCATGGGAAGCTATTTATCCCGAGGAAGACGTGCCGGAAGTGTTCAAAAGTGATATTGCGCTCAATGATCTGTGTGACACTGATCGCGATGCCTTTGAACTGGCTGAAGTTGATGAACATGAGCCGCCATCCGCCGAGGAAGTGGCGGCGCACAAGGCTAAATACGGTCTTTAGAGCCTTTTGCAAAACTCCGGGTGAATGAGCGGCAATCCCACTTTGAGACCATTTTCTGGATTGAATGGGCTGCATGGTGGTTCCATGGAGCGAAATTCAAGCTCGGAAATGGGCCGAAGTGGG
>CAZBJB010000065.1:0-4647 GCA_964492105.1 uncultured Zetaproteobacteria bacterium
TGTTAGCAGGCTAAGCGTGGGATCGGGGATGCGATTGAGGCCAGCCAGTCGCGCCCGGGCTTCACTCGCCCTGGTGTTGGCCTTCACCACCTGAAGGTCGGGCCGGGAGGCCAGAGCCAGTCGTACGGCGTTTGCGGATGGTTTCCACTTCGGGTTCAGAACCGGGAGGATAACATGAAGCTCCTGCTTCCTTTTGCCCGGCAGGCCCAGGGCGTTAGCCATATTCTGTTCGGCCCGCAGATAAAGTTGCCTCGATTGAGCGGCCATGGACAATGCGTTGGCAAAGGATGCGCGGGCGAGGTTGACGTCCAGCATGTTCTTCTCGCCGGCCTTGAATCCCTGATTGACAGCCTTGAGCAGTCGTTGCATGATTTTCTGCTGTCGCTGCCGGACATGTTCGGTCTGCATGGAAAAATTAAGCATGGCTGCTGCCCGCGCGGCGGCGACCATGCGCCGTTGACGCACATTTCTGGCACTGTCTTCCGCCGCATCCAGGCCTGCTCTGGCCGCTTTGCTTCTGCTGGAGCGTTTGCCTGGAATCTCTATTCTCTGCGACAGGGTGATAAAATAATCGTTGGTGATATCGCTTCGATCCGCCAGTCGCCTGCGATTATCTTCGATCCGCACTTCCGGGTTGTAGGCGTAGGCCGACTTTTCGTTCAGCATACCTTCGGCCACCATCACGCCCTGTTCGGCCATACGCACCTCGGGATGCGCATCACCCGCCTGTTGCATGGCCTTTTTAAGCGTCATTGATTCAGCATGTGCTGCGGGTTGCAAAAGCAGTAGCCCCGCGCATGCCATGGTTATATAATAAATTCGCACAGTTTCCTCCCCTTGTGATGAGATATTGAAAAAGTGGGGAAGCTGGAGAGACGGCGTCTGGTACGTACTGAAATCAAGGCATAAAGCACCTGATGATAGACTTAATCCGGTGCGTGGCTCACAAACAATACGCGATTGTTACGGCGGTTCGTGAACAGCCCGGGTTAAGGCCGAATCTCAGCCGTGCAGCAGCCTTGGAGGATGTTCGATCAAGTATGGAATACTAACGAGCTTGAGCATTGCCAAGTGATAAATGCGCTCAGGAAGCGTTTTAGAGGCATCCAGAACAAATGGTTTTTGATCCGCAAACACATGGGATGACGCATGAATCTGGCATGCCTTGTCCATCAAGCCATGCCCCGGATACCCCTTGCCATCATGTGATCGAGTAATCTGGCTGGTTACATCATCCGGATGATCCACATGAATATCCATTCCACATGTGAACATGGACAGTTGTAGCCCCATAAAGGCGATTAAAGCCAGAGCGCGCATACTGGAACCGTAATAAAACTTTATTGTACGGGCAAGACATTTATCCGGCGCAGCAGGAAAGCTGCTTTACATCCATGGTAAAAGTCTGAGCACATAGCTTGATGCCCTCGACCATGGTAAGATAGGGGAACAGTTGGTTGGCTATATCGTGAATGGTCATCCGGTTCCGAATCGCAAGGGCGGCCGTCTGAATGATTTCTCCGCCCTCCCCCGCCAGCACCTGTGTACCCAGCAATCGTCCTGTTTTTTTTTCGGCAACCAGTTTAATGAAACCGCGTGTATCGAAATCAGCCTGTGCTCTCGGTACGTTTTCCAGGTTCAGCGTGCGGCTCTCGGCAACAATATTTCGTTTTACGGCCTGCGCTTCAGAAAGCCCAACGGTTGCCACCCGTGGGTCGGTGAACACCACGGTGGGCATCGCGGTGAGATCAAGGGCCGCGTCACCACCGGTCATATTGATGGCGGCGCGCGTACCTGCGGCAGCGGCTACATAAACGTATTGCGGCTGATCCGTGCAATCACCGGCGGCGTAGATGTGATGGATTGAGGTGCGCATGTGATCGTCAAGAACAATGGCACCGTTGCGGCCAGTCTGAATCCTAACCCGATCAAGCATCAATCGCGCTGTATTAGGGTAGCGTCCCGTAGCAACAAGCAGTCGGTCACAATGAATTTCCTCCGACCCGGATGTCAGGATAAAGCCTTGACCATCATGGAATACAGAGCCGGGTAACGTATGCAGCAACACCCGCGCGCCTTCGCCTTCAAACACCTTCACCAGCCCTTCACCAAGCGCCGGATCCTCCTTCGACAGGAATATGCTGCGAGCCATGATCGTCACCCTTGATCCCAGCCGCAGAAATGCCTGCGCCAATTCCAGCGCCACCACCGAAGCGCCAATCACCACAAGATGCTCAGGCAATGCTTCCGAAATCAAGGCATCGGTTGATGTCCAGAATGGTGTTGCCTTCAAACCGGGAATTGCGGGAATCGCGGGAACAGCACCCGTAGCGATCAGGATTTTGTCCGCGACGATACGCTGTTCGCTGCCATTCTGCTGCTTGACGATCAGGCTGTGTGGATCATCGAATCTGGCCCATCCGCGAACCAGCTGAATATCCCGACGGTTTTTCAGAACGTTTTCATATTTGGTATGCCGTAACGCCTTAACGCGCGCCTGTTGTTGGCGAACCAGTGCTGCGCGATCAATTCGCGGATGGTTTAGGGGAATGCCATCAAAGGTGTGTGACGATTGCAGGTGAACAATGTGAGCGCTGCGGATCATGATCTTGGAGGGGACGCAGCCAACATTGACGCAGGTGCCACCGATCATTTCTCCACCTTCAATCAACGTGACCCGTGCGCCTTCCCCGGTCGCCTTGATGGCTGCGGCACAGGCGCCCGAACCCGTGCCCACAATGGCGATATGCATTTTGACTGCACAGGGCGATGTGTTTGCATAACAGTCACTCAATGTTCGTCACGCTGTTGATCCGGTTTGCAGCACTCCCCTTTTTCTTTCTTCATATAGGCATATACGGTCAAACCCAGAAAAAAGACCAGCGCCGGCATCAGTACCGTATCCAGATGTCCCACCCAGGCAGCCAGTCCAATGGCGCCAAATAATATGACCAGTACCGGTGTAAAGCAGCACAGGAGGGCTGTTGCAGACCCGATGATGCCGGTTTTAAGCAATGTAGCTCTTTTCATAGGCATTATTTCTTCTCCTTTACCGTCGTTGGATACCCCAGTTTGGTAATGGCCCGGGCAATGGCTTGTGGCGTTTGTTCGCTATCTTCATACGTCACGGTAGCCGTTGCCGTATTCAGATCAACGACGGCTGCATGTACGCCTTTCAATTGCAAGGCACGATGGCGAACGCTGATTGGACATGTGCCGCAGGTCATGCCGGACACATGCATGCTCACAGTTTGTTCGTGTGCAGCGCCATGTTGTGCATACATGGCAACCATCGAAAGGAACGCGGCAGTCAGCATCATTTTTCGCATCGGTAAATCTCCTTATTTTATAAGATACGGAAGCAGTGAGGGCGCAATGAGAAGCAGGATGGATAACCCGCCCAGAATCCAGAGCAAACCGGGTTTCCCCGGCGGGCAGCCGCTCGCGGCACACTGCTTTTTACCCCGCCACTGCCTCCAACCTGCCCAGGCGAGCAAGGCAAGGGTGACGGCGGCGAATATGGGCCGATATGGTTCCATGGCGATGAAGGCCGATGCCGAACCCAGCCCAAGCAGTACGACAATCAGAGGTCCGATACAGCAGGCGGATGCCAAACCTCCGGCGATGACCGCACCGATCAAGGGGGTCTTGTTACTGGGTGTTGTACGTGTGTTGATCGCGTCCATGTGCGCAGGTTAAACTACGTACCATAGTACGGAGTCAACTCTTATGAGCCTCCATTGTGTCTGCTACGCAGGATCCGTGTTAAACAGCGTGTAAAATTGACCCCCCAGAGGTCAAAAACAGCGTCCAGAATTGCCCCCCTCCAGAGTGCCCGGCAGATAGCAAATTGCCGGAGGTAAATAAGGAGTGTTAATCGTGGAAACGATAGCCAAAGTAAGGCGTAATTATCATGTCCATGGCAAGAGGCTCGTATAGCCAGTCATATTACGTCTGCGACACCTGCACATGCACCGCATGTTCGTCCGTTCCCCGTTTCTTTACATCCGTTTGAATCATTCAAATCCTCCGTGGATGACGCATATCCCTTATCAGGCAAGCCATCCGTCAACATTCTCAAATATGGTGCGAGAGGGGGGAGTCGAACCCCCACACCGTGAGGTACAGGAACCTAAATCCTGCGCGTCTACCAGTTTCGCCACCCTCGCTGCGAACTATTTATCAGGGTCTGCCTGTCATTTGGCAATGAACGGTATGAAACTATGTACATGCATGCAAATCAATCATGCCGTCAACACTGAACGGATACGAAATCCATGATGGATCAGCATATCAATGCAAGGGCCGACTTCGATTTCGTAACAGGGAAAAAGCCTGCACATGCGTACAGGCCCTTTGAAATGGTGGGTCGTCACGGGATCGAACCGTGGGCCCGCGGATTAAGAGTCCGCTGCTCTGCCAGCTGAGCTAACGACCCGAATCGTGGGCATGATACGCACGCAATACGCCGTTGCAAGCAACAAAACTGGGGTGAATGATGGAACTCGAACCCACTCAAGCTATTTAACTGAAGTTTCACCGTTTTTGAATGGGTTGGCAACGATGGCATACGAATCCACCCTCACAGGATATCTGAGGCAACAAGTTGGCACGAAAATTGCCCGCAATTTCGATGCCAGAATAATC
>CAZBJB010000066.1:0-3691 GCA_964492105.1 uncultured Zetaproteobacteria bacterium
ATCCTTGAAAAAAGATATTAGAATCATCGGGTTATATGTATTTTATGGAAATAAGCTCGGTTTAGTGGCTGCTCATCCATGGCTGTTCGTTTTGTGGGACGTTCTTGTTGTCTGTGAGGCGCTATGTCGAATATCCAGATTTTACAAGACATATCTGGGCATTACCACCCTTTTTTTACCGTATATAAGCGTTGAAGAGCCCGCATGTCAATGTCGGATCTTGGGTAAGTAGTTTATACACAACAGGTTGAAAACATCGAAATTTTCTTCCGAAAAAGGGAAAGTATATTTTTCTCATTGGAGCCTCTTGCAAAACTCTGGGTGGATCAGCGGCAATCCAACTTTGAAACCATTTTCGGGATTGAATGAGCTGCATGGTGGTTCCATAGAGCGAAATTCAAGCTCGGAAATGGGCCGAAGTGGGAAAGCCGATCGCCGCTCATGAGTTTTGCAAGAGGCTCATTGTATTGAACAGTATAGAAAATCATGTGATAGCGTCGCGTTTATTGGTGCAAGAGGATCTGGGGTAGGTTCCTTTTTTGATGGGCAACATGCGGCGGCTTTGCTGTTTAAAGCCACAAACATCATGGATGCCGTGGCATACCAGCAAAGCCAGACAATCATCCATGGCATACCCGACCGTGTCCGGCGAATGGGCATCGGAACCAAATGTGAAGGGAATGCCCAGATCCGCCGCGCGCTGAATGATGCGTGGATGCGGATAAATTTCCCTCACCGGTTTGCGCAGACCCGCCGAACTGATTTCGAGGGAGCAATCAGCCTGCTTGACCGATTGTAGCATGAACTCCATGGCAGAGGCAACGCGTGTGCTGTGCTCGGGAGGTCGATGCCCGAATTTTTTGATTAGGTCGGGATGACCAATAATATCGAATATGCCGGTAGCGGCAGATTGCGCCACCAGATCGAAATAGGTACACCACGCATTCTCAATATCGCAGCCATCCCAACATTTGACCCTGTCCGGATTATCAAAATCCCAGCCTTCGATATAGTGAACGGAGCCAATCACATAATCCCAGTTGTATGAGGCGATGATGGCGGCAACATCCGTTTCGCTTCCGGGACGGAAATCCGCTTCCAGGCCCACGCGCACGTTCAATGTTCCCGCGAGATCATCACGTACAGATTCAACTTCACGCTGATAATCATTCAACGCCTGCATGTCCATGCGCCAACCGTCATCAAATGCTTCAGGCATCGGCGAATGGTCGGACATGCCGATCTCCGTCAATCCGGCCTGAATCGCAGCCTCGGCATATGCGCGAACATCACCCCGCGCATGATGGCAGCGGGGTGTGTGCATGTGATAATCGGGAACGGGCTGGTAACGCATAGATAATATCTACCTGTTGCGCAATACGGGATCAGTTAGCAACGTCTTGTTGGCGCCCCACAGCCGGATCTCCGTGGCTTGCGTGGGTGATACGGTTGTCCGCATCAAGATAGACCAGTTTTGGCTGAAAACAGGCTGCTTTCATTTCGTTCATGGCGGCATAGGTGCAGAGAATAACCACATTGCCCGCGTCGGCCTTGTGTGCCGCTGCACCATTCATGCCGATCATGCCGGAACCGCGCGGTGCTTCGATGGCATACGTGGTGAACCGTTCGCCATGACTGACATTATAGATGTGCAGTTGCTCGAAAGGGATAATGTCTGCCGCGTCCAGCAAGTTCCGGTCAATAGCGCAGGATCCTTCATAGTTCGAATTGGCGTGTGTGACCGTGGCACGGTGTAATTTTGATTTCAGCATGGTGATATTCATGACGTCTCCAGTGCAATGTTATCAATCAGGCGCGCTTTGCCAATGGTGGCGGCAATGAATGCGCGTGCGGGGCGGTTTGTGATTCGGGTGATTTCAGAAAACGTCGCCGGATCCCTGATGGTAAGATATTCAGGATCGATTTTAGCTATTTTCAGGTCATCCCCGGCAATGTTTAGCAGCTTTCCACATTCCATCTCACCTTCCTTGATCTTTTCACGTATTTTTTGAAGGCAGGTATGGAGTGTGACGGCTCGCTTGCGCTCTTCCGCCGACAAATAGCGGTTGCGGCTGCTCATGGTCAGCCCATCCGGTTCGCGCACGGTTTCGCAACCCTCGATCTCCATCTGTATGTGTAAGTCCCTCACCATACGGCGGATGATGGCGATTTGTTGCCAGTCCTTTTCGCCAAACACCGCGATATCCGGCTGGACGATATTGAACAGGATGTTGACCACGGTTACGACGCCATCGAAATGGCCGGGGCGCGTCGCGCCGCATAATACGTCTGACAGTGCGCTGGCGTGGAGCGTGATGTTTGGCCAGCCTGAGACGTAGAGATTCCCGGGGTGGAACATGACGTCTACACCAAGCGTTTCGCAGGCTTCCTTATCCGCTTCAGGGGTGCGCGGGTATGCGCTTAAATCTTCATGCGGGCCAAATTGCAAGGGATTCACATAGACACTGACGACCACCACATCCGCCAGTTCTCCGGCTTTACGAATCAGGCTGGCGTGCCCTTCGTGCAGGCAACCCATCGTGGGCACCAGGGCAATGCGGTGCTGATCACGATATTGGGTCAGCAAGCTACGGATGTCCTTCTCGGATTCCACAATATTCACGATACATCCTTCGGGAATCGCCCGTTCCTGACGTCGTTCGTCCATTGGCGGATCGCATCGTTCATCACCTGGCGTACATTGGCATAGGCTGGGGCAAACGGAGGGTTCCTTTTGGATATGCCCAATAGATCATGCCAGACCAGCACCTGCGCATCACATGCCGGGCCAGCACCAATGCCGACGGTAGGAATGTCCACCATACCGGTGATTTCAGTGGTCAGATCGTACGGAATGTTTTCCAGCAGCAGCGCGACGGCATGGGCCCGTGTGACGGCTCTGGCGTCGTTTTTTAATTGTGTTTGCTCGTCATTACATTGACCACGCTTGCCGTAACCGCCAAATTTTTTAACGGATTGCGGCGTCAGGCCGATGTGGGCAACTACTGCGATGCCCCGATCCGCCAGGAAGCGAATCGTTTCAGCCATCGGTTCCCCACCTTCCAGCTTCACGGCATCGCACCCTGTTTCCTGCAGTACACGCACGGACGTTTCAAATGCCTGTTCGGGCGATTGCTGATAGGTACCGAAGGGAAGGTCGCAGACCACCCATGCCCGTGAGTGACCGCGCACGACAGCGGCTGTATGATGGATCATCTGATCAAGGGTGACGGGGAGGGTAGTGTCGAAGCCGAGGCAGACCATCCCCAGCGAATCGCCAACCAACAGTACGTCCACGCCCGCTTCCTCGGCAATGGTTGCGCCTGCGGCATCGTATGCCGTCAACCATACCATTTTCTCATCACATTGCTTGGCGCGCAACAGCGCCGCCGCGGTGACTGTTTTTTTCTCATTCATCGCTTCCCTTCCGCTTCGGTCCACAAAGGGTGCCGTCTTCAGGATGGGAGGATTCTAAAAGGCCGGCAAGCTTTATGCAAGATAGAGCCTTTTCCAATATGAAATGTATAGTGGACCCCAAATTCAGGACAGGTTCTTAAGGTAGATTCAAGGGTAGTGTTTCTCTCCAGAAAGGAGAAGAGGATGACACGAAAACATTATAGCAAAGCGGTGAAAGCGCAGGTGGCCCTGGAAGCGATCAAGGGGCAAAAGACGGTAGCTGAGATCACTTCGG
>CAZBJB010000067.1:0-3220 GCA_964492105.1 uncultured Zetaproteobacteria bacterium
TGAATGTCTCTTATTCAAACAGGGCATTTGTCCAATTCCATCTGAAGCAAAACAGCATTAACAAGAACACTGGCGCGCTTACGCTCTGCGATCCTTGCATATTACGATTTTGACGGACTATCGTCCGGGCCAAGATCAAGTCCCTATACTGCTGTAAATTCACTTGAGGTGGATAGCCACCTGCTTTCTGTTAGCTTTGGCGTCAACCTGCATCATTTACAAATACTGCCGTGCCCTTGACTTGTGCCTTTGTCCGCACCGCAGCGCACTAGCATAAAAGGAGAATAATGGCATTTTGTCTGTTGCCGACTTGAAGCGAGTGTACCATTGCATTCATGCTCCCGCCATTGACCGGCGACAGGAACACCCGCGCGTCCAGTTCTTCTTCGGAACATCGGAGAATCCCGTTCAATCAAATCGTTACGGATTCCGAATACGGACCGGAAAATTGTGATATGGCTAACCAATTGAATTTATTCGATAAAACTTCGGGACAGTAGTGAATCAAGCGCTATTGGCTCGCCGCGTATGCGAAGATCATGTGCAGCCTGTGATACCGGCCTCAATGAGGCTGCCATGTTAAGGGATCCGGTTCTAAAACGATTCGTTGTGCTGTACATGGTTCTTCTGGGGTTTGTGGGATGGATCAATGTAGTATGGGCAGGATCGCAGGCAATTCAGCATGCCCGTTTGTGGACAGCGCCGGATCATACGCGCCTTGTTCTGGATTTGACTGGCCCGGTGGATTACCGGGTGTTCCGCCTGCAATCACCGAAACGTATCGTGGTGGATATGCATCACACATCACTACATGCCAAGCTGGATGGACTGATCGGGCAGGATCCGGTACTGACGGCGATTCGTTATGGCCAGCCAAGAAAAGGAATATTACGGCTGGTGCTGGATGTGAAAGAAAACGTGCGTCCCCGATCCTTTTTACT
Organism: uncultured Zetaproteobacteria bacterium; assembly: GCA_964492105.1. Taxonomy (GTDB): domain Bacteria; phylum Pseudomonadota; class Zetaproteobacteria; order Mariprofundales; family Mariprofundaceae; genus JAUZQZ01. The sequence continues at coordinate 942 of CAZBJB010000067.1, forward strand.
CAAACCCATGCATGGGAAGCCCTACCGTCTGGTGATAGATTTGATGCGTCAGAAGAAAAAAATACGCACCGTCGTGCCAGTGCGTGCGCACAAACAGATTGTCATTGCGGTGGATGCCGGTCATGGCGGTGAGGATCCCGGGGCAATTGGCCCACATGGCGTCAAGGAAAAAAATGTGACGCTGGCGGTTGCCAGGAGACTGGCCCGTGCGATCAATGCACAACCAGGTATGCGGGCCGTGTTGATTCGTAAAGGAGATTATTTTATTCCACTGAAACGCCGCGTGCGCCTGGCTCGCGAAGCCAAAGCGGATATGATGATTAGCATTCATGCGGATGCGGTACGGCAACGAAATGTTGCGGGTGCCAGTGTTTATACCCTGTCCGAAAAGGGCGCATCGGATCATATGGCCGCGATGCTGGCCAGAAAAGAAAATGCTTCGGATGCCATTGGGGGCGTCAGGTCAGGGGAGGTTCAGGATCCGTTGGTGAGTCGTATCCTCGCGGATCTCATCACTCGTGAAAATCTGAATAGCTCCGAATTATTGGCGGATGAGATGTTAAAGTATATTCGGCGTATCGGCCCCATCAAGTACAGCGTTCCCAAGCACGCCCGATTTGTTGTGCTGGGGGCGCCGGAAATTCCAAGTGTGTTGGTGGAGCTGGATTACATCTCTAACCCGAGGCGGGAACGGTTGCTCCACAGCCGAAAGCATCAGAAGCAGTTAGCTATGGCCTTGTTTCAGGCAAGCAAAGCCTTTCTGCGACGGCAAGGGCGATTGCCATCATCTAGGCGACAGACGCGCATCGCAGCTTCCGGTTCACCGAAATCCTGATGATTTCCTGAACAGTACATGTATATAAGGTTGCTGGGTTTTTTACGGCCGTATCGTACGCGTGTGGCGATTGCCATGGGTTGCATGGTGATGCTGGGCGGAACGACCGCAGCTCTGGCATGGTCCTTGAAGCCAGCACTGGATGAGGCATTGTCGGGAAAGAATCCGGCCTTAATTTACCTTATCCCACTCCTGATTATCGGTTTATACGTTATCAAGGGTGGCGCCTACTACGGACAGGCGTTCCTGATGGGCTATGTTGGTCAAAAGGTCATCTATGACCTGCGCAACCGTATTTATGACCATCTGGCCAGACAGTCCCTGGGTTTTTTTACACATTGCAAGACAGGCGAATTGTTGGCGCGTATCAGCTATGACGTAACACTGGTACAGGCGGCGGCCAGCACTTCCGTAACCGCTTTGATGCGTGATTCAGTCAGCATTATCTTTTTACTTGGCGTGGTGTTTTTTCAAGACTGGACTCTGGCATTGATTGCCCTGCTAGTTTTTCCACTGGTGATTTACCCCATCATCCGATTCGGCAAGAAGATGAGGCATGCGAGTTTGGACGGGCAGGTTTCCATGGGGGAATTGACCAGCATGGTTGAAGAAACCGTGAGTGGTATCCGCGTGGTAAAGGCATTCGGGATGGAGGATTACGAATGTGGGCGTTTCCATAAATTGACGGGAGATTTTTTGCATCATCAGATGCGCATATTCCGGGTACAGGCGCTTTCTTTCCCTATCATGGAACTATTGGCCGGTTTTGGCATCGCCGGTGTGCTGTTTTATGGCGGAATACGCGTAGCCTCCGGTGTAACCACTGCGGGTACACTGGTGTCTTTTCTGGCTGCGCTGATCATGCTTTATGAGCCGGTCAAACGGCTTTCACGCGCCAATAATGATATTCAGCAGGGGCTGGCGGCGTCCGAACGTGTATTCGAGATTCTGGATGAACCCGTAGCGGTGGAGGATGCACCGGATGCCGTCGATCTATCCAGCTTTTGCAAGGATATTCGTTTCGATCATGTAGCGCTTCAATATGCGGGAACAGATAAACAGGTACTGTCGGATGTCAGTTTTGATGTTCGTGTTGGCGAGGTGGTGGCACTGGTGGGGCGCAGCGGCGCCGGCAAAACATCCCTGGTTAATTTGCTGCCGCGCTTCATGGATGTAACCGGCGGCGCGGTATTGATTGACGGTCTGGACGTACGCAACCTGACACAATCCTCCCTGCGATCTCAGATGGCAATGGTGACGCAGGAGGTCATTCTGTTCAATGACACGGTATTGAATAATATCGCCTATGGCCTTGACCAAGTTGAACATGTACGCGTGGAGGAGGTGGCCAGGGCAGCCAACGCGCATGAATTTATTATCACGCTTCCGAAGGGATACGATACCCTGATTGGCGAGCGCGGCGTCATTCTCTCCGGTGGCCAGC
>CAZBJB010000068.1:0-3173 GCA_964492105.1 uncultured Zetaproteobacteria bacterium
TACAAAAATAAACTGACTGAAACTCAGTAAAACGGCCTAGCCGAATATTTACATTCAAAATAGCGTAAGTGCTTGTTTTTATTGTGGTACCGGGAGCCGGAGTCGAACCGGCACTTCCTTGCGGAAACCAGATTTTGAGCCTGGCGTGTCTACCAATTTCACCATCCCGGCATCTGCATGCGTTAAAAATAGTAAAACCATCCTTGTGTGTCAAGTGCGAGGCTTCCAAAGCAGGTTTCTGTCGGGTATCTCCTGTTTCGTTCCTTTCCCCATGGTGCCGGAAGGCACGTATGGCTACGGCCTCTTTCCCCGGAATTCGTTGCGAACAAAGGCCCAGCGTAATCATTATGGCGATTTATGAATCATGCAGGATAGTTCGGGGTGTAACCTCCCTCATCTTTTTTCGCTTGGATCTCTTTGATCTCGTGACACCGAAAGACCATGCTACGCACATATTGTTCACGGACGACAATACGGATGCGGATCAGCGCGGTGCCACTATCTTGTCGAACAGTGATCCGGGATATGGCAAGGATACGGCGGCATTCATGAATAATGCGGGACGGGAGTCTGTCGCGCAGTAGATTTCTCATGAGTCCGACAGGCTCCTGGACAAGATCCCTGTCAGGCAATGCCTGGAAAAATGAATGGAGGTTCATGATGCAAACGATTCGAATATCGGCGCTTTTGGCAGGCATGCTGTTTTTTATTCCCCTGGCCCATGCCGTTCAATATGAATGGCATGACGGCAGGGGCGTGGTGCATTCTCTCAGGGAGTTTTCCGGCGAACCGGTCATTTTACACTTCTGGGCATCGTGGTGTGCGCCGTGCCGGAAGGAGTTGCCGGAACTGGCGGCGTGGCACGCGCGGCATCCGCGCGTGCCATTCGTTGCGATCTCGCTGGATCAGAACGTGGCCGATGCCAGAAACTATCTCGATCAGAAACAGTTGCCCTTTCCTCTCCTCATGGGAAACATGAACGGTGCCATGCGACTGGGTGTACGCGGGCTGCCCACGACGATCATCATTGGCAAGGGCGGTGCAATCAGGCAGCGCCTTCTTGGTGCCCTGCCATGGGGAAACGGCAAATTCAGCCGGGAACTTTTGTCGGAAGTTACGCCATAGCCCGCATGATTCATGAATGGCCGTGATGCTTGTTCTTCTTCGTTATATCCTCATGATGGGCTATCCTGAAGCACTTGCTCATACACAAGGAGATTGAATATGACACGCACGCTTTTCATCCTGGCTCTGACCATGTCTGTTTTCTCAACAATCTGCCAGGCGGATCCACATCAGGGCATCGCCAAGGTGGAGCAAACCATCCGAACCAATGTTTCCCGGCTTTCCCCCCATTTCAGGGTGGATGCCATCAAACCCCTGAATGCCATCCCCGGCCTGTATGAGATACGCTCCGGTAGCCATATTTTCTATACTGATGCATCCGGGAACCACCTGATTTCCGGGCATATCTTCAGCACAAAGAGTCGTAAGGATTTAACGGCTGCGCGACTGGAGGACATCAATCGTGTGGACTGGAACATGCTGCCCCTGAAAGACGCTATTGTATCCGGCGATCTACAAGGGGTTCCCGTGGCTATCTTTACCGACCCGGAATGTCCCTACTGTCGTCGGCTTGAGCAGGAACTGACCAAGGTCACGGGCGTGAAGGTATACACATTCCTGTTCCCCTTGGTACAAATCCATCCCAGGGCCCGCGCTGAAGCAATGGCTATATGGTGTTCAAAAGACCGGTTCAAGACGCTTCGGGATATCATGGTGACCGGCGTTCCGCTGAACCACATTAAATCAAACGTCTGCAAGACGCCCATCGATAAGAATCTGAAACTCGCTGCCAGCCTAGGTATTACCGGAACGCCTACCCTGATCGCCCGTGACGGTCGAAAACATGCCGGGGTCATGCGTGCGGATCAGTTGATGCGGTGGCTGAAACGATAAACGGGAAAGTGGCGTGGTTAATGAAATTTTTTAATCGGTACGGGGAATCCCATGCGTGAGAACAGGCGACCGGATGAACTCAGGCCGGTGCATATTGATACCGGCTTCAATCTGCATGCGGAGGGTTCGGCGCTGATCAGTTTTGGCCATACACGCGTGCTTTGTACCGCATCGGTCGAGGAAAAAGTGCCACCTTTTCTGCGCAACAAGGGCAAGGGCTGGGTAACGGGCGAATACGGCATGCTGCCCCGCGCCACGCATACGCGCGGGGGCCGTGAAGCCATACGCGGCAGACAGAACGGGCGAACAATGGAGATTCAGCGTCTGATCGGTCGCTCCCTGCGCGCCGTGGTAGACTTGGAAAAACTGGGTGAACGCCAGATTCAGCTGGACTGCGATGTACTACAGGCGGACGGAGGCACGCGCACCGCCTCCATTACCGGCGCGTGGGTGGCACTGCGTATCGCCGTCAACAGCTTGCTCGGGGAGGGCGTACTCGATGAAGACCCGATTATGGAGCAGGTTGCCGCCGTCAGTTGCGGGTTTGTAGATAACGAAGTGTTGCTTGATTTGGAATACAGCGAGGATTCACGGGCACGGGTGGATGCCAATTTCGTGATGAGCGCGGACGGCGGCATGATCGAAATACAGGCTACGGCTGAAGGCAGACCGGTGTCATGGGATCGGATGGTGGCATTGAAGGAATTGGCGCAGACAGGCATCGCCGAACTGATCAAACTGCAAATCAAGGCGGTAACGCAAGCTTGAAGGTAATACCCTCCCCGACGAGGGCACTCGTTATTGCCAGCAACAATGCCAACAAGAGGATCAACCGCTTCTGTGCATACCAGGCAATCAGCGATACACCGCGCAGTGCCTGTCATGCATCCACAACCGACACCCGGTGCCATGTCTGCACCAAATGCCTGACCTCTTCAGTCAAAGTCGTCAACTGCCGGTACAAACCAAATCCGAAACAGCCCGCTTCGTACACAAAACACAAATCATACCCGTCCCGTCCCAATCGCCTCACCGGTTTGGCTATGGCCGCCGGCGTGTTTGCAATCTCACCAAAACTGATCGCTTTCCCACGTCCTTCATCCGAAATCGCTACTGTGATGAAATCCTTGTGGACATCTAACCCGATAAATCTAATCTTCGAGCCTCTTGCAAAACTCATGAGCGGCGATCGGCTTCCCCACTTCGGCCCATTT